>NZ_JAQLOI010000001.1:650602-975903 GCF_028204155.1 Vibrio algarum | reverse complement strand
GCTAGATTTCCATAATGAAAAACACACACGACAGCGATGCACGCCTTAATTACTTAAAAAAACAACTGCCTTTAGAAATATCACGCGCGGTTACAGAAACATTGCGTGAAGACCTAGGTGGAACGTTGGATGTAACGACAGACATTACGGCAACGCTTATCCCATCAGATCGACAGAGCATCGCAACCATTATTACTCGTGAACAAGGTGTTTTTTGTGGTCAAGCATGGGCCGATGAAGTTTTTAAGCAGCTCGGTGGCGAAGTGACTATCGATTGGCACGTGCAAGATGGTGACAAAGTAGAACCTAATCAAACGTTGTGCACTCTCTCTGGCCCCGCTAGGATTTTGCTCACCGGTGAGCGAAACGCCATGAACTTTATTCAAACGTTATCTGGCTGTGCTACTGTTACTGCAAAATATGCCGAACAATTAGTTGGTACAAATTGCAAACTGTTAGACACTCGAAAAACGATTCCAGGTTTACGCAGCGCACTTAAATATGCGGTGGTATGTGGTGGTGGCTTCAACCACCGTATTGGCGTATTCGATGCCTATCTAATCAAAGAAAATCACATCATTGCTTGTGGTGGTATCTCTAAGGCAATTTCAGCAGCAAAAGAATTGAACCCTGGAAAACCCGTCGAAATTGAAACGGAATCGCTAGAAGAACTTAATGAAGCGATTACAGCTGGCGCAGATATTATCATGTTAGACAATTTCACTACTGAAATGATGAAAGAAGCGGTCAAAATTAACGCAGGTAGAGCTGACTTAGAAAACTCTGGGAATGTCACGTTAGAAACGATTCGAGAGTTTGCAGAAACTGGTGTGGATTACATATCAGTTGGAGCACTCACCAAACACCTTAAAGCGATGGATCTCTCTATGCGTTTTAAGTAACGCTATTAGTAATATCGAAACAAAAAAGAGGCACAGCCTCTTTTTTTGTTTTTGGATGTAAGTATGCCATTAAGCATGTTTTTTTATTCTTTCCGCTGAATCCTTTCTAGCAAGACTTGAAACAAGTCATTATTTTTATTAACTCACACGTGTTCTATGATTAAGAGCATTTCAGTTTATCCGCCCTCTTTTTACGCTTGCTTTTCAACTTCATTTAAAGTGGAAAGCATTATGGTTTTAAGTACAAACCACCATCTCATCACAACACATACTCTCAATCTACGCTCAAACGGCTTTACACTAATAGAATTAATGATCGTAGTCGCTGTTATAGGTGTATTGTCCTCTATCGCGATTCCTCAGTATCAAAATTACGTAAAGAAATCTCAGTTGGGTGCCGCTATGGCAACGCTTTCCGCGCTAAAAATAAATGTCGAAGATTACATCGTGACAGAAGGTAAGTTCCCAACTCTCTCCACCAGCGAGGTAAAACCAATTCTTGGCGCTACGACTTCACCGCTCGGTACCATTGAAACAAAAGCTATAACCAGCAACCCTCTATCTGGACAGCTAATACTAACAATGGACACTAATACTCTTTTTAATATGAAAAAAATCGCACTTAACCGAGATAGCGCTGGCGCTTGGACCTGCTTAACAGATATTGCTACTAATACAATCATCCCAAAATATTGCTCAACAAAAACAATATTGTAATCACACGCTATTGAATTGGAAATTTTATCATTTCTCGTTTTGCAAATAGAGGTTGCTTATGGATATAGAACACAAGATCAGTAATAACCAATTATCAGAATTGGTCCCTATCTCAAATGACGAATTAAACTCCGCTAGTATTGGTTCTCAGAATAACGATCCAATCAGTCGATATATTAACCAAGTTCTGTTTGAAGCCATTCAGAAAAGAGCATCAGATATTCATTTCGAACCCTATGAACATGAATATCGAATACGCTTACGGTGTGATGGAGTCCTAGTAGAAATTGACTCACCGGAAATACAATTAGCACAGCGGCTCTCTTCTAGAATCAAGGTATTAGCCAACTTAGATATTTCTGAAAAACGACTTCCTCAAGACGGACGCATAAAACACACTCTAACTTCCTCACAAAGTGTTGATATTCGTGTTTCCACTCTCCCCACTTTATGGGGGAAAAAGTTGTCCTTCGATTACTAAAAACACAATCCGTACCTCTAGATATCATGGCGTTAGGTTTATCACCTACACAACTCGACCACTATTTAACTACGATTAAAAAGCCTCAAGGATTGGTTTTGGTTACGGGACCGACGGGAAGCGGAAAAACCGTTTCGCTATATGCAGCGTTGAATTATCTAAACACGCCCGAAAAGAACATATCAACAGCGGAAGACCCGATTGAAATTAACTTGTTCGGTATCAATCAAGTTCAAGTAAATAACAAAACCAACCTAAACTTCATCGCAACTCTAAAGGCACTATTAAGGCAAGATCCAGATGTGATCATGATTGGAGAAATTCGAGACATTGAAAGCGCTGAAATCGTTATAAAAGCGGCACAAACAGGCCACCTTGTCCTTTCAACACTGCATACTAATTCTGCTAGCGAAGCCATTACAAGGTTGATCAATATGGGAGTGGATAAATATAGCCTAGCTTCATGTTTATCGTTAGTCATTGCACAACGCTTAGCTAGGGCGTTATGTCCGTTCTGCAAGAAAATAGATTTAGATAATTCCTCACAGTCTGAACCTAATCAAAAGATTTACAAAGCAAACTCTGAGGGCTGCTCAGAATGTATTAACGGTTATTTTGGAAGGGTTGGCATTTTTGAAGTACTTAAAATAAACAAAACGTTAGTGAAAAAAATTGAGCATAAAAGCAGCGCTTCGGTAATCAATGAAACAGCACAACAAACTGGGTTTACTTCTCTGTATGAGTCAGGAAAAAATACGTTATTTTTAGGTTTAACAAGCATTGAAGAATTAAAGAGAACCTTAGTTTTTTAAAACTAACTAATTGCAAAGCCAAGTAGAGATACGTAATGAACCAAACTCCGCATCCTTATCGCTGCTACCGTTGGCATGGGAAAAACCTGTCAGGTCAAAGTATCACAGACACCATATTTGCGAAAAATAGATATGAAGTAATCTCAATACTAGCCCAGAAGCAGATTAAAATTCGCTGTATAAAACAAGTCAAAACGCCATTTCTGTCATTGAGAAACCAACGCATGACTGGCGCGGATATCAATCTATTTACTCGACAGTTAACCACAATGCTTAATGCTGGGCTTTCTTTAGTATCATCTTTAGAATTAATCGAAAGAAATCACCCAAAATTAAGCGGACAACTGACCATTACGACCATTAAACATGCAATTGAAGAGGGGGACTCACTCTCCGAAGCCCTAAAAAAGGCGACACCCTTATTTGATGATACTTACATCAATCTGATCTCTAACGCTGAACTCTCTGGACAACTGGCTGAAACGTTCGAGAGAATCTCTAAATATAGAGAGAACGCTGAACAACAGAGATCCAAAATAGCAAAAGCGATGATCTATCCAATATTTGTTTTAATACTGGCACTTTCTATCACTTACTTAATGTTAGTAAGTGTTATTCCCGAGTTCGAAAACATGTTCCATAACTTTGATGCTCAATTACCCTGGTTTACTCAAAAAATTATTTTTTTGTCCCACTGGTTAAGCAACAATTCCGTCAAATTATTACTCAGTATTGTAGCTATTCTTGGGCTATATAGAGCACTGACTTTCCATTCTCATCGTTTCCACCTGTTTATTGACAAAAAAGTACTCCAACTTCCAGTGATTGGTCCTCTACTTGCAAAATCTGTCACTGCTAAATTTAATCGCTCTTTAGCTGTGACTGTACGTTCTGGTATTCCTATCATTAGTGCAATTCGCAACAGCATCAATTTAACCAGCAACCTTTATTATAAAGCGGCAATACAGCACTTATTCCATGAAGTATCAACTGGAGTACCCATTTATATTGCAATGAAAACTAGCGACTGTTTTCCAAACCTCATGGTACAAATGATTATGGTGGGTGAACAATCTGGCACACTAGAACATATGCTGGATAAAGTAGCTGACACCTTAGACTCAGAGCTTGATGCCAGCATAGAAAAACTGAACACCTTGATAGAACCATTACTGATTCTATTTTTAGGTCTCGTTGTGGGAAGTTTAGTTGTGGCTATCTACCTACCTATCTTTAACATGATGAACATATTAGGATAGAATGCGTATCGCACCTACGCTATTTGGGCCTATAAATGGAATTATTTGAGTATTACCCTTGGCTTTATCCCTTTCTTGCTGGGATATTTGGACTCATTGTCGGCAGTTTTCTAAATGTTGTGATATACCGTTTACCTATCATGATGGAACGAGAATGGAAGCAAGATTGTGCTGAAACGTTTCCTGAATTAAATATCCCATTAAATAACGATAAATTTAACTTAAGCGTTCCTCGTTCGACATGCCCTAAGTGCAAGTCACCTTTGCGCCTTATCGACAATATCCCCGTGCTTAGCTGGGTGTTGCTTCGAGGAAAATGCCATCAGTGCCAAAACCCTATTAGTGTTCGTTACCCATTGATTGAGCTATTAACTGCCAGCATGAGTGCTATTATTGCCTATTACTTCGAACCTAGTTATTACTCGATTGCACTTATCTTTTTCTCTTTTGCATTAATCGCAGCGACATTTATAGATCTCGACACTATGCTTTTACCCGACCAAATTACTCTTCCTTTAACTTGGATTGGTCTGTTTTTAGCTTTAATAGGGTTGAGCCCTGTGTCCCTTCAAGATGCAGTAATAGGAACCATTGCAGGATATCTTTGTCTATGGAGTGTCTATTGGATTTTTAAAATAGTCACAGGTAAAGAAGGGATGGGATATGGCGATTTTAAACTTCTTGCGGCACTCGGCGCTTGGTTAGGTTGGCAACACCTACCAATGATAATTTTGCTGTCCTCATTTGTTGGTTTAATATTCGGACTGATTCAACTTCGCATGCAAAAACAAGGTTTAGAGAAACAGTTTCCCTTTGGACCCTATCTTGCGATTGCTGGATGGGTAAGTTTGATATGGGGAGACCAGATAATGGTTTGGTACTACTCCTCGGTATTGGGGATTTAGTATGCCTTACACCATTGGATTAACTGGTGGTATCGCTAGCGGTAAAACGACCGTCGCAAACCTATTTCAACAGCACTACAATATTGATATTGTGGATGCTGATGTTGTAGCGCGCGAAGTTGTTCAACCTGGCACCATAGGCTTAGAGAAAATTGTTAAACACTTTGGTAAAAGTGTGCTGAAAGCAAATGGCGAACTTAATAGAGAGGCGCTAAGGTCGCTTATATTTACAGACAAAAATGAGAAAGCATGGCTAAATAATCTGCTTCACCCTATAATTCGCCACAAGATGAAGCAAGATCTCGACAAGATAACAACGCCTTATGCACTATTAGTAGTTCCCTTATTGGTTGAAAATCAACTACAATCAATGACTGATCGAATCTTGGTTGTTGATGTTAGTACAGAAGTACAAATAGAAAGGACGATGAAACGAGATAACGTTTCGAAGGGTCAAGTTGAATCGATACTTTCAGCTCAAGCAGACAGAGTTGAGAGATTACAATTTGCCGATGATATCATTCAAAATGATAACGGCAGCATTGAACTTCTTGCTCAAATTTCGAAGCTGCATCAACACTATATGACTCTTTGTCAAGACAGAAAAAAGAATCCATCCAAAGGAGACGATAAGGTCGCGGAATGACAAAACACAAATTTGAACACCCATTGAATGAAAAAACCCGCATTTATCTTAGAGTCGAAGCACTCATGAGACAAATGCATCACTCCGCAAACTTCTCCGATAATCAACAGTATCATCAATTTTTCCGCTCTATTTTTGATTTGCTTGAGATATTTGAGCAGATCCAATTAAAAGCAGAATTGGCTAAAGACCTTGAAAAACAGCGATTAAATTACAAACATTGGCTAAACGTCGATGGGGTTGACCAAGAGAAGTTACTCACTGTCCTTGAAGAAATAGATACCACTCATAAATATCTCATGGCAGCAGAACGCTTTGGTCGGTCATTAAAAGAAGATCGGTTTTTAAGCTCAATTCGTCAACGATTTAACCTGCCTGGTGGCACCTGTTGTTTTGACCTACCGGCTTTGCATTATTGGAATCACCTTCCTATAGAGCAAAGACAAAGAAACGCTGAAGGTTGGATGAATACTCTCGCACCATTATCTAAATCACTTAACCTTTGGCTAAAGCTTTGTCGTGAAACAGGATATTTTAATCCACAAATTGCTCGAAATGGCTTTTATCAAAGTGACGCGGAAGAAGCCAACATTTTACGGCTGAACATTCCTTTAGCTGATGGTGTTTTCCCTGTGATTTCTGGGCACAAAAAACGATTTTCGATTAAGTTTATGTCTTTTGAAAACGGTCAAGCATACAGCCAAGATGTCGAGTTTGATCTCGCTATTTGTAATTAAGGAAACTAACTCGTGTCGACACCTATTGAACCGAAATTAACGGTTGTCCCTTGCCCACAATGTAAGAAAGACGTTGTTTGGAGCCCTGAAAGTCAATATCGTCCATTCTGCAGTAAGCAGTGCCAAATGATAGATTTTGGTGAATGGGCCGATGAAGAAAACACCATACCAGGCGCACCAGATATGTCAGACTCAGACGGCTGGTCTGAAGATCCTTATTAATAACTGATCAAACACTTTTGTTGTAAACGATCATTTTTCAAGCATAAAAAAACGGGTTCCATATGGAACCCGTTTCTATTTGAGAATGCTGGTTAGCATTACTTCTTAGCAAGCTTCTCTTTAATACGAGCTGACTTACCAGAACGCTCACGTAGGTAGTACAACTTGGCACGACGTACTGCACCACGGCGTTTAACTTCAATGCTATCAACCATTGGAGAGTGAGTTTGGAACGTACGCTCAACACCTTCACCGTTCGAAATTTTACGAACAGTAAATGCTGAATGTAGACCACGATTACGAATACCGATTACAACGCCTTCAAAAGCCTGTAAACGCTCGCGATCGCCTTCTTTTACCTTAACTTGAACAACAACAGTGTCACCTGGGCTGAACTTTGGAAGGTCTTGTTTCATTTGCTCTTCTTCAAGAGCCTTGATGATGTTACTCATTTTTAAAATTCCTAGAATAAACTGATACTAAATAAAATAGGTTACTTAACTGCATTTTTAGACCGATGGTCTTTTACAAACTCAGCTAGTAATTGTTCCTGTTCGTCAGTCAGAGCTAGGTTTTCCAGGAGCTCTGGTCTTCTTAGCCAAGTACGGCCTAACGATTGCTTTAATCGCCAGCGACGAATGTCCTTATGATTTCCAGATTTAAGCACCAAAGGTACTTCTAATCCATCCAAAACATCAGGACGAGTATAGTGAGGACAATCTAACAGACCATTTGCGAAAGAATCTTCCTCCGCTGACGAAAAATCACCCAACACCCCAGGAATAAACCTAGAAACTGAATCAATTAACGTCATAGCTGGTAGTTCACCACCCGTCATCACAAAATCTCCAATTGACCATTCTTCATCAACTTCAGATTGTATGATGCGTTCATCTATCCCTTCGTAACGGCCACAAATAAGAATCATATTCTTGTTAGTAGCTAACTCTTCTACTCCTTTTTGGTCGAGCTTCCGACCTTGAGGAGAGAGATAGATCACCTTCGTCTTTCCCGGTGCTGCTTTCTTGGCAGTTTGTATGGCTTCGCGCAAAGGCTGCACCATCATTAACATGCCAGGACCACCACCGTAAGGTCTATCATCGACTGTTCGATGTTTGTCATGAGTGAAATCTCTAGGATTCCATAACTCTACCGACAAAAGACCTTTTTTAACCGCTTGACCTGTAACTCCAAATTCAGTAATTGAACGGAACATATCAGGAAATAGGCTAATTATGCCAACCCACATCTGTTCTCTCGCTCTACTGTGGAATTAAAACCCAGGATCCCAGTCAACTTCGATCCGTTGAGCATCGCGATCAATATTCTTAATCACTTGCTCTTCAAGAAACGGAATTAATCGTTCCTTTTGGCCAAAAGCATCTTTCAAATTTGCTTTCACTACTAAAACATCATTTGAACCAGTTTCTAACATATCGGAGACAGTACCTAAGTCATATCCCTTCGTTGTTAAAACCTGCATTCCAAACAATTCGCGCCAGTAGAATTCATCTTCTGACAGTTCAGGTAGTGACTCTGGATTAATTACAATTTCAAAGTTAGTTAGAAGATGAGCATCCTCTCGGACCTCTAAACCTTCAATTTTAGCAACCATACCTTTGTTATGACGCTTCCAACTTTCAACCTTATATTCAACCCATTTGCCCTTTTGGTTTATATACCAAGGACTATAGTCAAAAATGCTTTCAGCATCGTCCGTATAGGAAATAACTTTAAGCCAACCTTTGATACCGTAAGTAGCACCAAATTTGCCAACTACGATTCTTTCAGCTTGCTCTTTCATTAGTTCGTTTCCTTTAACCGACATTGCTTTGTTGCCTACCAATTAAGCCGCTTTTTGAACGTCTTTAACTAGTTTTGCAACACGGTCAGATAGAGAAGCACCTTCGCTAACCCAATGGTTAACGCGGTCTAGGTCTATACGTAGACCTTCTTCTTGACCTTGAGCTGTTGGGTTAAAGAAACCAACGTTCTCAATGTAGCGGCCAGTAGCTGCATTGCGGCTATCTGCTACTACGATTTGGTAAAATGGACGCTTCTTAGCGCCGTGACGTGCCAAACGAATGGTAACCATATCGTCCTCTTTGCTTTCTCAAAAAAATTAACCCCAAAAACCGTTCATTATTTAAACAGTTTGGGGTCTCGTGCCAATTTAAAGCCTCGGAATTTTACTCTTATTTGGGTCTTTTGCAAGGATTTTTGTGATGTCTAAAAGGTTTAGATTCGAAGGATAAAAGTGAAAGGTATAACTCATTGAATTAAAGGGGCTCGAGCACTCACTCAGTTCCTATCTAAAATATAGAGAGGAAGACCATGAGTACTCGAAAATTTTATTGCTATCTACCGAATGGGCCACCCATACCGCCCATTCCACCGCCGCCCATGCCGCCCATCATACCTTGCATATTTCTCATCATGCCTTTCATGCCACCTTTTTGCATTTTTTTCATCATTTTCTGCATTTGAGTGAACTGTTTCAGCATACGGTTTACATCTTGCACTTGTGTACCAGATCCTGCGGCAATACGCTTTTTACGTGAACCTTTAATGAGTTCTGGACGTAAACGCTCTTTCATTGTCATGGAGTTAATCATCGCCTCCATTTGGTTAAACATTTTATCGTCTACTTTATCTTTAACGTTAGCAGGTAGGTTGCTCATTCCAGGAAGTTTATCCATCATCCCCATCATTCCGCCCATGTTCTGCATCTGCCCTAACTGTTCACGGAAGTCTTCAAGATCAAAACCTTTTTTCTCTTTGAACTTCTTCGCCATCTTAGCGGCTTTATTTTTATCGACATTGCGCTCTAAGTCTTCAATCAAAGAGAGAACATCACCCATTCCCAAAATACGTGAAGCAACACGATCTGGATGGAAAGGTTCAAGTGCGTCGGTCTTTTCCCCCACACCTAAAAACTTAATTGGTTTTCCTGTGATATGGCGAACGGAAAGAGCCGCACCACCACGAGCATCACCATCCACTTTTGTCAGGATAACCCCTGTCAAAGGCAATGCATCACCAAACGCTTTCGCTGTATTAGCCGCATCTTGACCAGTCATCGCATCAACGACAAATAAGGTTTCTACTGGCGCTATCGCAGTATGAAGGTCTTTAATTTCCCCCATCATCTGCTCATCGATGGCTAGACGACCCGCGGTATCAACTAAAAGAACGTCATAGAATTTCTTCTTAGCATGATCAACGGCTGCATTCGCAATATCTATTGGCTTTTGGTCGGCTGATGAAGGGAAAAAGTCCACACCTACGTCAGTAGCAAGTGTCTCCAACTGTTTAATCGCCGCAGGGCGATAAACATCAGCAGAAACAACCAGTACTTTTTTCTTATCAACTTCTTTTAAGTGCTTAGAGAGTTTACCAACACTGGTTGTTTTACCCGCACCTTGCAAACCAGCCATCAAAACGACAGCTGGAGGTTGAGCCGCAAGATTTAACGCCTCATTTGATTCACCCATTACTCCTTCTAGCTCTTTTTGAACTATTTTTATGAATTCTTGGCCAGGAGATAATGATTTCGAAACTTCTACACCAACCGCACTCTCTTTTACGCGTTTGATAAACTCGCGTATTACGGGAAGTGCCACGTCAGCTTCCAAAAGAGCCATACGAACTTCACGTAACGTCTCTTTTATGTTGTCTTCTGTTAAACGGCCTTTGCCGCTAATATTTTTAAGTGTTCTGGATAGTCTATCCGTTAAATTTTCAAACATGTCTGTCTCTTTAGCTGGATTCTTCGCAAAACCTTTTCGCAAAACCTTTTCGCAAAGCAAAGGCGATTAATCTCGGCAGTATACCTTAGGTATTAGATCTTCCAAAATCTAAACGAGGATTTATTCAACCCTTAGATAGCTCATCGAGTTTAATCGCGTTATAATCTGTTCATTAAACAAGAATTTATTAGGAAACTATGGACAGCTTAATCGCGATTGCCTCTGCTATTTTATATGCGCTTGCTACAGCGACTATAGTACCTGGGCTATCCCAGCAGACCAAAATAAAAGCGAAAACGGTGTTCATTAGCGCTGCTTTAGCTATTGTTTTCCACGCATGGTTGCTACACGGCCAAATACACAGCAATGCGGGCGGGCAAAATTTAAGTATTCTTAATGTTGCCTCTGTCGTCAGTTTTATAACCTCATTAGTAATGAGTTTTGCGATGTTCAAAGCGCGTTTGTGGTTTTTGCTACCCGTGGTCTACGGTTTCTCTATTATAAGTATCCTTGCTTCTAGCTTTTTACCGGGCACTTTTATTACCCACTTTGAAGGTAAGATGGGGTTGTTAATCCACATTACAATCGCACTGTTTGCCTATGTAACATTAACTATCGCGGCTCTGTATGCTATTCAACTAGCATGGTTAGACTATAAACTGAAAAACAAGAAAGCGATGGCAATTAATCCTAACTTACCTCCACTAATGAAGGTTGAAAGACAACTTTTCAATATTATTCTTCTTGGTAATGGGTTATTGACCTTAACCCTCTTATCTGGATTTGTATTTTTAGACGATATGTTTGCTCGAGGTTCGGCTCACAAGTCCATTTTATCATTTGTCGCTTGGGTAATTTATTCGATATTACTCTGGGGACATTATCAAAAAGGCTGGCGTGGTAAAAAAGTAACTTGGTTTGCTATCGCGGGAGCTACTTTGTTAACACTTGCCTATTTTGGCAGCCGCTTCGTCCGAGAAATCATATTAAACTAATCCAATTATCCGTCACTAAAACCATAGTTTTACCGATATTATAATTGACAGCCCAAATGATTTAGGTCATTAATTGAGCGATAATTGAAAAAAGGAACTCTACACATTGAATGACATATCAACGGGTATACTGTTTGCCATTCTCGCATGTCTAATCGTCATTTCTGGTTATTTTTCAGGTTCAGAAACCGGAATGATGTCATTAAATCGATATCGACTAAAGCACCTTGCAGGAGAAGGACATAAGGGAGCTAAGCGTGTCGAAAAGCTATTAAGCCGCCCTGACCGCCTTATAGGGCTTATCCTTATTGGAAACAACTTAGTTAATATCCTTGCTTCTGCTATCGCGACAATTCTTGGTATGCGCCTTTTTGGCGATGTAGGGGTTGCCATCTCAACCGGATTGCTAACACTTGTTGTGCTTGTCTTCGCTGAAGTCACACCTAAAACTTTGGCTTCACTCTATCCAGAAAAAGTTGCTTATACCAGTAGTCTCATTCTAAATGTGCTAATGAAGATACTTGCTCCATTAGTTCTCTTAGTAAACTTAATTACCAACGGTGTTTTGAGACTATTAGGCATTAGAGCAACTCACGCAACAGAAGACCCTTTAAGTTCAGATGAGCTCCGTACGGTTGTAAACGAGGCTGGAGGCTTAATTCCTCGTCGCCACCAAGACATGTTGGTGTCTATTCTTGATTTAGAAAATGTAGCCGTCAACGATATTATGGTACCAAGAAATGAGATCACCGGTATCGATATTAATGATGATTGGAAATCTATTGTACGGCAACTTACCCATTCACCTCATGGGCGAATCGTACTTTATCGAGATCAGATAGATGAAGTTGTTGGAATGCTGCGTCTCCGTGAAGCCTACCGTCTGATGCTAGAAAAAAATGAGTTCACAAAAGAAACGCTTTTACGCGCTGCAGATGAGGTCTATTTCATACCAGAAGCAACACCGTTAAACGTTCAACTGCTCAAATTCCAACGAAACAAAGAAAGGATTGGACTCATCGTTGATGAATATGGCGATATTATCGGCCTCGTTACTTTAGAAGATATTTTGGAGGAGATTGTGGGGGAATTTACTACCTCTATTGCCCCTAGCCTATCCGAAGAAATAACACCACAAGGTGACGGTAGCTTTCTTATTGAAGGTAGTGCCAATATTCGAGATATTAATAAAGGTTTAAAATGGAAGCTTCCAACCGATGGGCCTAGGACACTAAATGGTCTTATTTTAGAGCATTTAGAAGACATTCCTGAGAGCCAAGTCAGTATTGAGGTTGAAAGGCACCCAATGGAAATTATGAAATTTACTGAGAATAAGATAAGTCTTGTTAAGGTTTTTCCCGCTAGGAAGTAGCTGCATCTGATAAATATTTAATAAAAAAGGAGTATAACCATACCGTTATACTCCTTTTTTGATCATTTCAGAAAATTTTGAGTGATTTACAGAGTTATCTCCACATTACTCACCAACTCTCCTAGTTCCGTATAAATATCATCTACTTATTTAGCTCTTCCAACATAGAAGCAGGCAAAGCTAATTCATCATTTTTATTCACTAGAACACCAGCTTCAATTACATTCTTAGCAATACTTTTTGCGTCGGAAAGTGAATGCATACCATACGTACCACACTGATATTCATTAAGCTCGGGAATATTATTTTGGTTCTCTACTTTTAAAACGTCTTCCATAGCTGCCAACCAAGCCTCAGCAACGCGCTCTTCTGAAGGAGTACCAATCAAGCTCATATAGAAACCTGTACGGCAACCCATTGGAGAGATATCGATAATTTCAATATCACCTCCATTCAAATGTGCACGCATAAAGCCCGCATAAAGATGTTCTAAAGTATGAATTCCTTGTTCAGAGAGTATCTCTTTATTCGGCACACAAAAACGTAAATCGAATACAGTTATCGTATCCCCTTTCGGTGTTTGCATTGTCTTTGCTACGCGTACAGCAGGCGCATTCATTCTTGTATGATCAACGGTAAAGCTATCTAGTAACGGCATTCTTCTGTCTCCATTAGCTCGACTCTGTATTCGAGCCAGTTCATTATTTTAAGTAAGAGAAGTAATCTTCGAGAAATTCATCAAAATTCATTTCATCTGATTGTTCAATAAGTTTTTGGCTTTGAACAGAAGCATTAACTTCGTTTAACATCGCTTGCTGGTTATAAACCTTATAGCTATTAGCTAAATGAAAATCTCTATATTCTGAGCCATAAGTGGTTCCTACTTGCCCAATACCACCTAACTCTTTTGTTTTTTCTAACAGTCGTCCTGAAATCGTCAACTCAGGGTTTTCGATCCACGTCATCAGCTCTTGGCATGTCTGTTGATATTCATTTCCACCGTTTGCGGCGTCCATCTCTACAGCTATCAACTGTAGATCAGCAAATATCTGTTTTGTGTAATCATGCAATGTTCTTTCTTTACCATTGCAACCTTCTGCTAGCATTAAATCAGGTTTTCGACCTTCTTGAATAACTCGATTCCAGTTATCTTTCCAACAACAAAGCTCTTTGTTATCAATTGGTCCAGTATCCTTAATTAAACACCATGTTAAAAATAGATCTAAAAATCGAATCTGTTCCTTAGTGACACCAATAGGACTAAACGGATTTACATCAAGCGATCGAACTTCTATATATTCTACACCACCACGTTTCAAAGCCTCTGACGGCTTTTCGCCAGGTTCACTGACACGTTTTGCTCGAATCGGCGCGTACAATTCGTTTTCAATCTGAAGTACGTTGCTATTGAGTTGTTGGTATTCACCGTTAACCTTAATACCTATTTGAGCAAAATCATCGGAAGGCGTATGAATGGCTTTCTCTAACCCTTCTAGATACTCTTCCAGATTGTTGTAGCTAATTTTCAGTTCACTTTGAGCACTATTAGTATAACCTAAGTCACTCAACCTTAACGAAGTACCGTAAGGAAGATAAAGCGTATGACCGACATTTTCAAAAGGTAGTTGTGTCTCTCTGCCTTGCAAAAACGAAGAACAGATTGCAGGAGATGCACCAAAAAATAAGGGATAAGCCAACCAAAATGGTAATAATTCCGAATAACATTGAAGTATTCATCAGACTTTGTATTGGCTCTTTCATCCTCAGATTGATCCCCGTAAAGAGAATCCCATAAGCTATCTGGAAACGAAAAATTAAAATGAACGCCAGAAATAATTTGCATCAAACTACCATAACGATTTTTCAATCCTTTACGGTATAACGTCTTCATTTTGCCTACATTCGACGAGCCATATTGAGCAAAGGCAATATCATCTTCATTTTCTACATAACAAGGCATAGAAAGCGGCCACAGTTTCTCGTCTCCCATCTCTTTCATTGTAAAGTGGTGGATATCAGATAACTGCCCGACTAACTCTTCTACGTTAGAAGAAACAGGAGTTATAAATTCTAGTAGGGACTCGGAAAAATCGGTAGTCACCCACTTATTTGTTAAAGCTGACCCCAGGCCGGCAGGATGTGGAGTTAAAGCTAAATGCCCATCTAAAGTATATCTCAGAGTTTCACGCTCAACACCACGACCAATATTTTTAAAATTGTCAGGGTTTTTCGCTACTTTTTTAAGCCTAGAGGAAAAATTTGTCAAAACAGTGGTCACTTTTTCATGTTTTTGCGTAGATTACGCTTTTTTATATAAATTACTAGCTCTGCATTTTGTTATACAAAGAGAAAAAAGAGAGGCATTCAATCACCTCTCTCTCCTATATGCGTTCTCTATTTTGATATTTCAAGCTCTATAAGCGGTATATCTAATTTTTCTAATTGAGGCTTAAGCGTATTCGCATCCCCAACAACGATAATTTGATAATCTTTTGGGTTAAACCATTTGCTTGCTACATCATTCAACTTGGAGCGACTCACGTTACTTAATACCGTATTACGCTGCTCAACATAATCTTCATCCAACGAATAATTAATTATGTTAGATAACAGCCTAGCCTTCTGGCTTGGTGTTTCGTATTTCAACGCGTCTTGTTGACCAACCGCTAAGCGCATAAATGAAAGCTCTTTTGATGTCATTCCACCTTCACTATATTGCTTCATCTCTTTGATTAACTCTTGAATCGACGGGATAGTAGAGTCCGCTCGAACTTGAGCATCAAAGACAATGATACCGATTTCCCGATTACTCGCATGATAGCCACTGGCACCATAGGTATAGCCTTTATCTTCACGCAAGTTCTGGTTAATACGGCTATTGAAATTACCTGCAAGATTAAAATTCGCCAACTGGCTTAGATACTGCTCACCCACCGTGTCATACGGTAATCCTTGTCTCACCAATCTAACCACACTTTGAGGAGCTTTTGGCTTATCGATAAGATAGATATGCTGTGTATCTTTTGCTTTTACTATTTGTGGGCGAAGAATTGGCGCATCAGATCCTTGCCAATCACTCATGAAGCTAAGATTTTGAATCAATGTTTCTTTCGATACATCTCCTACAACGACGACCTGTGCACCTAATGGTGTATAGTTGCTGTCATAAAATGCTTTCACATCGTCAAGTTGAATGCTCTCTATAGACTGTAAAGTGCCATCGTTCGAACGCCCAAATGTTGATCGGCCAAACAATATTTGTCGTGTTGCTTGAGAGGCTAACCAAGCTGGTTTCTGATGTTCATAGATAAGCCCCTCAACAGATTGTTTCTTTATCCGGTCGAAGTCCTCTTGCTTAAACGCAGGTTTAAACAGCATTTCTTCCACAATGTCTAACGTCTGGGAAAGATTTTTCTCCAATGAGGATACACTAATCGTTGTTGTATAGTTTCCCGAACCAAAACTGATAGAACTGCCTAATTTATCGAGTTCAGCTTGTATCGTTTCAATGCTTCTCTCTGTCGTTCCTTCTTGCATCATTTCAGAAGTAAAGTTTGCCAGTCCCTCTTTGCCTTTAGAAACATATCTATGACCTGCAGGTAACATAATTTGTAGTTCCACAGTAGGCGTTTCTCTTGATTCGCTGCCTAATATTTCAATGCCATTGTCTAAATATACATTGTAAAGCTCAGGCATAATGCCTTTGACTGCACCGCCTACAGGTGGCATTTGTGTACGGTCAAAGCTGTCTTTCGCTTTGGTGTATTCCAAATCGCTGTTTTTTACTTTTTTATATGTCGGCAATGTTCTTTCTGGCGTTACAAAATTTGCTGGTTTGACAACAAGGTCGAGCTGCCCTTTTGGTACAACGCTGAGAGTGACTTTGTTTTTTCCATCGACAAATGAGTTATAAGCACTCATTACTGCTTCAGGAGTCACGCTTTTGAGTTGTTCAAGCTGTATTTCTATCCTGTCTGGCTGACCATAAAAGGTTTCATTGGATGCTAACTGTGTCACTTTTCCTCTAACGCTTTGCAAAGCAAATACAGCGCTAGACTCTGCCTGACCGATAATTTGCTCTAGCTTATCTTCCTCTACTCCTGTGTCTTTGAAATCGACCAGAGCTGACATTAAATCCCCATAGATTTTGCTTAAATCACCTTGTTCACCTGAGTCTCCCATTGCATAAACATAGAAACTACAAGAGAGTTCTGCACATTGGTGGAATGCGCCAGCATCGATAACCTTTTCACTTTTCACAAGCTCTTGATAGAGAACACTATTTTTACCACTACCTAAGACTGAAGCAAGCGTATCTAATGCGGCTTGGCTCTCTTCTCCACGATAAGTGGTTGGCCATCCAATCATCACCATCGGCTGCTTAATGCGGTCTTCAAGCGTAATGTATCTATCTTTCGTTAATTCAACTGGCTGTTTATCTGCTTTTTCAACTTCAGGGCCTGTAGGTATCGAGCCAAAATATTTATTAACCCAATTTAATGTTTGTTCTACATCGATATCGCCACCGATAGTTAATGTCGCATTATTCGGACCGTACCAACGAAGGAAGAATGCTTTCAAATCATTAACATCGACCCTATCTAAATCTTCTACATACCCAATGGTCTGCCAAGAATAAGGATGCCCTTCGGGATAAAGTGCCTCTCCTAACCGCTCCCACATCAGTCCATAAGGACGATTATCATAATTTTGCGCTCGTTCATTCTTAACAGTATCTCGCTGAATTTCGAATTTTTTCTGTGAAACGGCATCAATTAGAAAGCCCATACGATCGGACTCTAACCAAAGGACTTTCTCTAACTGGTTCGATGGAACCGTTTCAAAATAGTTCGTTCTATCTCGGTTTGTTGTTCCGTTAAGCGTCCCACCAGCTTCTGTGATTATTTTGAAATGCTCTTGATCTCCAACATGCTCCGACCCTTGGAACATCATGTGCTCAAAAAAGTGGGCAAAGCCAGATTTTCCAACTTGCTCTCTCGCTGAACCAACATGATAGGTCACATCAACGTGCACTAAAGGGTCTGAATCATCAGGTGACAAAATCAACGTTAATCCGTTATCCAACACAAACTTCGAATAAGGAATCGAAACCTTGTTAGGTTGAGCTATAGATTGCTCAACAAAAGTGATATTTTCTGGTATTTGAACGTCACTATCGAAAGATGCAGTTTGAGAACAGCCATATAAGGCAACTAAAGACACTGCACCGAACCATATTTTACTCATTAATATTTCCTTAAATAAATCCATAAAACAACGCTGCTAAAGCGCTATACCTCAATGCCTTTCCGAGGGCTATCAAAACAACAGTTGGCAGAAACTTCATCCTTAACCAACCCGCTGCAAGACAAAGAGGATCACCGATAACGGGTAGCCAGCTAAATAAAAGGGCAAAATAGCCATACTGTTTAAGCCATGCTATCGCTTTATGACCATGTTTTTCTTTTTGAGTTCGATTGGGTATCCACAAACCTATCCAGTAATTGGTAAGCCCACCTAACGTATTCCCCGCAGTCGCGACTAATATGACAGAAAATGCCGTATGTTGCTGTGTATTTAAGGTAGCGATCAATGTAGCTTCAGATGCACCTGGCAATAACGTAGCACTTAAGAAGCCTGATATACCTAACACCCAAAGTGCTGACTCGTTAAAGTAGAGATAAATCTGTTCTAACACCGCATATCCAGTACGAGTTTGCCTCTTGTGTGTCCAGTTTCCAATCTACGGTGCGCTTCTATCACGTCCTTATAAGAGATGGCAGGTTGAACATCTACTTTCAACAAGCCAACACCGACCATGTACAGCATAGCTTCCAATTGTTCTGGGCTAGGTTCTACAAGGATGCCTGATGCATTGAAACCAAGCATCTCTGCCTTTTCACAAATAAGATCTCTTGTGATTGTAGGAATGGTAATTACTCGCGCCTCGTCTTTTAGACATTTAAGGGCATCAAGTGCCACATCCCCACCAATAAGATCGATGAGAACATCTACATCCGAAAGTCGCTCAGACACTGCTGCAAACTGGTAATTAATAGCATGGGCACCAAGATTCGCAAGGTAATCTAAATTTGCTTCACTACACGTGGTATATACTTCCGCTTGCGCTGCAATGGCTATTTGAACGGCAATATGTCCAACGCCTCCAGCTCCAGCAAGGATTAAAACTCTGTCGCCCGCTTTGACTTCGGCTTTACTTAAGGCTTGTGCGGCTGTTTGTGCTGCGACAGGCAGGGCGGCTGCAGCTTCTAGTGTTACAGCATCAGGTACTAAGCTCAGGTCGTCCTCTGCCACACAAATATATTGACTGTATCCACCAGCGGTTAATGGAAAGCCTATAAGGCCAGCTACCGTATCTCCCTCAACAAAACGCTGTGCGTCTTCACCGGTTGATACTATTTTACCTGAAATATCGTAACCAGGAGTCCAAGGTAAATTATTTTTATTTTGAGCGGCTGCCCATCCTAGTCCGGCTCTAGTTTTTACGTCTATCGGGTTTAAACCGGCAAAATAAACCTTTACCAACACTTCACCCTTTTGGGGTTCAGGTATTTTCTCACTCACAAAATCCAACACTTCCGGCTTTCCGAATTCAGGTATTACTATTTTGATGTTCTCACTCATGTAGGCTCCCTAAAACAAACAAAAAAGGGATGCGTTAGCATCCCTTTGACTATAAACCATTTTGTTCTATTTGGTTAACCCAATTGTAGAGATTATGACCAGAACTATCCAACAAGCGCTAGCAAGATACCCGCAGCTACTGCAGAACCAAGAACACCCGCTACATTAGGACCCATAGCATGCATTAGAAGGAAATTGTGCGGGTTAGCCTCAAGACCAACCTTATTCACAACACGAGCTGCCATAGGAACAGCAGAAACACCTGCAGCACCAATAAGTGGATTGATGTCTTCTTTTGACAGCTTATTCAGAAGCTTCGCCATGAGAACACCAGCAGCCGTACCAATACTAAATGCAACGGCACCCAGTGCCAAAATACCTAGAGTTTCAAGATTTAAGAACTTGTCAGCTTGCAACTTCGAACCGACACCAAGGCCTAAGAAAATGGTCACTATATTGATGAGCTCATTTTGGGCCGTTTTAGATAAACGTTCAACGACTCCAGCTTCACGCATCAGGTTACCTAGACAGAACATACCTACCAAAGGTGTAGCTGATGGCAAGAACAGTATGGTCATCAAGAGTACAGCAAGAGGGAAAAGTATTTTCTCGATCTTACCAACGTGACGTAACTGAGCCATTTTGATCTTGCGCTCTTCCGGCGTAGTAAGAGCTTTCATTATTGGCGGTTGGATGATTGGCACTAAAGCCATATAGCTATATGCTGCAACCGCGATAGCCCCTAACAAATCCGGTGATAATCGACTGGATAAGAATATGGCTGTCGGTCCATCTGCACCACCTATGATAGCGATTGATGACGCGTCTGCTAGAGTAAACTCCATACCAGGTATGTAATTTAACAGAATAGCCCCAAACAGCGTCACAAAGATCCCGAATTGAGCCGCAGCACCTAACCATAATGTTTTAGGGTTAGCTATCAAGGCACCAAAATCGGTCATAGCCCCTACACCCATAAAAATGAGTAGTGGGAACACACCCGTTTCAATACCTACGTGATATACGTAATACAGCATACCGCCAGGTTCAGTAAAACCAGCATTAGGTATATTTGCTAGTACTGCACCGAAACCAATTGGCAATAGTAGTAAGGGCTCAAAGCCCTTACGAATAGCCAAAAATAGTAACAGGCATCCGACTGCGATCATACAGATCTGGCCAAATTCAAAATTGGCTACCCCTGTATCATTCCAAAGACGCATTAAACCTTCCATGACTCTCCCTTACGCCAAGCTTAGCAGTGGAGAACCAACTGCTACGGCATCGCCATCTTTAACGTTGATTTCTGCAACAGTTCCAGATTTTGCTGCGCGAACTTCCGTTTCCATTTTCATTGCTTCTAAAATAAGAAGGACTTCACCTTCAGCAACCTGTGCACCTGGCGCTACCATTACTTTAAAAATAGTGCCCGCTAATGGGGCAGTAACAACTTCAGCATTACTAGCTGAAGGTGCAGGTGCTGCGGCAGGTGTTGGAGCTGCAGTAGGGGTAACTGAAGTTAATTGACCTTGTGGGCCAACTTCAACATCATATACCTGTCCATCAACCTTAACGCTATATGATTCAACACCGCTAGCAACTGGAGCTACGACTGGAGCAACAGGAGCAGGTTTTTCTTTGCCCGGAGCTGGTTCAAACGCATCTGGATTATGACGATTTTTAAGGAACTTAAGTCCAACTTGAGGGAAAAGTGCATAAGTTAACACATCATCTACAGTATCTTCTGCAAGAGAAATGCCTTCAGCTTTCGCTTTTTCTAATAGTTCAGTTGTTAATGCTTCCAACTCATCTTCTATTAGATCCGCAGGGCGACAAGTAATTGGCTCTGCTCCATCTAATACTCGAGCTTGAAGTTCTTTATTCAATTCAGCAGGAGCAGTACCATATTCACCTTTAAGTATTCCCGCTGTTTCTTTCGTTATACTCTTGTAACGTTCGCCGGTTAATACATTAATTACTGCTTGAGAACCCACAATTTGAGATGTCGGTGTAACTAATGGAATATAACCGAGATCTTTACGAACACGAGGTATCTCTTCCAAAACTTCATCAATACGGTCTGCTGCACCTTGCTCTTTAAGCTGGCCTTCCATATTGGTTAACATACCACCAGGTACTTGAGCAATAAGAATACGGGAGTCCACACCCTTCATTGCACCTTCCCACTTCGCGTATTTCTTACGAACTTCACGGAAGTAAGCAGCAATAGGTTCTATTTGTTCTAATTTAAGGCCAGTATCGCGCTCTGTATCTTGGAGCATAGCAACAACTGTTTCAGTCGGAGTATGACCATAGGTTTGACTCATTGAAGAGATAGAGGTATCGAGGATATCAAGGCCAGCTTCAACCGCCTTTACAGCCGTTGCTGTAGACAAGCCTGTAGTTGCATGACAGTGAAGGGCCAACGGGACGTCACACGATGCCTTGATGCGAGTGATTAACTCTTCAGCTTCATAAGGTTTAAGTAACCCAGACATATCTTTAATACAGATAGAGTGACAACCTAAATCTTCAAGACGTTTAGCCAGATCAACCCATGTATCTGAATTATGTACAGGGCTAGTGGTGTAAGAAAGTGTACCCTGAGCGTGGGCACCAACATCAACCACGGATTTCACTGCTTTTTGGAAGTTACGAACATCATTCATCGCATCAAAAATACGGAATACATCCATACCATTTTTATGCGCACGTTCAACAAATTTTTCAACAACATCATCACCGTAGTGACGATAACCTAGCAAGTTCTGTCCACGTAATAACATTTGCATAGGTGTTTTAGGCATCGCCTTTTTAAGTTCACGCAGACGTTCCCACGGATCTTCACCTAAGAAACGGATGCATGAATCAAAAGTCGCACCGCCCCATGTTTCTAGCGACCAGTAACCGATATTATCGAGTTCTTCGGCAATAGGTAACATATCTTCGATACGCATCCGCGTAGCAAACAACGATTGATGGGCATCGCGTAGCACAACATCAGTAATAGCAAGTGGTTTAGACATGCTCAGTAACTCCTTTTAATCTTATTAAAACTACTATTTAGTGTTAGAAGTTCGGTACTGATGTACCGCAGCAGAAACTGCTGCTACAACTTGCGGACTAACAGTAGATGATGATTGTTGAACTTTAGAATTTTGGATAGGGGCAGCTATCGGTTGTGGTAACTCTTCCGGTACAAGAGAAGACATCAACCGAACTAGGTATACAAGAATGGTAAGAAACACGAACACAACAGCCATCCCAGTTAACATGAGTGTCGCGGCTTGTTCCAATAAACTTCCAATATCTGTCATTATGCTTCCTTTCGCTGTCTTAACGACAATTAATGCCAAGTTTGAGATCCATTCACAAACTTGCGACTAAGGATTATCTCGATTGGTGACTAATTGTCAATTTCGAATCGTGTTCAAATAAGCTAACAGAGTTTTCTATGGTTTAAACCATTAAAACTTTACGAATTGCTAAAAATTAGCCTCTTTGTAAGTAATTTAGCGGAGCGCTTATAATAAATTAAGCGAATAGAACCAGAAATACTGAGAGATAGGTATTAAAACTAAAATTTCTTTTTACAAAACAGAAGGATGTAAAAATTCGGTGTAGCATATGATAAGAGAATGTTAACGCTAGGTTTTTGATTTGTATGAAATATAGTAAGAAGTAAGCTTGAAAGGATATATATGAAATATGGCGCGCTCGGAAGGATTCGAACCTTCGACCGCCTGGTTCGTAGCCAGGTACTCTATCCAGCTGAGCTACGAGCGCGCAATTTGGTGCTAAAACACGGTACTTATATTCATCATTGGAAAACCAACTGGATGAACACTTGAAAACCACGTTTCTTTTGATGTATGGCGCGCTCGGAAGGATTCGAACCTTCGACCGCCTGGTTCGTAGCCAGGTACTCTATCCAGCTGAGCTACGAGCGCGCAATTTGGTGTTAAAACACGGTACTTATATTCATCATTGGAAAACCAACTGGATGAACACTTGAAAACCACGTTTCTTTTGATGTATGGCGCGCTCGGAAGGATTCGAACCTTCGACCGCCTGGTTCGTAGCCAGGTACTCTATCCAGCTGAGCTACGAGCGCGCAATTTGGTGTTAAAACACGGTGCTAATATTCATCATTGAAAATCCATCTTGATGAACGCTTAAAAACCACGTTTCCTTTAATGTATGGCGCGCTCGGAAGGATTCGAACCTTCGACCGCCTGGTTCGTAGCCAGGTACTCTATCCAGCTGAGCTACGAGCGCGCAATTTGGTGCTAAAACACGGTGCTAATATTCTCCATTGGGAACCCAATTAGGTGAACACTTAGAAACCACATTTCCTTTAATGTATGGCGCGCTTGGAAGGATTCGAACCTTCGACCGCCTGGTTCGTAGCCAGGTACTCTATCCAGCTGAGCTACAAGCGCGCAGGTTGTGAAATATATCACACTTCTGTTTCTGAGAAACAAAAAAATGGTCATTTGAGACCATCGTATTACCAACTAAGTTAGTAATGGCGGTGAGGGAGGGATTCGAACCCTCGATACGGTATTAAGCCGTATACTCCCTTAGCAGGGGAGCGCCTTCAGCCTCTCGGCCACCTCACCACATATTCAGAAATGGCGCGCTCGGAAGGATTCGAACCTTCGACCGCCTGGTTCGTAGCCAGGTACTCTATCCAGCTGAGCTACGAGCGCGTATTTCTACTAATACTCAAGAATGGCGGTGAGGGAGGGATTCGAACCCTCGATACGGTATTAAGCCGTATACTCCCTTAGCAGGGGAGCGCCTTCAGCCTCTCGGCCACCTCACCATCTTGAGGACGCACATATTACGATTTACCAAAAATATGTCAAATACTTTCTTAGGTAAATCGGGTAAAAAAATGTGTGATAGAACACTAATCAACCAACCAGCTAGAAAAACACAGTTTTAACTGATATTTATTCCAACTTTTTCATTATTTCATCACTAAAAAAGCTAGCAAGTTGCTAGCTTTTTTAGTGATTTATACACTTAGTAATTTCCTGTCGTAGGAGTACCTGTGCCTTTTTCCGCTTGAATGCGCATATAAATTTCTTCACGATGCACGGATACTTCTTTTGGAGCATTAACACCAATTCGAACTTGGTTACCTTTAACACCAAGTACCGTTACTGTTACTTCATCACCTATCATTAAGGTTTCGCCAACTCGGCGAGTCAAAATCAGCATTTTTCTACTCCTTGAGTAATCTCTAAACTTTCTCTGCAATAAGGCTTATTATCCAACAAAAAGGTTCTTTTCGTAAACTATACTAGTCAAGAAATAGCGACTTTTCGTTGTTCTTCAAGCTCTTCCTTTAAATTTATCTGTTTTTCGTGAATAAGATTAGCTGTTTTCTCTAATAACTCAGGCCTAAGAACAAACATTAAGTAGTTTCTCTCTGCCACACGGCTCAGAATTTCGATATCATGTTGTGCGAATAGTTCACAAGACTGCTGCAACATCCCTTTCGCTTTGCTACCGACAATAGTTAATGCACTCACCGCTTCACTATTACGGATTTTTTCGACAAAAACCAGACTTAACTTGGCATAACCCTCTTGATGGATGACTACACCGCTCTGATCTGTTTCCTGGATCACGTTCCAGACAGAAATCCCAAGTAACTGACACTGTTTTTTAACCGCATTAAGGTCGCTGTCAGCGACTTGAACAAGTATGAGTGATCGTTGTAGCGCGATTCCACAGACACCATATTCACAGTGCTCTCCTTTCACTAAGGTACCTTGATCATCAGAAAAAGAAGATCGTACTCTTAACGGCACGTTTTGAGCCCATGCAAATTGAACGCTTGGTAAGTGAAGAATTTTCGCTCCCTTTCTCGCCATTTCTTCCATATTTGGAAAATCGATTCTATCTAATTTTCGGGCCCCTTTTATTACTCTAGGATCACAGGTGAACACGCCATCGACATCAGTAAATATTTGACATTCATCAGCTTGGAGAGCACCAGCCAACGCCACAGCAGTGGTATCTGAGCCTCCACGCCCTAGTGTTGTTATGTCACCCTGCTCACAACGGCCTTGGAACCCAGCAACGATGACAATTTTTTCTTCTTTTAAAAGTTGTTTTATCGGTTCAGGGTTTATATGTTTAATCGCTGCATCATTGTGACGGCCATCGGTCAGTATCTGAGCCTGACTACCGGTTAGCGATACGCTATCAAAACCAAGCTTATTGATGGCAATCGAAAGTAAAGACATCGACACCTGCTCACCAGCAGATAACAGAACGTCAAGCTCTCTTGCATTTGGTACGTCATCAATTTCTTGAGCCAAATTCATCAACCTATTCGTCTCACCAGACATGGCTGAAACAACAGCGATGACATTCGCGCCTGACTCTTTTTCGGCAATAATTCGTTTAGCAACCGATTGAATTCTTTCAACTGTTCCAACCGAAGTGCCACCAAACTTTAATACATATAACGGTTTATTCACCGGCTATTACCCTTCCCATAAATCTAATCTTACATGCTGTTTTTCTTGTCCAGTCTTACTAAACAGCTAATCATATGAGATCTATTCGAACATAAACGTTAATCTCAAATGTCTAAATCGTGTGCATTCTTTACCAGAATTCGTTCTATTTCATTGCGGTCAATCAGAAAAATCGGCTTAAAAACAAAAAAACCAACTAATCATAATTAGTTGGTTTTTCTTAATTGATTTTTCTAATTATTTCAGGCGTTCTTCTAGCCATCCGTGTACGGTACCAAGCGCTTCAGGTAATGCCGCTAGATCTGTACCTCCAGCTTGAGCCATATCGGGTCGCCCCCCACCTTTACCACCGATTTGCTGCGCTACCATATTAACCAGTTCTCCGGCTTTTACTTTTCCGATAAGGTCTTTGGTCACACCTGCTATTAGGCTAATTTTTCCGTCTTTGGTATTTGCAAGAAAGACAATACAGCTACCAAGTTGGTTTTTAATATCATCGACCATCACTCGTAAGTTTTTATTGTCGGCTCCATCTAATGCAGCAACTAAAACTCGATGGCCTGCTATATCTTCCACCTTCCCCATGACGTTAGAACTCTCTACAGCAGCCAACTTATCACTTAGCTGTTGCATCTCTTTTTCTAGCGATTTTGACTTAACAGCCGCCTCTCGAAGCTTCGCTTCATATTGAGCTTGTTGAGACTCAATCGCATCAAGAGCCGCTTCACCCGTTACGGCCTCAATACGTCGAATACCAGCCGCGATACCACCTTCAGATAGAATCTTGAATAGACCAATATCACCCGTATTCTTAGCATGAATACCACCGCAAAGCTCAGTAGAAAAATCGCCCATACTCAAAACACGTACTTCATCATCATATTTCTCACCAAACAAGGCCATTGCGCCCTTTTGTTTCGCTGATTCAATATCAGTAACATTGGTTTCAATCACATGATTAACACGAACTTGGCTGTTAACCAAGCGCTCGACTTCACGTAGCTCTTGTGGCTTAACCGCTTCAAGATGCGAAAAATCAAAGCGTAGATTTTCCGCCTTAACTAATGATCCTTTCTGCGTTACATGGTCGCCCAAAACTTGACGTAATGCGGCATGCAATAGGTGTGTGGCTGAATGGTTAAGCGAAATTGCAGCACGTCGTTCATCATTAACTAACGCCGACACGGTGTCGTCTTTAGCAAACACGCCTTCAACAAGCTCTCCATGGTGTGCAATTGCACTACCTAACTTCTGGGTATCTTCTACTCTGAATAGCCCTGAGGTGACTTTTAAAGTACCCGCATCACCGCATTGACCGCCAGATTCAGCATAAAATGGTGTTTGGTCTAAAACTATTATTGCCTTATCACCGGCAGAAAGAGAGTCAACCTCTACACCTCCTACAAATATCGCAACCACGTTTGACTGCGCATTAGTACCTTCATAACCAAGAAACTCAGTTGTCGCATCGACTTTAATCGCTTCGTTGTAATCGGTTTTAAATTGACCCGCTTCACGCGCACGTTTACGTTGCGCTTCCATCGCTTTTTCAAAACCTTTTTCGTCAATTGAAAAATTACGTTCTCGAGCTACATCATTGGTCAAATCCGCTGGAAATCCATAGGTATCATAGAGTTTGAATACCGTTTCTCCGTCGAGTTCTTTTCCTTCTAACGCGTTTAAGGCATCGTTCAATATCGCCATACCACGCTCTAGAGTCCGACTGAAGTTTTCCTCTTCGATTCGAAGTACTTTTTCTACCAACGCTTGCTGCTTGCTAAGTTCGGTTCCTGCCGTTCCCATCACATCAGCCAATACACCCACAAGCTTATAGAAAAACACGCCTTTTGCGCCAAGTTTATTACCGTGGCGAACCGCACGACGAATAATACGGCGAAGTACGTATCCACGTCCTTCGTTAGATGGCATAACACCATCTACGATAAGAAATGCACAAGAACGAATATGGTCGGCAACTACACGTAAGGATTGATTAGACAAGTCTTCATGACCTATTACTTCCGCTGAAGCTTTAATTAGAGTCTGGAATATGTCAATTTCATAATTTGAATGTACGCCCTGCATAATGGCAGCAATACGCTCAATCCCCATACCTGTGTCAACAGAAGGTTTTGGCAAAGGTTCCATTGTACCGTCAGCGTGACGGTTAAACTGCATGAATACGTTGTTCCAAATTTCGATAAAACGATCACCATCTTCTTCTGGCGTGCCTGGACGACCGCCCCAGATATGCTCACCATGATCATAAAAAATTTCTGTACACGGACCACAAGGTCCCGTATCACCCATCTGCCAGAAATTATCAGATTCGTAAGGTTTACCACCTTCTTTATCGCCAATTCTAACAATACGATCAGCTGGAATGCCTACATCTTTATTCCAAATTTCGAATGCTTCATCATCCGTTTCATAAACAGTGACAAGTAATTTATCTTGAGGAAGCTTAAGTACTACGGTTAAGAATTCCCACGCGTAGCCAATGGCATCGTTTTTAAAATAATCACCGAAACTGAAATTTCCAAGCATCTCAAAAAAGGTATGGTGACGAGCGGTAAAACCAACGTTTTCGAGGTCATTATGTTTCCCCCCAGCACGAACACATCGTTGTGCGCTGGTCGCTCGCGTATAGGCTCGTTTATCGATACCCAAAAAACAATCTTTAAATTGATTCATCCCTGCATTGTTAAACAGCAACGTTGGATCATTTGCTGGTACCAATGATGAACTTTCTACAATCTGGTGTCCTTTGCTTTCAAAGAACTCTAGAAACGCACGGCGTATCTCGTCGGTGCTCATAAACATGCGACTCTTCCTGAAACTTTCTGTATGAATTTAGGGCAACTATCGCCCACTGGCAGATATTTGGCGAGTATTGTAAATCAAGGTTAAGGTTTCGCCTAGTTTTCTTCAAGAAAAGAATAGTACCAAACTCAACAAGTTTATGATTAATATAGGCATGAATTTAAAAACTCGAATATTTATGGGCATACTATTATGAACTGGTTTTCAATGCTGGCTCTTTGCGCATCAGCAAATTCACCTGCGTCAATTGATTGCGATACTGTTAACAATACCTATAAAAAAGAAATTGCGAGTATCCAGTTGACAGCTATAGATGTAGACGCAATAGCAAGGACAGCGTATGCAGAGGCATCTAACCAAGGTTTAATTGGCGTTAGCGCCGTGGTTTTTGTCATTCTTAATCGTAAGATAAGTGGTCGATTTTCTGATTCTATTGAAGCCATTGTTAACGCAAAAAATCAATTTGAACCGGTAACTAAAGTAGGAAAATGGCAACATCTACCTGAAATGACACCTCGTCAGCTCATCCAAGTAGAAACTATTTTAGAGCTAGCCCAAAGTGGTCATTTACCGGATCCAACTAACGGAGCACTCTATTTTCAAAACGCTAAAATCGTAGCAGAAAGAGCTCAAAAAGGATTGGTCTCAGAAGAGTTAATCCATTTCGGTGACTCTCCAATTTCTGCCACTATAGATGATCACACGTTTTATTCGTTGATGTGTCAAACAACAAAAGCGCCTGCTAATTCAGATGCAAAAGCGACAAAAGTCAACAAATGGGAAAATCCAGTTCCAGATACAGTAAAACAACTGCGTGGAGGAGCCAAAGGCACGGACTAAGCAAATAATGACGTTAACGATTAATCAAAGCAATGGCTATTCATCATGGGTTAATGCATAGTTTATTTGTTCAAAATCGAAACCTCGATATTGTAGAAACCTCATCTGTTTTGCTTGTTCTTTTCTATCTTCAGCTATCTTTCCTTTGTATTTTTTTTCGTAAGCTTGTTTCGCTAATTCGAACCAATCTACTTTTTCTATCTCGAGAGCAGACTCAATTATCTCTTCCGCAACTCTATTTTTTGCGAGCTCTTGTCTAATCCTAATTTTCCCGTGTTTCTTAGTAATATGCTGCCTTACTTGGCTTTTAGCATACCGAAGATCATCCAGATAATTATTTTCAACACAATAGAGAACCGCCTGTTCGACATCTTCTTGTTCATAACCTTTAAGTAATAATTTTCTCGTTAACTCAAATTCGCCATGATCTCTCCTGCTTAAGAGATAAATCGCACTTTCTTTGGCTGAGTAGCTAAGTGGTTTTTTTTATACATAACGTTGACTTGCTAATCTCACTTATAAAAAAACCCCGCATTGGCGAGGCTTTTGTAATGATGATCATGTTCGTTGAATTTACAACTCTTCTTGAGGGATTTCTTTTTCTTCTGCTTCTTCAGTTACTGGAGCCAAAAGAAGTTCGCGAAGCTTAGTATCAATCTCTAATGCTGTTTCAGGATTTTCGCGCATGTACTTAGCTGCATTTGCCTTACCTTGGCCAATTTTATCACCCTTGTAGCTGTACCAAGCACCAGCTTTTTCAACAAGCTTGTTTTTAACACCTAGGTCAATCAGCTCGCCTTCACGATTAAAGCCTTTACCGTAAAGAATCTGTGTTTCTGCTTGTTTGAATGGAGCGGCAATCTTATTTTTAACAACCTTGATACGTGTTTCATTACCAACAACTTCGTCGCCATCTTTAATCGCGCCAGTACGACGAATATCTAAGCGGACAGAAGCATAGAATTTAAGTGCATTACCACCCGTTGTCGTTTCAGGTGAGCCAAACATGACACCAATTTTCATACGAATTTGGTTAATAAAAATACACATGCAGTTAGATTGCTTAAGGTTACCTGTCAGCTTACGCATGGCTTGAGAAAGCATACGAGCTTGCAAGCCCATATGGCTATCACCCATCTCGCCTTCAATTTCAGCTTTAGGCGTCAAAGCAGCAACGGAGTCGACAACAAGAACATCAACGGCACCTGAGCGAGCTAATGCATCACATATTTCAAGTGCTTGCTCACCGGTATCCGGTTGAGAAACAAGCAGTTCATCAATGTTAACGCCTAGCTTTTTAGCATAAATTGGGTCCAGAGCATGTTCTGCATCAACGAATGCACATGTCTTCCCTACACGTTGAGCAGCAGCAATTAGCTCTAAAGTCAGTGTGGTTTTACCTGAACTCTCTGGTCCATAAACCTCAACAATGCGGCCCATAGGAAGACCACCAGCACCTAGAGCGATATCTAACGCTAGAGAACCTGTTGAAATAGTTTCGACATCCATAGTGCGGTTGTCACCAAGACGCATAATCGAGCCTTTACCGAATTGCTTTTCAATTTGACCTAAAGCCGCTGCAAGCGCCTTTTGCTTATTCTCGTCCATTACTTTCTCCGCACTATTTTTTATTTGCGTGTTGCTTAATTGAAATTAATTATACTGTAGATTCATACAGTGTCTATAGCTGTATGTAAATTTTTTACTAATTCTGCTGAAACTCATGTTTTAATAAAGAGGCTCAATAAAATATTAGGAAAATCGAACAATATGGATATTACCTTTGACCACATTACACTTCAAACTACTAGCTCCTATTTGGAAATCGAAGATTGGCATATTTCGTTAAATCAATCTTGGGGAATATTCAGTACTGAAGGTGATATAGGTTCAATACTTGGCGACTTACTCTGCCAAGAGTGCAAAGTTGATAGTGGAAAGATCGAAGGGCTGTCCGGCAAGATTGCCCAAGTATCTCTTGCTGAGCAACAGCGTTTACTTGAATCAGAGCTTGCCAATGACGATACCGATTTTATAGATAAAATAGATACGGGCACCTCGGTTTATACTCTTATCTACCAGCAATGCCAAGACGAAGAACAAACCCTTAACCTAATTGATGACCTAGATTTGACTCATTTAAAGGACAGCGGCTTTCGAGTTTTATCTACTGGAGAAACCCGGAGACTAATGCTCGCTCGTGTTCTCGCTTCAAAACCTAGCCTTTTGTTACTCGATGAGCCTTATGCCGGTTTAGATGCACAACATAGAAGTCAGCTTACCCTGTACTTAGAAACACTTCGCACAACAACTCAATTAATAATTGTTGTGTCACGTGAAGATGAAATGCCTTCATGGGTAGACAACATCGCCTTATTTTCGAAAGGTAAACTTACCGAAACCATGAGTAAATCACGCTGGGATACACACCCTATCATTGCTCAAATAACGGCTCAATCTAAAAAACAGAGCGATGAAGTTTTGGCTCTGATACATAAGCACCAACACACGACTCATTTTGAAAATCCGCTGTTTGAACTTGAAGATGGTCGGGTTGCGTATAGTGACTCTATTATTTTTTCTCACGTAAATTGGCGCATAAATAATGGAGAACACTGGCAGATAAGAGGTCCAAATGGATGTGGCAAGAGCACATTATTGGGTCTAATTTTTGGTGACCACCCTCAATGCTATAGTAATAAAATTCATATTTTTGGTAAAAAACGAGGTTCTGGTGAAACTATCTGGGATTTAAAACAGAATATGGGAATGGTTTCATCCGCACTTCACCTGCAATATCGTGTAAGTTGCACAGCGTTAGACGTTGTCTTATCCGGATTTTATGACTCGATAGGCCTTTATAGCCAGCCATCAAAAAAAGAGATAGACATCGCTAAAGAATGGTTAGAAATACTGCATATGGGAAAGTTTATCAAAACACCATTTAAGCAATTAGAATATGGTCAGCAAAGACTACTTTTGGTTGCTAGAGCTTTGGTAAAACAACCCGCAATCTTAATTTTAGACGAACCCTATCAGGGTTTAGATAATTTGGGACGTAGATTAGTCATGAATACATTGGAGATGATAGCAAAAGAAAACCTGAGTCAACTTTTGTATGTCACACATTATCAACAAGACGCATTAGACAACATCCATAACTTCGTCGACTTTGTTCCAGACGAACTAGACGGTGGATACAAGGTAGTCATTACGCAGAATTAAAAAAACCGCCGTAACCATTGTTACGGCGGTTTTAATTTTAGTTAAGTCTACTCTTTTTCAAACAAATTCAAAAAATCGATTACGCCAGACTCTCTTTGATTTTTGCATGCAACTCTTGCACGGAAGTAACGATTTTACGGTCATCTTCTGTGTGCGCCATACATGTTGCAAAAGCAGCATTAAGCGTAGTTGTGTAGTTTACTTTTTCTTGTAAAGCGCCACGACGTAAAACTTTTGAGTCTTCAATTGCTTGACGACCTGCTGCCGTATTTATAATGTAGGTGTATTCATTGTTCTTGATTCTATCAAGAATATGAGGGCGACCTTCATGCACTTTATTAACCAAGCGAGGATTAATTCCTGCTTCACCAAGAATAACAGCAGTACCATGAGTTGCATCTAATTGATAACCCAATTTAGTCAACTTAGAAGCCAGATCAACGACACGTTGTTTATCATCATTACGCACAGATAGTAAAGCACGCCCACCTTCAGGGTATTCTTTACCACAACCGAGCTCTGCTTTTGCAAAAGCTTCAGCAAAAGAGGCACCAACACCCATCACTTCACCGGTAGAGCGCATCTCAGGACCAAGTAGAGGATCAACGCCTGGGAACTTATCAAACGGTAATACCACTTCTTTAACGGAATAATATGGTGGGATAATTTCTTTAGTAAACCCTTGAGACTCAAGCGATTGACCAGCCATAACGCGAGCGGCAATTTTTGCAAGCGGAGCTCCTGTCGCTTTCGATACAAATGGAACAGTACGCGCTGCTCGAGGGTTAACCTCAATAAGATAAACTTCGTTATCTTTCACAGCGAATTGAGTATTCATTAAGCCACGAACACCTAATTCAAACGCCAGTTTTTCAACTTGCTCGCGCATTACGTCTTGGATTTCTTGGCTAAGTGTGTACGCTGGCAGTGAACATGCAGAGTCACCGGAGTGAACCCCAGCTTGTTCGATATGTTCCATAATACCGCCAATTACAACGCGCTCACCATCACAGATAGCATCAACATCAACTTCAACAGCATCATCTAAGAAACGGTCTAACAGAACTGGAGATTCATTAGAAACACTAACAGCTTCGTTAAAGTAACGTCTTAAGTCTGCTTCGTCATAAACGATTTCCATTGCACGACCACCTAATACATACGATGGACGAACAACGAGTGGAAAACCAATTTCTTTCGATTTTTCAACAGCATGTTCCATTGCTGTCACTGTTGCGTTTTCTGGCTGCTTAAGCCCTAGACGGTCAACAGCCGCTTGGAAACGCTCACGGTCTTCTGCTCGGTCAATTGCATCAGGGCTTGTACCAATAATCGGCACACCTGCTGCTTCTAGTGCGCGTGCTAGTTTAAGTGGTGTTTGACCACCATATTGAACAATAACACCCTTCGGCTTTTCAACACGAACAATAGAAAGTACATCTTCTAACGTGATTGGCTCGAAATAAAGCCTATCCGATGTATCGTAGTCTGTTGAAACTGTTTCAGGGTTACAGTTGACCATAATGGTCTCATAACCATCTTCTCTCAGAGCAAGTGACGCGTGTACACAACAGTAGTCAAACTCGATACCTTGACCGATACGGTTGGGTCCGCCACCAATGACCATGATTTTTTCATTATCCGTTGGCTGAGCTTCACACTCTTCATCATAAGAAGAGTACATATACGCGGTATCTGACGAGAATTCTGCTGCACAGGTATCTACACGCTTATAGACCGGATGGATATCGAATTGATCTCGTAGGCGACGAATTTCGCTTTCCGCTACACCCAATAGAGAAGATAAACGCGCATCAGCAAAGCCTTTACGTTTCACTGCTCGTAGTAGATCTTTATTCAGCCCTGCAAACCCGCCAGCTTTAATCTTCTCTTCAATTTTAACTAATTCTTCAATCTGAACTAAGAACCAACGGTCAATCGCGGTTAGGTTGTGTACGCCATCAACAGACAGACCAGCACGGAATGCATCTGCGATATACCAAATGCGGTCGCAACCAGCTTCTTTTAATTCATGACGAATAGTTGTCAATGCATCAGGAGCATCAAGGTCAACCATTTCATCTAGGCCATTAACACCAACTTCCAGTCCACGAAGTGCTTTTTGCAAAGACTCTTGTTGGTTACGGCCTATTGCCATTACCTCACCAACCGACTTCATTTGAGTCGTTAGACGGTCATTTGCACCAGCAAATTTCTCAAAGTTAAATCGAGGAATCTTAGTAACTACATAGTCGATCGTTGGTTCAAAGGAGGCAGGAGTTGCACCACCAGTGATGTCATTCATCAATTCGTCAAGCGTATAGCCGATAGCAAGCTTAGCGGCTACTTTTGCAATAGGGAAACCTGTTGCTTTAGAGGCAAGGGCCGAAGAACGAGATACACGAGGATTCATCTCGATGATAACCATACGGCCATCTTTAGGATTGATACCAAACTGAACGTTTGAACCACCTGTTTCCACGCCAATTTCACGCAAAACCGCTAAAGAGGCGTTTCGCATTAACTGATACTCTTTATCCGTTAATGTTTGAGCTGGCGCTACCGTAATGGAATCACCAGTATGAATACCGAGTGGATCGAAGTTTTCAATCGTACAAACAATAATACAGTTGTCATTTTTATCTCTAACAACTTCAGTCTCGTACTCTTTCCAACCAATCAATGATTCATCAATTAAAAGCTCGTTCGTTGGGGATAAATCTAAGCCTCGGCGACAAATATCTTCAAATTCTTCTTTGTTATAAGCAATACCACCACCGCTTCCACCCATAGTAAATGAAGGGCGAATAATACACGGAAAGCCAACCATATCGAGTACTCGATAGGCTTCTTCCATCGTCTTAGCTGTATCGGCTTTGGGACATTCTAGCCCAATAGATTTCATCGCCTTATCAAAACGAGAACGGTCTTCAGCTTTGTCTATAGCGTCTGCGGTTGCACCAATCATCTCAACGCCGAATTCTGCTAGAACTCCGTATTTCTCTAAATCTAATGCACAATTAAGTGCTGTCTGACCACCCATCGTAGGCAACACAGCATCTGGACGTTCTTTCTCAATAATGTTGCGAACAACTTCCCAATGAATCGGCTCTATATAGGTAGCATCAGCCATATCTGGGTCTGTCATTATTGTTGCTGGGTTCGAGTTCACCAGAATAACTCGATAGCCCTCTTCTCTTAGTGCTTTACATGCTTGAGCACCAGAGTAATCAAATTCGCACGCCTGACCGATAACTATCGGGCCAGCACCCAGGATTAGAACACTTTTAATGTCATTACGTTTTGGCATTCTTTTCGACTCCGATTATGCGCTGTGCTTTTTAATAAGTTCAATAAAGTGGTCAAACAATGGTGCGGCATCAGTTGGACCGGGGCTTGCTTCTGGGTGACCTTGGAAGCTAAATGCAGGCTTATCCGTACGATGTATTCCCTGTAGAGAACCGTCAAAAAGCGAAACATGTGTTGCTCTTAAGTTTTCAGGTAGAGTCGCCTCATCAGCCGCAAAACCATGGTTTTGAGAAGTAATCATAACTACATCTCTTTGCAAATCTTTAACGGGATGGTTAGCACCATGGTGACCAAACTTCATTTTCTTGGTCTGTGCACCCGATGCTAATGCAAGTATTTGATGCCCTAAACAGATACCAAAAATAGGTAAGCCTTTATCGAGAAAAACCTTCGTTGCTTCTATCGCGTAAGTACAAGGCTCTGGATCACCTGGTCCATTGGATAAGAACACACCATCTGGATTCATTGCTAACACATCTTCCGCAGGAGTCTGTGCAGGTACAACTGTTAAACGACAGCCTCTATCTACTAGCATTCTTAATATATTTCTTTTCGCGCCAAAATCGTATGCCACAACATGATATGGGAGCTCACTGTCTTTTTTTGCTTCAGGTAAACCCCCTACCAATTCCCAAGAACCTTGTTTCCAAGAAAAAGACTCTTTGGTCGTTACTTTTTTGGCAAGGTCCATACCTTTAAGGCCTGGAAACTCTTTTGCTTTTGCCAATGCGAGTGATTCATCAAGGTTATTTCCGGCGACGATACAGCCATTTTGTGCACCTTTTTCTCGCAAAATCCGGGTTAACTTTCTCGTATCTATGTCCGCAATGCCTACAATGTTCTGTGATTTCAAATAGTCAGACAAAGTCTGCTCACTACGAAAATTAGAAGCAATAAGAGGGAGGTCACGAATAACAAGGCCTTGCGCATGAATTGAAGAAGATTCTTCATCTTCGGAATTTGTACCAGTGTTGCCAATGTGCGGATAAGTTAAAGTAACGATTTGTTGAGAATAGGAAGGATCAGTGAGGATTTCTTGATACCCCGTCATCGAGGTATTAAAAACGACTTCTCCGACTGCAGAACCTTCTGCCCCAATGGAAACCCCGTTAAAAACTGTCCCATCTTCTAGGACGAGCATTGCTGACTTACTCAAGACAACCTCCAGAATAAAAATGCATAAATTATGTATTAATTTGCAATTCTACCTTCCTTTACGCTGATTACAACAGCATTATGGAATTTAGACAAATTGGCGGTATTCTAGAGATCAGCGTGATATGTGTCAACAAAAGACCCTAATAGATTCTGCCTTTTTTTAAGCTCATAAGACAAAAACAGCTTATAAGCCTTAAAAAAACAACTTAAGTGTATGTTTGAATGCAAATATATACATACTACCGTCTAAACAGGCTAAATCAGCTCTAATTTCACAAGAAAAACACTTAACTTAATGAGCAAACGTTAACGTCATCAACTTAAGTGTCATTTTTAGTTGCAGATAGCATTAATTACGACAAAGAGGCAATAAAGGAAACAAAAGATAGGAAAAGTGGCGATAAACTCGCCACCCTTAAACTAGGTGATAATAAGGTCATTCAAGTTGCGCCTACAATTACTAGCGCATAAATATGTTATTAAAGCTCATTCAGGCCGAGCACATCGGTCATTGTATAAAAGCCAGGTTGCTTTTCATTCAACCAAATAGCCGCTTTTACAGCACCGTTAGCAAAAGTCATTCGGTCAGTCGCTTTATGCGTAATTTCAACTCGCTCACCCATATCCGCAAACATCGCTGTGTGTTCACCAATAATATCGCCAGCTCGAATAGTCGCAAAACCAATTTCATCTTTGGTTCTCTCGCCAGTTATTCCCTCACGAGCATAAACTGCGACATCGTTTAGTTCATTCCCCATCGCCCCTGCAATCGCTTCACCCATACCAATTGCGGTACCAGATGGCGCATCAACCTTAAAACGATGATGTGCTTCTACAATTTCCACATCACAATAGTCACCCATTACTTTGGCCGCTTTTTCTAATAGCTTGAATACTAAATTTACGCCAACACTGTAATTCGGAGCCATTATAATTGGTATATGTTTAGCGGCTTCAGCAATAATCTCTTTTTCTTGTTCAGTAAAACCAGTCGTACCAATAACTATCTTTTTACCATGCTGCTTACAAAGCTCTATGTTAAGCAATGTACTTTTAGGTACGGTAAAGTCGACAATTACATCAAAATTAGATATGGATTTTTCAAGATTATCTACAAGGGAAATATCTAAATGTCCTTCACCACATAGCTCACCTACATCAACACCGACAAGTGATGACTCTGGTCTCTCGGATGCAGCTCCGACTAATGAGTTTGAGTTATGTTGGGTAGCTTTCACTAAGTTGCGGCCCATTCGACCCGCTGCTCCTGCAATCGCAATTCGAACCATTGCGTATATCTCCGTACATTTGAGGGAAAACCAATTTAACTGAAATGGCTAATTGCTTCAAGGTATCTTAAATATAGATTTTTAAGGCCGAAACTCACTCCCCTATTTAGACGTATAAACTCATTACTTTTTCTAAAATAGGTATATTAGCCTCAGGAAAAGTATAATCCTTTAATGACTTGATACTTACCCACTCACCTTTCTGTCCTTCTTTACCATAGGGGGCGTTTCTAAATGCTGTAACCGCAAAGAAATCAAACTTTAACGACTTTTCGGGATAATCGTATTCAAGATGTTCAAAATGGAACAAATCCGTCACTTCAATCCCTATCTCTTCAAACAACTCCCTGATCATTGCCTGTTCTGTAGTTTCATTTAACTCAACTTTACCTCCGGGAAACTCCCAGTAACCACCTTTATGGGCATCTTTATGACGTTTAGTAATAAAAATTTCTTTTTTATTTGGGCTTAAGATAATTGCGGCGACTATGTGTAGTCGATTCATCGTTAACTCTTATATTTAATTAAGCTATTTTAAACATAAAAAAGGCCGCTCATAGCGACCTTTTTACACTCAATAAACTTAGCCTATTTTACCATGGCATTGTTTATATTTCTTACCAGAACCGCACGGACAAGGCTCATTTCGACCAACTTTACGTTCTTCACGTACCATTGGTTGTTGTCCGTTATCAGAACTTTCTGATTCATCAGCTAATTGATTTTCTGCTGATTGATGTTCGAACTGTTGGCGACGAGCCGCTTCTTCAGCTTGGGCTTGACGCTGTTCTTCCATACGCTCAACTTCTTCTTGCTGTTGTACCCGTACTTTGCTTAATATCATGATCACATCAACTTTAAGCATATCGAGTAAGTTTTCAAATAATTCAAAAGACTCGCGCTTGTATTCTTGCTTAGGGTTTTTCTGAGCATAGCCACGTAAGTGAATACCTTGTCGAAGATGATCCATCGCTGCAAGATGTTCTTTCCAGAGGTTATCAAGAGTCTGCAACATAACAGACTTCTCAAAATTACGGAGAACTTGGGCACCAACGGTCTCTTCTTTCGATTTATATACTTCTACCGCGGTATCTAAAATACGCTCACGAAGCGCTTCTTCGTATAGTTTGTCATCTTCATCTAACCAAGTTTGAATAGGTAGATCCAGATCAAAATCATTTTTAAGTCGTTCTTGTAGCCCTTCGATATTCCACATATCTTCGAGAGATTGATGTGGTATATATTCGTTCATTACTGATTCAAATACGTCTTGACGATTGTGATCAATCATCTCACTAATGTCGTCTACTTCCATGAGCTCATCACGTAATTCGTAAACAACTTTACGTTGGTCGTTCGCTACATCATCATAGTCTAGTAGCTGTTTACGTATATCAAAGTTACGACCTTCAACTTTACGCTGAGCTTTTTCGATGGAACGAGAAAGCATGCGACTTTCGATCGCTTCACCTTCGTCCATACCACTTTGTATCAAGCCTGCCATACGATCAGACGTAAATATACGAAGCAATGAATCTTCCATTGAAAGATAAAAGCGTGAAGAACCTGCATCACCTTGACGACCAGAACGACCACGTAACTGGTTATCGATACGGCGAGACTCATGCCGCTCGGTACCAATTATGTGTAGACCACCAGAGGCAAGCACTTTGTCATGCTCTAGCTTCCAGTTTTCTTTGATTTTTTGAATTTCCTCTTCGCTCGGGTTTTCTAATTTATTTATTTCCGCTTGCCAGCTACCACCCAATACGATATCAGTACCACGACCAGCCATATTGGTCGCAATAGTAACCGCTTCAGGAGCCCCCGCAAACGCAACAATATCGGCCTCTTGCTCGTGGAACTTAGCGTTTAAAACGTTATGTTTAATTTTGGATTTTTTAAGCGCGTTAGATAGTAGCTCTGATTTCTCAATTGAAACCGTACCAACAAGTATAGGTTGCCCTTTCTTGACTCGTTCTTTGATATCTTCAATGATAGCAGCAAATTTTTCTACTTCTGTACGGTATACCACATCAGGCATATCATCACGAACCATTGGCTGATTGGTTGGGATAACAACTGTTTCAAGATTATATATGGACTGGAATTCAAACGCTTCTGTATCCGCAGTACCTGTCATCCCTGACAATTTTTCGTATAAACGGAAAAAGTTCTGGAATGTAATAGAAGCTAACGTTTGGTTTTCATTCTGAATCTTAACGCCTTCTTTAGCTTCAACTGCTTGATGTAAGCCTTCTGACCAACGACGACCAGGCATTGTACGACCAGTATGTTCATCAACAATGATAACTTCATCGTCCTTCACAATGTAGTCAACGTCTCTTTCAAATAGAACGTGAGCACGAAGAGCGGCATTGACATGGTGAAGTAAGCTAATGTTTGTAGGAGAATAAAGGGTATCCCCCTCTTCCATCATTTCATTTTTTACAAGTAGCTCTTCAACAAACTCTTGACCGGTTTCGGTCAGATGGACCTGCTTAGATTTTTCGTCCAGCGTATAGTGGCCGTCCCCTCGGTACTCTTCTGTATCTTCTTGATCTTGCAATTGAAGAGAAGGAATTAGGGTGTTAATTTTGGTATAAAGCTCGGAGCTATCTTCAGCAGGACCAGAAATGATTAACGGAGTACGGGCTTCATCAATAAGGATGGAGTCAACTTCATCCACAACCGCAAAGTAACGTTCTCTTTGTACGCGGTCTTCCTTACGAAACGCCATATTATCTCGAAGATAATCAAAACCGAATTCATTGTTTGTGCCATAAAGAATATCGCACTGATAAGCTTGTTGTTTTTCTGGTGGAGCCATATTCGGGATGTTGACACCAACGGTCATCCCTAAAAATTCAAATAGCGCTCTATTTGTTTCTGCATCGCGACTTGCAAGGTAATCGTTCACTGTTACGATATGAACGCCTTTTCCAGGTAACGCATTCAAATAGGCAGATAGGGTTGCAGTAAGAGTCTTACCTTCACCAGTACGCATTTCAGCAATCTGCCCTGCGTTTAGAACCATACCACCAATAAGCTGAACATCGAAATGACGCATACCAAAAACACGTTTCGAAGCTTCGCGAACGGTTGCAAAAGCTTCTGGTAATAGCTGATCTAGTGATTCACCTTTTTCTAAGCGCTCACGGAATTCAACGGTTTTTGCTTGTAGCTCTTCATCTGAATACGCTTCAAATTCTGGTTCAAAATTATTTATTTGTTTTACAATCTTTCGTAATCGACGCAGAGTCCGATCATTACGACTGCCAACAACTTTCGTCAGTAGCTTACTTATCATTTTTTGCTTATCTCATGTTGTTTGGCTTTAAGCCTTTTCTATGCTTTTAGTCTCGTTTAAACCGATGAGTCTTATTTAAAACAAGAAAACTGAAACAATATCGTATGAAAAGATATTGTGGCAACCCGAATGAAATTCAAGTTTTGTTTTAAAAGATCCTAACATTCTAAGGGATAAATTTTATTATTCCATTAGCATTCAAATTAATTTGACCAAGGTTGACTTTTTAACGCCTTGATGGTTATTAAGCGAACAAGTGTACTTAAACTTTCATATCAACGCGAATGCGATAGATCATCAAATATGAAAATTAAGATAACCAACGATTGCCACCCGGCAATTATTGTCTCGTTAAAGAGTCTTTGCCTTAATTTTTATTGCCCATCACAGGTATACCCAAGTACATTAATTCTGTGTTAAAAATGAATTCAATTCTGTAAATCGGTCAAAAAAATTTGTACGCTTAGCGCTGGGAGGTCTTGAGCAGTCTGGGGGATTATTTTATATTGAAAGCAATCTTACTTAGGTTTCTATTACATAAAATCACTCAGTAAATTCGAGACATAAAAAAACCAGACTTAACATCTGGTTTTTTCGAAACAAATAAATGCGTTTTCTATGCGAGTACCATACTTGGCTCTACAAATGCGACAGGAGAGCCGACTTCTTCTTCAAACGTAGCCCATTCCCACGCTTCTTGATCAGCGAGTACTGCGCGAAGCAATTGGTTGTTTAAAGCGTGACCAGATTTATAAGCACGAAGTTCGCCAACAATACTATGGCCACACATGTAGAGATCACCAATAGCATCAAGAACTTTATGAGTTACAAACTCATTCTCAAAACGAAGGCCTTCTTCATTCAGAATTCGGTATTCATCCAACACTATTGCACAGTCAAAGCTACCACCTAAACACAAATTTTGCGACTGCAAATACTCGATATCACGCATAAAGCCGAAAGTACGAGCACGCGAAATATCTTTAATAAATGCACTAGTAGAAAAATCAAACAATAGGCGCTGCTCATCAGCATCAATGGCTGGATGTTCAAACTCAATTTCGAAATCCATACGGAAACCGTCATAAGGAACAAGCTCTGCCCATTTGTCACCATCGGTAAAACGCACTGGTTTTTTAATGCGTATGAACCTTTTTGGTGCATTTAATGTTTCAATACCAGCGGATTGCAACAGATAAACAAAAGGACTTGCACTGCCATCCATAATAGGAATTTCAGGTGCATCGACTTCAATAATAACATTATCGATGCCCATACCAGCTAATGCAGCATTTAAATGCTCTACAGTGGAGATGCGCACTCCTTCATCGTTAACAAGAGCAGTACAGAGCATAGTGTCACGAACTGAAGCAGGGTCGGCAGGAAAATCAACTGCCGGGTTTAGATCGGTACGGCGATAGATAACACCAGTATTCGCAGCAGCTGGACGCAAGGTAAGCGTAACTTTACGCCCAGAGTGTAAACCAACTCCGGTCGTTTTTACGATCTCTTTAAGAGTACGTTGTCTGATCATCTACCTTGCCTCTAAATTAGTGTTATTTATCACGGTCAGTAATGAAACTGACCGCGGATATTATCATAAATAAGACTTCTGTCAAATTCATGCCTATTTCTTAGTCAGCTTGGCGACGAAGAAATGCTGGTATATCCAAATAGCCACTTTCTTTTTCCGCCTTTGGCGCGGTACTTTGGCTTGAACTGCCTTGCACCTGACCATTATTTGACGGTACTGTTGACTGCGGCTTTACCTCTTCTTTTTTATGCAAAGGCTGTGCCGTTTTTTCTTCCACTTTCGCTGCGACCGGTTGTGAAACCGGCGTTGCTGCTACAGCTGGTTTCGGTTTTGCAGCAGATCCTGCAACCAAAGTAATTTCAGGTTTCTTCTCTGCACCAATACCAGTTGCAACAACGGTAACTCTGAACTCTTCCGTCATATCAGGATCAAGAGAAGTACCAATCACTACCGTTGCATTATCAGATGCGAATGCTTTAACTGTGTTACCCACAGTTTCAAACTCATCCAAGCGCATGTCTAACCCAGCAGTAATATTAACGAGCACGCCACGAGCGCCAGCCAAATCAATATCTTCTAGAAGAGGAGAAGATATTGCGGCTTCTGCCGCTTCTTCTGCTCGTTCTTCACCACTCGCTACGCCACTACCCATCATAGCGTGACCCATTTCAGACATAACCGTTCTTACATCTGCGAAATCCACGTTAATCATACCAGGGCGTGTGATTAGTTCTGCAATACCTTGTACTGCATTTTTTAGTACATCGTTAGCGTAACCAAACGCTTCTAATAACGTTACACTTCTACCATATACTTTAAGTAATTTTTCATTCGGTATTGTTATTAAAGAGTCAACATGTTTAGAAAGCTCTTCAATACCTTGCTCAGCGAAAGCAAGACGCTTTTTACCTTCGAAACCAAATGGCTTAGTTACTACGGCAACAGTTAGGATGTTTAGTTCCTTTGCAACTTCAGCAATAACTGGAGCTGCACCTGTACCCGTACCACCACCCATACCAGCAGCGATAAATACCATATCGGCACCGCTAAGCACTTCTTTAAGTTTTTCTTTATCTTCGATGGCTGAATCGCGACCAACCTGAGGGTTAGCCCCCGCTCCTAGTCCTTTAGTAATATCACCACCAATTTGGATAACACTACTCACACTAGCTTTGCGTAAGGCTTGGGCATCAGTATTTACACTAATAAACTCCACACCTTCGATGGATTCTCGAACCATATGTTCTAATGCGTTACCGCCACCACCACCAACACCAACGACCTTTATTACTGCATCGTCAGACATTTCCATCATCGGCTCAAACATGTGTTATCTCCGTTTTTCCTGCTCTCAGGTTAAAACTCTTTTTGTATCCAATTACGCATTCTACTAAAAATAGAGGTAAATGAGGAACGTTTTGGTTCACTATATTCACCATCGTCATTTAGTTGACTATCTTTTGCATAATGAAGTAATCCCACAGCCGTAGAATGATACGGCTCTTTAACATAGTCTGTAAGCCCGCTAACTTCTAAGGGCTTACCTACTCTAACTCGGTTTGCGCCAAATATTCGTTCAGCACATTCAACCAGACCTTCCATTTGAGAAGCACCGCCAGTTAATACAACACCAGCCGCAAGGTGGTGCTTAATTCCATCCTCTCGCAACTGAGCCTGGACGGTATTGACAGACTGGTTGATGAAGCCCATTAACTCTGCATAACGGGCTTCGATTACGCCAGATAGTTCCTGACGTTTCAATATTCTTGACGGTCTACCACCAACACTTGGAACATTGACCGTATCATCTTTACTGACTAATTCGCTTAATGCGCAGCCATATTTTACTTTGATCTCTTCTGCATCTCCAACTGGCGTACCAAAAGCAAACGCTATATCACTCGTTACCGAATTTCCCGCATAAGAAAAAACTTCAGTGTGTCTTAGTGCACCACCAGTCCATATGGAAACATCCATAGTACCAGCTCCAATATCAACCACACAGACGCCTAGCTCTCTTTCGTCTTCAGTAATGACCGCATTACTTGATGCCAAGCCAGAAAAAACCAGCTGATCAACTTTCAAGTTACATCTTTCAACTGCCTTTATGATATTTCTTGCCATATCATTGTGGCAAGTAATTAAATGAACGCTGACTTCCATGCGAACACCGGACAAACCCAGTGGATTTTTTATCCCTTCTTGATAGTCAATCGTAAACTCTTGAGGAATAACATGCAAAATTCGCTGTTCTTCTCCAATTTTTATCGACTTTGCTGTATGGATTGCTCTATCCATATCATCTTGAGAGACCTCTTCATCTGCAATGGTCCCCATGCCTTTTTCGATTCGACTGGCAATATGTTTGCCAGAAAGAGAAATAAACACACTGCTGATCTTACATTCAGCCATCAACTCAGCTTGATCGACTGCTCGTTGTACTGATTTGACAACGGACTCAAGATCATTGACACCGCCTTTATCCATTCCACGAGAAGGACTATTCCCAGCGCCTATGATATTAACCTGACCGTCAGGTAGCAATTCACCAACCAATGCAGATACGCTTGCAGTGCCAATATCAAGACCAACAATAATGTTATCGTCTGCATTTTTAGTCATTTAATTTCTCTTACTCTTCTAATTCGTTTTCTGAGAACCACCCAACTGCGGCCCCCGTGTCATATCGAAGATCGATATAGCTAACTCTTTGTGCCTCGTTACCTAACCGGTAATAAAGTGACGTAAAGCGCTCAATTCGTTCAATCAATGACTCTTTGCCTAATTCAAGACGAATACCATTATCCAATATAATTTGCCAAGCGTAACGGTCATTAAGTACTAGTGACGATATACTAAGACCTAAATGAGCAAACATGGGAGAAACTTCCTGCCACGTCTTCAACACATTCTGACTACTGCCTTTTGGGCCATAGAGCTTTACTTTATCTTCATTCAGCTCTGCAATGTCTGCATTAAATACATCACCAGACATATTTAATAATGCATTACCATTCCAAATAGCAGACGCCTTATGTTCTACTAAATATATTTTAACCAAATCGGGCCATTGCTTGCGAATGGAAGCCTGAGCAACCCAGGGTAAACCAATAATTACCTGTTGCAACTCATTCACGTCTTGCGACATAAACGTGCCAATACTTTCCACTTGCCGTAACGCTAGCTGTATATCTTTACCAGAAACGTATTCAAGATCACCTTGCAACACTAACTTCGATAAAGGTAGACGCTGTTCATCAAGCATCCAGCTAACTGTTGAATACAATAAGAATCCTAACGAAAAAAGGACTAGCAGCAAGAACACGCCACCTACAGCATGTTTTTTTGTTTTACTTATTTGACCTTTGGAGTTTATCTCCTCATAGTCAACTTCACCTGCCGCTTTATTCATTCACTCAATTTCACTCGCTTTAATAAGTGATATCTATGTCAATAGAATTAACTTAATAATGCGTTTAATATAACTGACAAATTATACTTAGCCTACTCAAACTATCTACCCTTAGCTGAATAATATTCGATCTAACCACTTTTAAATATGGCATTTAAATCAAATACGAGACTACTGCTTGATTTGCATAGCCGCTACATTTAGCTTTAGTGATGCTAGATTCTTAGCAACCTTACCTACATCACCAGCCCCTTGCGTTAAAATTAAATCTCCATCCTGCATTAAATTTGCAAGCACAGATGGCAATGCCTCTTGATTAGCAACAAAAACAGGGTCAATTTTCCCACGGGAGCGAATAGTTCTACACAAGGCTCTACTATCTGCACCGTTAATCGGCTTTTCGCCAGCAGAATAAACATCCAGCATGATTAGCACATCAACGTTTTCTAGTACATTTGCAAAGTCATCATATAGATCTCGAGTTCTACTGTAACGATGAGGTTGGAAGATCATTACCAGTCGTTTTTCTTTCCATCCAGCGCGAGCGGCTTGGATGGTTACGTCAACTTCACTTGGGTGATGTCCGTAATCATCAACCAGCATGACACTTCCATTACCAGTGTCGAATTCACCTAAATGTTCAAATCGACGCCCTGTTCCTTGCGTGCCCACCATTGCATTCATAATAGCTTGATCAGAAATGTCATCTTCTGTTGCTACCGCAATTGCGGCAGACGCGTTTAATGCATTGTGTCGACCTGGTATATTTAAAGTTATATGTAAAGGGTTTTTCCCCTCACGTATAACTGTGAATTTTCCTTGTTGACCCTCTTGGGTATAATTTTTTATGCGTACATCCGCATCTTCAGAAAAACCGTATGTGATAACTTGTCGACTTATTTGTGGAACAAGTTCTCTAACGACAGGATCATCAATGCAGACAATCGCCTGTCCATAGAAAGGTAAATTATGTAAAAAATCGATAAATGTACGCTTTAAAACCTCAAAATCACCGCCATAAGTATCCATATGGTCAGCTTCTATATTGGTAACTATGCTGACCATCGGTTGAAGGTGTAAAAACGAAGCATCACTTTCATCTGCTTCTGCAATTAAAATTCGACTTGAACCAAGACGAGCGTTAACACCAGCACTTTTTACTAACCCACCGTTCACAAAAGTCGGATCCATTCCTGCTTCGAAATATATCTGGGTGACCAGCGCTGTCGTTGTCGTTTTCCCATGTGTTCCTGCAACCGCAATCCCATGTCTAAATCGCATAAGTTCAGCAAGCATTTCTGCTCGTTGTACAACTGGAATACGCATTTTCTTAGCAGCAATAAGCTCAGGGTTGTCTTTTTTAATTGCTGTTGAAACAACGACAACACTTGCTTTTTCAACATTGGTTTCACAATGACCAAAAAAATATCTGCACCTTTACTGCTTAAGCTTTCGGTGACTGGGTTAGCTGCCAAATCAGAGCCAGATATTTGGTAGCCTTCATTAAGTAAAACTTCTGCAATACCACTCATTCCAGCGCCTCCAATGCCAACGAAATGAATACATTTCACTCTGCGCATTTCAGGAACAACGGCTCTAATTTTCGATAAGTCTTGAGTATGATCTAAGGTCATTAAGTTATTCTCATTTTTCAGTTAAGGCTATTATTGCCTTGGCAACGACTATGTCGGCATCAATCTTTGCTACTTGCCTTGCGTTTTTCGCCATTGCTACCAGGTCGTTTCTATCTAATGATGAGATCAACTGAGTTAGGCTATCTACACTTAAATCCGGTTGCTCTATCATTTTTGCCGCACCGCATTCAATTAGATGGTCAGCATTTAAAGCTTGCTGTCTATCTTTATGCATAAAAGGGACAAACACGGCACCAATACCCGCTGCAGAAACTTCAGAAACAGTTAAAGCACCAGAACGGCAAACAATAATATCAGCCCAAGCGTAAGCACTAGCAACATCACCAATGAACTCCGTTACTTCCGCTGCCGTAACACCCATATCATGATATGCCTGTAAAACTTCTTTTTCGTGGTTTTTACCAACTTGGTGGCGAATTGTATATTCACCACCAAGCTTTTTCATTACTTTTGGCAGGGTAGTATTGAGAATTTGAGCCCCTTGACTCCCCCCATAACTAAAACTCTTACAGGTCCCGAGCGTTCAAAGAACCTCTCTTCCGGGCTTGCGATCTGCGTTACATCCTCTCTAACTGGATTACCCACAACTTCAGCATGTTCGAATGCTCCTGGAAAAGCTTGGAAAACTTTTTTAGCAATCTTAGATAACCATTGATTCGTTAACCCTGCGACTGCATTTTGTTCATGAAGAACAACTGGTATACCAGAAAGCCAAGCAGCGACTCCGCCTGGGCCACTAACGTATCCACCCATACCTAATACAACGTCAGGCTGCCAATTTTTTATATGGCGCTTAGCTTGCATTATCGCATTGAATATTTGAAATGGTGCTTTAACTAATTTGCTTAGTCCTTGCCCACGCAGACCTTTCACCTTTATGAAATCTATCTCAATACCATGCTGAGGGACTAAATCGGCTTCCATTCGATCGGCTGTACCTAGCCAACGAATCTCCCAACCTTGTTGTTGCAACCTTTTTGCTACCGCCAACCCAGGAAATACATGACCTCCAGTGCCTCCGGCCATAACAAGTAATCGTTTATTCTTCTTCATTGTCAGTATGTTCTTTATTTTGTATGCCTAGTTCAGCTAGTCGACACTCATGATCAATGCGTAATAATATAGATACCGCTGTAGACATGATGATTAAACTTGAGCCACCGTAACTAATTAGCGGCAACGTTAATCCCTTAGTTGGGACAATTCCAGAGGCCGCTCCCACATTAACCATGGATTGAAATGCGAACCAAACACCGATACCAAAAGCAAGGTAACCACCAAACTGTTCGTTAGCTTCTAATGCTTTTTTACCAATTAAAATGGCTTTGACCACCAAAGCAAAAATTAATATAAGGATTAAGCTAACCCCTATAAAACCCAATTCTTCCGCGATAACAGCAAATACAAAATCGGTATGAGCTTCAGGAAGATATTCAAGTTTTTGAACAGAGTTACCTAAACCTTGGCCAAACCAGTTACCACGACCAAATGCCATTAAAGATTGAGTTAATTGGTAACCGCTCCCAAACGGATCCTCCCATGGGTCCCAGAAGGAAGTCACACGACGCATTCGATATGGTTCGATAAATATCAGTAAGACTACCCCAGCAATGCCTACCATCATTAAAGCGATAAACTGCCACAACTTCGCTCCAGCAATAAACAACATTGCGAATAAGGTAACGAGCATTACAACAACGGTTCCAAGGTCAGGTTGACCAAGTAATAAAACGGCCAGTACACCAAAAATGATAAGAGGCTTCATAAACCCACTAAAAAAAGTGCGCCTAACCTCATCTCCCTTTCTAACGAAGTATCCCGCCATAAAAATAAATAGTGAAAGTTTCGCTACTTCAGCGGGTTGTAAATTAAAAAGACCAAGTGGTATCCACCGCGATGCCCCATTAACGGACTTGCCTGCAACTAAAACGATAACTAAAAGTACAATCGAAGCAGAAAGCAACAAGGTGCTGTATCGAAGCCATTTAGCTAAAGGGATTTGTAATACGATGGTCGAAACGATCAAGGCTAAGCATAGAAATGCGCCGTGACGAAACATAAAATGGAAAGGTTGATCCGTTAAGCGCGTGCTGATCGGAAATGACGCAGATGTCACCATGACCAGGCCAATAAGCATTAAACAAAGCGAAATCCAAACTAATTGGCGATCAAACAAAACTTCGGGCGCTTTGGAACTACCCAAACTTTCTAATTTTCCTTTGATCTGCCCTAGTCTCGACACTAATCACTCATCCTAAGCGTATTGTTTAGCTAATTGGGTAAACGCATCCCCTCTAGCCATAAAGTTTTTATATTGATCCAGACTTGCACAAGCAGGGGAAAGCATCACCATATCGCCTTCTTCTAAACTCGGAGCAATAGCTTCAATGATCTCATCAATATTATTCCAACGAGTAGCGGATGCATGTAAAGGCATCAGTTGGTCTCCATCCTTACCGTAACAGTAAAGTTTAACCTTCAATTTGGCTAATTCAGGAGCAAGCTCAGAAAAATCGGCTCCTTTTCCAACACCACCGACTAAAAGATAAAGAGTACCGCAAATATCTAATCCGGAAAGCGCAGCTAATGTACTCGCAACGTTTGTTGCTTTTGAATCATTAACCCATTGAATGTTCCGATTATCCGCTACAACCTGACACCGATGTGTCAACCCGTTGTAAGTTTTAAGAGTTGGTAACGCTTTTTTATAATCAATACCGGCACACTCAAGCAAAGCAAGAACGGTCAATACATTCGCTACATTGTGTTTTCCAACCAGGCACAAATCACTGACAGGTAAAATAGTATGAGCGCCATTCGATAACCAATCCACACCGTCAATAGATACTATTGTAAATTGACCAGATTCTAAACCAAAACTAATCAAGCTCTGATTAGACCCTATATTATCTGGGTAGGTATCTCTATCGTCTTTATTAACGACCAGATACTTTGCATTAGCGAATATTCTCAGTTTTGCATCTCTGTAAGAAGCCATTCCATCATAGCGATCCATATGATCTTCAGAAAGGTTGAGAAATGCAGCAGCAATAAGATTTAAATTAGATGTTGTTTCAAGTTGAAAGCTGGATAATTCTAAAACGTATAAATCACAAGGCTCTATTAAAAGATCAAGTGCTGGCACACCAATATTGCCTCCAACACCGACTTTAACACCGCTATCCTGAGCAAGTGCCCCAGCAAGATCTGTGACCGTGCTTTTACCGTTAGAGCCAGTTATAGCGATAACTGGGGCTGTTGCAGCCCAAGCAAACAGCTCGATGTCTCCAACAACTGGTATTCCTTTTTTAATGACTTGCTGCACTTCTGGTGTCGCTAATGCCACTCCAGGATTTATTACAACTAAGTCAGCTGCAAATAACCAGTCTGTATTCCAACTTGCAGTATGTAGCTCAACATCACTATCAAGTTGTTCTTTTCCCGGTGGGTTGTTTCTAGTGTCAATCACCCTGACTTCTATATCTTTGTCGAGTGTCAAAAGATGCTTGACGACAGAGAGCCCGGTAATACCGAGCCCTACAACAACGACATTTTCGATCCCTTTCCAACGATCCATTATTTATCGAACCTTCAGTGTAGCCAAACCGATTAAGACAAGGACAATAGAAATTATCCAGAAACGAACGATCACTCTTGGCTCAGGCCAACCTTTGAGTTCGTAATGATGATGGATTGGTGCCATTCTGAATACCCTTTGGCCACGTAATTTATATGAACCTACCTGCAGAATTACAGATAATGTCTCCATAACAAATACACCACCCATGATAACCAAAATAAACTCTTGGCGAACCAAAACAGCAATCGTACCTAAAGCACCACCCAACGCTAACGAACCGACATCCCCCATAAACACTTGAGCAGGATAAGTATTGAACCAGAGGAAACCTAAACCCGCACCAACCATCGCTGTACAGACAATAACTAACTCACTAGCCAAAGGAATATGCGGAATGTGCAAATACTGTGAAAAATTCACATTACCCGTTGCCCACGCTATGGCAGCAAAACCAGCTGATACAAGGACAGTTGGCATAATGGCTAAACCATCAAGGCCGTCAGTGAGGTTCACCGCGTTACTGGTACCTACAATAACAAAGTAGGTAAGCACAATATAAAGCAAACCTAATTGAGGCATGATGTCTTTAAAAAACGGCACAACGAGTTGAGTGGCCGAAGTATCCTTGCCGTGAGCATACAATGCAAAGGCAACAACCAAAGCAATAGCTGACTGCCAGAAGTATTTCCATCTGGCGATCAAGCCCGCAGGATCTTTCCGGACGACCTTTCTATAATCATCGACAAACCCAACGGCACCATAACCCAAGAGTACGGAAATAACAGCCCAAACATAAATGTTAGTGAGATCAGCCCATAAAAGAACAGTAATAAGGATGGAGGCTAAAATCATCACGCCCCCCATTGTTGGCGTGCCACGTTTACTGAAATGAGATTCAGGTCCATCGTTTCTAACTACTTGACCTATCTGTAATAGCTGCAAACGCTCTATCAATTTAGGCCCCATCCATAATGAGAGACTAAGTGCGGTAATCACACTCAAGATAGATCTAAACGATAGATATTCAAATAATCGAAAAAACGAGAAATATGGCTGAAGTAATTCTGCTAGCCAGATGATCATTTATGCTTCTCCTTTAAAGCTTCAACCACGACACTCATACGAGCGCCGTTCGCTCCTTTAACCAACACAGTATGAGCTTGCCTTGGTGTTGTTTGCAACTGCTGCAACATATAGTCAATCAATTCATCGTGTGTTGAGAAATGCAGACCATGGCACATGTCACTAATTACTTTTGCTTCTACGCCAAAGGTCAGTACATTCTCAAAATTAAATTGAGCTGCATATTCTCCGAGTTGACGATGAAGTTCAAGGCTTTCTTGGCCTAATTCAGCCATATAACCAAGAACAAGCCACCGAGTACCTGAAAATGTTGATAATAGGTCCACCGCAGACTTCATAGCCGGCACGCTAGCGTTATAGCTATCATCAATTAGTATTATTTCGTCGGTTAGTTGGTTTATTTCTACCCGTCCCTTTACATTTACTACTGTTGCCAACCCTTTTGCTACATCCGCGAGAGAACAGCCAAACTCCATCGCCAGCGCTGTGGCTGCAAGAGCGTTAGGCACATTATGCTCACCAACAACAGATAGCTTCACGTCAATCTCTCCCACTGGAGTTTTTATCGTAAAACTAGCGTATCCAAGATTATCCAATTGACAATTTTTTGCGTAATACTGAGCAGCAGCATTCGAACTGGAGAAAGAAACTACTTTTTTATTTGTAAGTATTTGATCCCATAGCTCTTCACCATGACTATCTAAATTAATAACGGCAGTATCACCGACAGAAAGTCCACTATATATCTCACCTTTCGCTTTCTTAACACCCTCAATAGAACCGAAACCTTCAAGGTGTGCCGCCGCTACATTGTTTACTAGTGCCACACTTGGTTTTACCAAATCAGTCGTATAGGCAATTTCACCACTATGATTAGCTCCTAACTCGATAACCGCATAATCTATTTCTGGCTGAGAGCGTAAAAGAGTTAACGGTACACCAATATCATTATTAAAGTTTCCAGCTGTCGCTAGAACCTTGCCTTTTAGGCTTAAGATCGATGAAACCATCTCTTTTACAGTGGTTTTTCCACAGCTACCCGTAATCGCAAGAGTTTTAATATCGCACTCTTTATGTACCCAAGAGGCTAATTGACCTAGCGCTAATCTCGTATCAGGTACCACAACTTGAGGAAGTTGAACTGGCAACTTTCGTTCAACCAACAATGCACTCGCGCCACACTCCTTCGCATTTTGACAGAAATCATGTGCATCAAACTTATCACCCACCAGAGCGATAAACAGCGATCCTGGGCTGATCGTTCTTGTATCTGTAGAGACTGAATCAATCCGTGGGTTTTCACCTAATACTTCACAATTCAGTACTTCGGCTATGGAGTTTAATGAAGTAGAAATCATTGAATTATTCCTAGTAATCGAGCGGCGGAATCACGGTCAGAATAATGTATTGTTTCATTCTTAAGAACCTGATAGTCCTCATGGCCTTTGCCTGCTAACAAAATAATATCGTTGCTACTCGCATTCTCGCTTGCTAGCTTCAACGCATGATATCTATCATGCTCTAGCCTAGCCAACTCAGGTTTATTCAGTCCTGCAAGCATGTCTTTAAATATGATCTCTGGGTCTTCACTGCGTGGATTATCGTCGGTCAACATAACGTGATCAGCTAAACGTTCCGCTATTTCTGCCATTATAGGCCGCTTACCTGTATCTCTATCTCCACCACAGCCAAAAATAACCCATAGCTTTCCTGAACAATGCACTCTTAAAGCCATTAATGCCTTTTCTAAAGCATCTGGAGTATGTGCATAATCGACAACTATTTTAGCTTTGTCTGTCGCTTGAAAAAGCTCCATCCTTCCAATGACGGGTTGTAAGCTTTTAGCGCTCGCTAATAGCTCTTGTTTGTCAAAACCTAGTGACAATAATGCGGCTAAACCGAGTAAGACATTCGAAGCATTAAACTCACCAATCAAGGGAACTGAAAGCTCCCCTTTTCCCCAATGCCCATCAATGGACAATTGAATTCCAGCATCAGAATATTGAATATTTCTCGCCCATAACGAGTTAGCTTGCGAAGGTTCGTTTATGATAGAAACCGCTATAGCTTCAGGCAGCTCGTTCAACCAGTCCGCCCCCACCTTATCATCAGCATTAATGACTATTTTTTCACAGCAATGCTGAGTAAATAGAGTGAGTTTTGCCTGTGCATAAGCTTCCATCGTGCCATGGTAATCGAGATGGTCTCTACTTAGATTAGTAAATACACCAGCAGAAAATGGCAAGGTCTTGACGCGCCCCTGAACTAATCCATGAGAAGAAATTTCAAGTGCTGCGTACTCGGCCCCTAAATCTGATAAATTCGCTAATGTCCGGTGAATATCAATCGCACTACCGGTCGTGTTTGTCGAAACTTGTAGGTTGTCAAGAAACCCATTCCCTGTTGTCCCCATCACTACTGAGCGTTTTTCTAGCAGTTCAAGCCATTGGGCAATAAGTTGAGTAATGGTTGTCTTTCCATTCGTTCCAGTTACACCTATCAACTTAGAATGACACTTATAGAGACGACTAGATAGTTCGGACAAATACAAATCAAGCTGGTCAATATAAACAATTGGACAGCCGGTTCTGTATTCTACTGAGCCATGCATGTGCTCTTCGCTAGCTTGAGCAATAACCGCATTTGCGCCTTGTTCAATAGCTTTGCCCATAAAAGATCGGCCATCCACAGCATGACCTAAAATCGCGACAAAAGTATCACCTTTTAGAACCTTACGACTATCCAATTCCAAATTAACGACTTGGATATCTTGTAAAGCATCATGTTGATTACTTTCTAGACTTTTACTCTCTATCCAAGGAGATAAAAGTGATAGTAAACTTTGCTTGTTAAGCATCAAGTTTATCCTTCAATATTTAGCCTGAATGTCTAAAGCAGCCCTTGCAAATTTATTTGGCATCAGGAGCTACGTTTAGAATTTGTAATGTTGATTTCATAACATCAGCGAAAACGGGACCAGCAACAGCCCCTCCATAGTATTGGTCGCCTTGAGGTTCATTTACGACGACGACCATTGCAACCTTAGGATTACTGATTGGAGCGACTCCGGCAACAATAGCAACATACTCATCGCTATACCCACCAGCCGTTGCCTTTCTCGATGTTCCCGTTTTTGCTGCGATACGGTAACCAGGAACAGCGGCTCTCGTTGCAGTGCCTCCTTGTTGCGTTACCCCTTCCAACATCTCTAAAACTTTGGCTGAATGTTCTGCACTCATTACGCGCTTAGCATGTTCAAATTTATTATCGTTGACGATATGAAGCGCTCTGTAAAGACCGTGACTACCAAGGGTCGCATACGCATGAGCTAATTGAATAGGAGTAACCGCAATACCATACCCAAAGGCGAGTGTCGCAATTTCAAACTTAGACCAGCGACGGCGATCAGGAAAAAGCCCCTCGGTTTCTCCGATGAGGTCAACACCACTAACAGAACCGAAACCTACTGAGCTATACATTCCTAATAAAGCGTCTAAAGGCATATCTAGCGCCAGTTTTGCCACACCAATATTGCTCGATTTTTTCAATATAGTAGCAAGGTTCGCTTTACCAATTTTTGAACTATCTCTAACACGGCTACCACCAATTTGCATAAGACCATTGCCGGTATCGATAACCGTCTCATAGTTTGCGCTGCCATTTTCTAAAGCCGCTAAGACAACAAATGGTTTCATGGTAGAACCCGGCTCAATGGAATCCGTAATGGTACGATTTCTCATTTTGAAACTCTGCATCTGCTCCTTATTATTAGGGTTATATGATGGTGCATTCACCATTGCCAAAACCCCACCGGTATTCACATCCAAAATAATAATTGAACCCGACGTCGCTCGGTAATCGGCTACCGCTTGTTTTATCGCTTGATATGATACGGCTTGAAGGCGTTGATCTATAGTGAGTTGTATTGGCTTGCCCTGCTTTCTTTCATTGAGAGCAATATTTTCAACCACTCGACCATGCCTGTCTTTTCGTATTGTTTTTTTACCCGCCTCACCGGTTAAATATGAGTCATAGCTACGCTCAACACCCTCAAGGCCATGATCATCGATACCTGTAACGCCAATAACATGTGCACTTACTTCACCAGTGGGATAATAACGGCGAGACTCATTATTCAAGCCAACCCCCGTAAGCTTCAGCTCACGAATGTAGTTTGCCATTGCAGAACTTACCTGCCTTTGTAGGTAAATAAAGCGTCTCTTTTTACTTTTCTCTATTTTATTCAATAACTCTTCACGTTTAATGCCAAGAACATCGGCTAACGCATGCCATCGATCGAGCTCTTCAAACCCACCAGCTTTAAAAATAGCCACGGGATCAGCCCATACCGCCTGAACCGGTACACTCACGGCAAGTTGTTCGTCATTACGATCTGAGATAATACCTCGAGCAGAGGGGATAGATTTGACTCGAACAGAACGCAAGTCACCTTGCTTAATCAAATCATCAGGCTTGATTACCTGTATATAGGCTACACGTACGATAAGGGCGGAAAATACAATAAATACGAAAGCAATAACGATATAAAAACGCCAAGGAATAAGGAGCACTTCTTCCTTTTTTTCTACACGTTTATTGACCGGTTTTTTCTTAGCTGAACTCTTGGCTCGTTTCACGACTTTCTTTGTATTCATTGGGAAGAAATCACCACTTCTTTATCCGCATCAGGACGCTTCATTTCAAGATCTTCAATCGCCATCTTTTGCACTCGGCTATGTTCTGCGAGTGCATTTTCTTCCAATATTAAATTTCGCCATTCATTGTCAAGCCGTTCGCGCTCCTCATAAGATTGATCTTTCTCAGTTATAGAGCGTCGAGTTTCATGGGTATTAAATACCACCCCCATTGCAGCTACTAATATCGCCAACAATAAAATAAAGGGTACTCCCCCACTCTGAATAAGTCGAGTGCTATTAGTTTGGCAAGATTAGGCTGGTTTTCCATTATAATTTCTCTGCAATCCTTAGTACTGAACTACGAGAGCGATTATTTATTTCTACCTCTTGATTAGATGGCTTAATTGCTTTACTCACTGTCTTAAGTGCTGCGCTACCTAATGCTTTAATTTGATCTTCCGTAAGTGGTAACCCATGTGGCACTTCAGGGCCTTTACTTTCCTTACGCATAAATCGCTTTACCATACGATCTTCTAAGGAATGAAAACTAATGACAGACAATCTGCCTTCTGGAGCCAAAATACTTAGCGCCCCTTTAAGTGCAGTATCTATCTCTTCAAGCTCACTATTGATATAGATTCGGATTGCTTGAAAACTCCTTGTTGCGGGGTGTTTCTTTTTCTCTCTAGATGGAGAGGCATCCGAAATCAGCTTTGCTAAATGACTAGTACGAGTAAGAGGTTCTTTCTCTTCATCTTCACGATGAGTAATAATAGCTCGAGCTATTCTCCTAGCAAATCGCTCTTCACCAAACTCTCGCAATACCCAGGTAATGTCGTCTAAGTCAGCTTCCATAAGCCATTGCGCAGCAGAAATGCCCGATGTAGGATCCATTCTCATATCTAGCGGACCATCTTTCATAAAACTAAAACCACGCTCTGCATCATCTAATTGTGGTGAAGAAACACCAAGATCAAGCAAAACACCATCGACCTTTCCCACTAGATCAAACTCTTCAGCATAATCAGCCATCTTAGAAAAAGGACCATGGATAATAGTAAATCGTGGATCATCAATTTTATTTGCTACCGCTATAGCAGTAGGATCACGGTCGATACTATAAAGACGACCATTTTCGCCTAGTTTCGACAAGATATTTCGACTATGCCCTCCACGACCAAATGTACCATCGATATATATGCCGTCTGGTTTAATCGCTAAACCTTCGATAGATTCATTAAGCAATACAGAAATATGTTGGAATGGTTCGGTCATGACAGGTGCTCGTTTCCTTGGGGCTTCAGTTTTGAAGTGTTAACGTTATAGTGTACCGAATTGCCCTGTTCTAGCCAGTAACAATGCATTTATTCAGGTAAAATACCGCAATAAATCACTATATATGAGTAACTCATCTTTAAGTCGTGAGTCTCGTGGTAAAAAAACAGACTTTTAATTACTATTTTTCATCTCTCTATTTGATGTCAACAAGCAATATCGCTGACGACAACAAAGGCCAGAGTATAACAACTAACGCCTTTATCCCGCAATCAGATACGTTTTACCCAAATAATAATTAAAGCTTTTGGAGAAGATGTTAGTTTGTTTATATCGACTTCAGAGGTTAGAATCAGATCATTACCGAGGAGAACTTTTTGAGTGCGAAATACACGTTTTATGCTTGGGAGAAATCCCCCGAGACTGCTGACGAAAAACTAGTGTTATTAAAATTGGCAGATATGGCCAACAACGATGGTATGGTTTCATTTGCTCTAGCTGACATTACCCAAGAATGTCTAACTAGCGAGTTTAAACTTGCAAACACCCTAACCTCGATAGCCAATCAAGGATTTCTAGAAAAAACTCAAGTCGAAAGACAACAGGGACGTGAAATTCATTGGTTTAAATTACTGCTTTCGGAAGATTCAGATACCGTCAAGTTGCCCGTGTATACATCGACAGATATCGTTCAAAAAGCACCTGCAACAATTAAACCGATGGCGCAAACCAGCGCTCCCAACTGGACTGGTCGTTTTTTTGGTCTTTATAACATCCCTGCTACAAGCCGTGATTCAATTTGGCAAAAATTTGCCCGTGAGATTAATACACAAACAACCAATTTAATCCGACTTGAACGCGACTTTGAAAGCTGGCTTGACCAGGCTAAACAAGCGGGTGATTTGAACGAGTTTGTTGGACATGCCAAAACAAATCAAAAACAGAATAAAGTAACTAAGTCTAAACACAGTGGCAGTAACTACTTATCTACCCACGACCTTAACGAATACGACGTACCAGACTGGGCACAACAGACACTTATGCATGCCGGTCTGCAGGTTGATCCTAAACTGTTTTGGGAAAAATTTGTGGTTTATTACAAATCCAGAGCCAATGAATATATCTCTATCACCCAGTTACTTAATAAACTGCGTTATTGGATAGTAAATGAGAAGCAATCGGCTGAAAACCGCAAACAAGCAGAAGAACGCCGTCAACTATCTTATCAAAATAGTAATAATCAGCGGAAGAGTTTAAGCCCCTCAGAAGAGTTTAGAGAATATCTAAGGGCACAAGGTAAGAAACCAAACTTTTAATGGTACCGAGTCAGCCAAAGCTAGTTTACGGACGAGAATATGAACAAATCAAATAAACCTGAAAATATGGATTTTTCCTCTATGGAAAAAAACTGCGCGAACTCGGTATTGATAATGGTATTGATCATTTAAACAAAAATAAAAGTACCGCTGTATCGCCAACGGCTAATAAACAACAAATTACGCCGTCTAAAAAACTCCCGGGTAAAGCTCGTCAAGTTCCAAGTCAACTCGCAATTAAAGATGAGTCCGATAGAGTACCAAGTGATTGGTGTAACTATATATTTGGCACACTGTTAAGCATTTACGAATCGACGTGGATAAAGTCTTATGGTGGTCGTCCTACTGGACGATTTCTTGATTTTGCCGATGGTCTCTCAGAAGAAGAGTTGATGCGGATAATTCAACACTGTCGTGAGCGCCTACAAGCAGGCGAGACTTGGCCTCCTATTATGGGAGAGTTAACGATTCTAAAAAATCAATTAACAGTATCTGAGTTGATGGATGCTCAAATGAGAGTGACCAATAAAGAACCTCAGAATCAACTCGAAAAGTGGATAATCCAAAATAAAGGATTCGAGCTACGCAGGCTCTCTCAGTCCCAACTAACGAAACGATTCAAAGAGTTTTACCTAGAAGCAATGAAGCTTCAAGAAAAGGGAAAACTCAGAACAGAAATGCCAAAAGCCATCGCTGAGAACTCAGTTAAAAATCTTAACGACGTGAAGCAAGAAGAATACAGACAAGCACACGGAAATCAAATCAACCCGCGAATTCAAGCTATCTTGGATAGTAAGAAAAAACAAGAATAAAAATTTATCTTCTCAAATAAAAAAACCTCGCAAAAATTTGCGAGGTTTTTTTATTTCAATAGGTGGAGTCAACTTGTAAGCCGGGTTCTGTATCCGCTTGCGCGGTGATAGCCATTCGTCTAGGCCAGCAATCGCTCACTGGCTCAAGCAACCTACCCGCTCCCTAACACGAGCCGCGCTATGTGGAAGCCTATTTGGTCTTGCTCCGGGTGGAGTTTACCTTGCTACGAACTGTTACCAGACGCACGGTGCGCTCTTACCGCACCCTTTCACCCTTACCTGTACCTTTATCTTCTATCGAAAACAAAAGCCATCGGCGGTTTTCTCTCTGCTGCACTTGTCGTGGGCTTACGCCCCCAGGCGTTACCTGGCACCCTGCTCTATGGAGCCCGGACTTTCCTCCCCTTCGTCAGTCTCCACAGGATAAACCGTAGGACATCAACGAAGCAGCGACTACCCAGTCAACTCCGGCGCGGATTGTAGCGGAAGCGACTATAGATGTCGAGCTTATAGAACAGCAATTTCTTAGTTGGTTATGTTCGATTACCTGCCTACGACTATTCCAAGTTCTCTAACCCCCATTTGTACAACAGATTTTTCTTTAATCCATGCGTTTCTGCAACGATAGCTGCAGCTTTCTTCAATGGGAGTTCTGCTACAAGTAATTTCAACAAGCGCAGTGCTTCCGCTGGAATTTCGTCTTTCACATCCTCTCGGTAACCATGGATAAGCAAGACCATCTCACCTCTCTTACGGTTATCGTCTTCTTCAATCCAAGGTATAAGTTCACCTAAAGGCATACCTTGAATAGTTTCAAAGGTTTTTGTTAACTCACGAGCAAGCACAACTATTCTTTCTGGCCCGAGCACTGCCAACATATCTTGAAGAGAGCCCATTATTCTATGAGGCGACTCATAAAAAATACAGGTACGTTCAGCTCTCTCTATCTCTCTAAATTTATCCTGCCTGCCTTTGCTTTTTGCCGGCAAAAAGCCTTCAAAGCTAAATCTATCAGAAGGTAACCCTGAGGCACTTAGAGCAGTTACAAATGCACACGCACCTGGAAGCGGAACAACTTTTACACCCGCTTGACGACATTTGTTTACTAAATGGTATCCTGGATCACTAATTAAAGGGGTTCCAGCATCAGAAACCAGCGCTATAGATTGTCCTTGTAATAATCTATCAACTAATACTTGCGCTTTTTGTTGTTCATTATGATCATGTAAGGCATAAGTTTTAGTTGGTATGTTAAAGTGGGCGAGCAGTTTCCCAGTGTGTCGTGTATCTTCTGCGGCAATAACATCCACACTGGATAAAACCTCAATAGCACGCTGGGTTATATCTCCCAAATTTCCAATTGGGGTGGGTACAATGTAGAGAGTTGGGATCTCTGACGGAAAAGTTTTGTTATCTGTCATTTGTTTACCATCACTTCAGCGATTAATATAGAGATAAATTTACACATAGTTGAATAATAACTTATGCCTAAAAAGAACCAGCAACGGATCAGTGTACCACGCCTTATTACTCCAATTGCACTAGCAATTGTTCTTGCGGCGTGTTCTTCTCAACCAAATTCCCCAGAAAAGATCGATATTACCTTAGATCCCACCTTATCGGCACAAGCTTATATCGTTAAGGCAGACACTCTCGGAAGTAGCTTACAAAATGATTGGCTTATTATGGCCCTCAAAGCAGCAACCGCTGAAGGAAATACTGAACAAGCTGGTTTCTTAATAACAAGAATAGAGAAACTACAATTATCTGAAATACAGCAGGCCGAATGGCAACTCGCCAGAGCCAAGCACTTAATGTTAACTGGTCAATCTACAGAAGCTCTGCAACAACTTAACTTTGCACAATGGTGGGAGCTTCCTCAAGAGCAATGGAAAGACTACCATGCAATGCGCGCTGAGTTATTTTCCCAACTAGGGGATCACATAAATGCTAGCCGAGAAACCATTTTACTCAGCCAATATCTAAAGCCTGAAGAACAAGAAATTATTGCAGAGCAGATTTGGAGCCAACTTTCAAAATATTCCCAATTTGATATAAGTAATTTGTCTGCACAACAAAATGAACCCGATCTCACTGCATGGCTTCAACTTGCTGTCTATATGAAGACTCTAGGTACAAATGCGACCCAACTAAAAGATGTACTAGAAACATGGCTGCAGGAAAACCCAGACCATTTAGCCGCCCTCTATGTGCCAAGCGACGTACAGGCTATTCTGGATCTTGAAATCGTACAACCTAAAAGCACGGCACTACTATTGCCATTAACGGGTAAATATGAAAAGCAAGCCAAGTTAGTAAGAGACGGTTTTCTAATGGCGTTAATGAATGATAACACTAGAGATAGTGATGCCATTCTTACCGTAATTGATACAAATAAAGTAAATAACCAACAGCTAGCTCAGAAACTAGACGAAGAGAGCATAGATTTTATCGTTGGCCCGCTGATGAAAAAGAACATCGAAGAACTAACTATGATTCAATCGGAGCGAGCACAAAAAATCCCAACGTTAGCGCTCAATATTCCTAATGAGACAGACCCCACATTCAACACCTGTTATCTAACGCTTTCACCTGAACAAGAAGTCGAACAGGCAGCTAAGCATCTATTTTCTCAAGGCTTTCAATACCCTCTAATTTTAGCCCCTAAAGGGACCTTAGGTACTCGAGTCGCTATTGCGTTCCAGAATGAATGGAAAAAATACAGCAACAATCAGGCTGTAGTCAGCTATTTTGGAACAAAAGCGCAATTGCAAAAAAACATAAATTCCACCCTTGGCATCAATGCAAGTCAAAGCAGAATTGTGCAAATGGAAAATTTAATGGCTATGCAGCTAGAAAATCAAGCCAGAAGCCGAAGGGATATTGACTCTATTTATATTGTGGCCAAGAGCTCAGAGCTAACACTGATAAAACCATTTATAGAAGTGGCTATCAATCCTGAAGCTAAACCACCTAAATTATTCGCAAACTCTAGAAGTAACGACGGAGGGAAGCGTCAATTTGAGGATCTGTCTGGGGTTATATTCAGTGATATACCGATGTTAGTCGAAAGCAATTCGACCTTACTTACGCAGTTAGATGAGCTATGGCCAAACCAGAGCAATAGTCAAAAACGCTTACAAGCATTAGGGATGGACGCTTATCAGTTAACGAACGAATTACCACAAATGAAAGTAGTACAAGACTATAAGATAGAAGCGAAAACAGGTACGCTAAGTATAGATCAACAATGTGTAGTACAGCGAGAAATCGGCTGGGCGGAGCATGAGTCTCTTTAGTAAAAGAGAGATAGGAAATAAATATGAGGCCTTGGCGAATAAGTTTCTAAACAGCCAAGGTTTATCTTTGATTGAATTTAATTTCAACACTAAGTTCGGCGAGATTGATCTAATAATGCAAGATCAAGAGACCATAGTCTTCGTTGAAGTAAAATACCGTAAAGATAGCCGTTTTGGCCACGCAGCGGAGTTTGTAACCCACTCTAAGCGTCAAAAGTTGATTAAGACCGCACATGTGTGGTTAGGTCGTCAAAATCGTTCACCATACTCGACTGATTTTAGATTTGATGTTGTTGCTATTCACCAACACGGAACAGACATCAATTGGATAAAGAACGCTATAACGCAGGATTAATTGAACCATGCAAGAAAGTATTAAAGCCAGTTTTACCGAGAGTATCCAAATTCAAATTGCAGCCGCAGAGGCGCTACCAGATCCCATCACTTATGCCGCTCAGGCAATGGTAACAAGCCTACTAAATGGCAATAAAATTCTTTGTTGTGGTAATGGTGGTTCGGCTGCCAACGCACAGCAGTTTGTATCTTGCCTACTCAATCATTTTGAAACAGAAAGACCAAGCTTACCTGCTATGGCGTTAACGGCAGATAACACAACTTTAACAGCGGTCGCTAATGACTATGATTACCAACAAATATTCTCAAAGCAGGTTAGAGCATTTGGTCAAGCTGGTGATATTTTATTAGCTATCTCTACGAGTGGTAATAGCCAAAACATCGTGAAAGCGATGGAAGCGGCTGTAACACGCGATATGACAATCATCGCACTTACCGGTAAAGACGGTGGTGAAATGGCTGGGTTGCTAGGCGAGCATGATGTGGAAGTTCGTATCCCCTCGCATAGAACGGCTCGCATCCATGAAGTACACATGGTCACTCTACACTGCCTATGTGATTTAATTGATCAGGTTCTTTTTCCTGCTCATGAGGAATAAAAAAATGAACAAAGTGCGTTTTTTATTGATACCTATCTTGAGCATTCTATTAACGGGTTGTGCGGGATTATTTTTAGCGGGAGCCGCTACAGCTGTTTACGTTGTAACCGATCCAAGAGACAGTCGAGAACTAGCCACTGACCAAGACATATCCTTACAAGTTGGCGCTCTTGGTAATAAGTCACCCTACCAATTTAATGTGAGAGTTACCGCCAATACCTTTAAAGGCAATGTATTGCTTATGGGTCAAGCGGTCTCTCAAGACTTAAAAGATTCTGTTGAAGCTGAAGTTCGTAAGCTCAAAGGAGTTAACGTCGTATATAACCAAATGAAAGTAAAACCTTTGCTCTCTATTGGTGCTGTTAGCAAAGACACATGGATTACAACCAAAGTGAAATCATCCATTATTGCGGATGACGAACTTCGTGAGATTAAAGTGACGGTCTATACCGAAGATACTGAAGTATTTTTGACGGGAGCAGTGTCCCCATACCACGCAGATAAAGCCGTTGATATCGCAAGAAATATTTCTGGTGTTAGCAAAGTAATTAGAGCTTTTTATTACGGTGAAGAGCCTGCAGCAAAAGAAGTACAACAAGAACAGAAACAAGAAATTCAAGCCGAAGTAATTACTGTTTCCGAAACTCAAGCCGAAAACACAGTAATAGAAGAAGATGTCCCTTTTATTGCTCCCATTGAAGAATGAACAATAAGGATCAAAAAAGCCGCTTAAACTAAGCGGCTTTTTATTATTTTACAACTCTTAGGCTTGGTCGCCCTTTCGGTGTTGGCGGCTCATCATTAGGTTCATTATCGCCATCATAACTTTGTGCCAGACCGATTGTTGGTTCGCCCTCTTCAGCATCGAAAAGTTCGTGTTCAACACCCTCTTCGATACTTATTTGATACGCATCTTCCGGTTCAAACATTGTACCAGCGCCATTCTCTCTAGCGTAAATAGCTTGGACAGCGTACAACGGAACAATAACAGAATGCGGCTTACCACCAAATCGAGCACTAAAGGTAACGGCTTCATTACTCATTTCTAAATTACCGACAGCTCTAGGGGCCACATTTAAAATAATCTGGCCATCTTGAACAAATTGGTCTGGTACACGAACACCGGGTAGATCCGCCTCAACAACTAAATGAGGCGTCAAATCATTGTCAACTAACCACTCATAAAATGCCCTCAACAAGTAAGGGCGGCGAGGGGTCATATTGCTGCTATCCATTTTTCGAATCAGCCTTTACTATCTATCGAACTAAACGCATCTCGCGTTCAGCTTCGGTCAATGAAGCTAAGAACGAATCACGTTCAAACACTCGACTCATGTAAATTTTCAACTCTTTAGAGCCAGGTCCAGTCAATTCAATACCAAAAGTAGGTAAACGCCACAACAGCGGAGCTAAATAGCAATCGATAAGACTAAATTCTTCACTCATGAAGTATTCATATTCTGCAAAAACAGGACCAAGCGTTAGTAGATCATTGCGTAGTTTCTGACGAGCAGATTCTGCTTGCTCAGGGCTACCTTCTACGATTTTTTTCGCCAATGAATACCAATTACGCTCTATACGATAAATCATCAAGCGGCTGTTGCCACGTGCAACTGGGTATACAGGCATCAATGGTGGGTGAGGAAAACGCTCGTCTAGATATTCCATAATGATCTTTGAGTCATAAAGTGCTAACTCACGATCAATTAGAGTTGGTACTGACTTATACGGGTTTAGCTCAATGAGTTCATTAGGCAAATTGGCATCATCAACCAATTCAACTTCAACACTTACCCCTTTTTCAGCTAAAACGATACGAACCTGATGACTATAAAGATCAGACGCGCTAGAAAAAAGAGTCATAACAGAACGTTTATTGGCAGCTACAGCCATTGAGCCCTCCGGTGCACTTACAAACAGAAAAAATAATGGAGGCTAACTGCCTCCATTACATGAAAATTAGCACGGCATGATAGCACAATTAGTGCACGTCGCGCCAATACTCTTTCTTAAGTAGAACTACCACGATGGTAAATAGCACAAGGAATCCCATGACCCACCAACCTAGAGCTTCACGCTCTAACTTGACAGGATCACCAGAATATTCGAGGAAATTTACAATATCACGAACAGCACTATCGTATTCACTGGTGCTCATTTCACCGGTGCCATCTGTCTTAACGCCAACCACTGACTGTTTCTCAACGCCATCAACCATATGCGTCTCAATGATTGGCATTGGGATTCCTTGAAGCTCTTCAAGTACATGAGGCATACCTACACTTGGGAAAATAATATTATTCACCCCAAATGGACGAGATGGATCCGCATAAAACGAACGTAAATAGGTATATAGCCAATCTGTACCTCGAACACGAGCAACCAATGATAGGTCTGGAGGTGGAGCACCAAACCATTTAGCCGCTGAATCGTCAGGTATGGCATTCTCCATTAGCTGACCAATTTTAGCATCAGGATCAAACATCAAGTGTTGTTTCATAAGATCCAGTGGGATATCTAAATCAGTAGCAACGCGTTGATAGCGTTGATATTGCGTTGAGTGACACCCAAAACAATAGTTCATAAATAGCTTTGCACCATTTTGCAATGACGCGGTATCCCTAATATCATTATTTGCTTTGTCTAAATGAACATTGCCACCGGCCGCAAGCGCCAAAGATGGTAACAATGCAAAAAGTACTACAATCCACTTCTTCATTTGAATGTCACCCTTTCTGGTAATGGTTTAGTCGCTTCATTTTTACTATAAAAGAACAGTAAAACGAAGAACATGAAATATCCTAGTGAGAATATGCGTGCTAGCAATGTATACAAATCTGTAACTGGCAACGCGCCTAAGATACCAAGGGCAATAAAGCTTACAGTGAACTGAACAATATTCAGTAAGTGGAACTTGCTGCGGTAACGGTATGAACGTACTTTGCAACGGTCTAACCATGGAAGTAAGAACAACACAACGATTGCTCCACCCATCGCTACTACACCTAATAGCTTGTCAGGAACAGCACGTAAAATCGCGTAAAATGGAGTGAAGTACCATACAGGTGCAATATGTTCCGGTGTTTTAAGTGGATTAGCAGCCTCAAAGTTAGGTGGCTCAAGGAAATAACCGCCCATCTCAGGGTTAAAAAACAACACATAGCAGAAGAAGAACAAGAAACCAGCAATACCAATAAAGTCTTTTACCGTTCCATAAGGGTGGAATGGAATAGAGTCGATAATGTCGTATTTCTTGGTGTAATACTCATGAAACTTAAATGAGCTTTCGTAATCATCCCCCATCGTTCCTTTCGGTAATTTTGTATCGATACCATCTGGGTTGTTTGAGCCGACCTCATGTAAAGCGAGAAGGTGCAGCACAACGAGGAGAAGTAAAACGATAGGCAATGCAATAACGTGAAGTGCAAAGAAGCGGTTCAATGTCGCGCCTGAGATAACGTAATCACCACGGATCCAAAGCGTCAAATCATCACCGATAACTGGAATCGCACCAAATAGTGAAATAATTACCTGCGCTCCCCAGTAAGACATTTGTCCCCATGGAAGTAGATACCCCATAAAGGCTTCGGCCATCAGTACTAAGAAAATGAGCATACCGAATATCCACACAAGTTCGCGTGGCTTCTGATATGAGCCATAGATTAGGCCACGGAACATATGCAGATAAATAACAATAAAGAACGCAGAAGCACCAGTGGAGTGCATATAGCGAAGCAACCATCCATAATCGACATCACGCATGATGTACTCTACAGATGCGAACGCACCATCTCCTGATGGTTCATAGCTCATTGTTAACCAAATACCAGTAACAAGTTGGTTAACAAGAACTAGCATGGCTAATGAACCAAACAAATACCAAAAGTTAAAGTTCTTAGGCATCGGGTATTCTGATAAATGCTTTTTATAAGCATTTATTGAAGGCAGACGCTTTTCAAACCATTCAGCTAAAGCTTGCATTAGGCTTCCCCTTCTTCATCTACACCAATAATAATTCTAGAATCCGTCAAATACATATGTTTTGGTATAACCAAGTTATATGGTGCGGGTACACCTTGGAATACTCGACCAGCCATATCAAACTTAGAACCGTGACACGGACAGAAGAAACCAGAACTAACCCCTTGAACTTGCTCACTAAAGGTATCTGGCAAATAGGTAGGTGAACAGCCTAGGTGGGTACAGATTCCAACTGCAACAAAATACTCCGGTTTAATTGAACGGTGCTCATTCTGAGCGTAAGCAGGTTGTTGCTCTTCGGTTGACGAGGGATCACTTAGTTGAGTATCGGCATCTTTCAATGCTGAGACTATAGATTCAGCTCGACGGACCACCCAAACAGGCTTACCACGCCATTCGACGCGAACCATTTGACCTTCTTCGAGTTTACTAATATCGACTTCAACGGGCGCACCCGCTGCTTTCGCTTTTTCACTTGGGTTCCAAGATTTAATAAAAGGAACAGCTACGGCTGCAGCTCCCAAACCACCAACAACGGCTGTTGTTGCAGTTAAGAAGCGCCTACGTCCACTGTTTAAAGGCGCATTGCTCATATCCAGCATATCTCCCATTTGCCCGACTTTATCATTATGCTTTGAGTTGGGCATGGCTAACAAAAATTAAACTTATTGTATTTATAGCGGTGCATGATAAGTAAATTTACACCTTTTGTTAACATTTATAACAAAAATTCGCTCATTAGTTCACAAAAAACTGAATAGATTCAAGATCTAGTTATCGATTCAAGAGCGTTACTGTTTTGTATTACCGTAACTTTATTTGAAGTGATAGGCGATAATCGCCTTTAAAGTGGTAGAGAAATACGCTTGAAATAGCGATTTAACACAGAAAAGAGTAAATTTTAGGTACAAAAAAGCTCGGTATAAAACCGAGCTTTTGATTCCACAATCCGGTATAAGCCAGAACGTAATATTCCGAAGAAATATTAACGCTTTGAGAATTGTGGGCGACGACGTGCTTTACGTAGACCAACTTTCTTACGTTCAACCTGACGTGCGTCACGTGTAACGTAGCCAGCTGCGCGTAATGCAGGGCGTAATGTTTCATCGTACTCCATAAGAGCGCGAGTGATACCGTGGCGGATCGCACCAGCTTGACCAGAAATACCACCACCTTTAACAGTAACGTATAAATCTAGTTTTTCTAACATGTCTACTAACTCAAGTGGTTGACGAACAACCATACGAGAAGTTTCACGACCAAAGTAAACATCAAGGCTACGCTTGTTGATTACGATGTTACCACTGCCTGGTTTAATGAAAACGCGAGCAGCTGAGCTTTTGCGACGGCCAGTGCCGTAGTATTGATTCTCTGCCATTGTCATAATCCCCGATTAGATGTCTAATACTGTTGGTTGTTGAGCAATATGGTTATGCTCAGCACCAGCGTAAACTTTAAGCTTACGGTACATAGCACGGCCAAGAGGACCACGTGGTAACATACCTTTAACAGCAAGTTCAAGAACCATCTCTGGTTTCTTATCAATCAATTTTTCAAAAGTGATTGATTTTAGACCACCAGGGAACTCAGAGTGACGGTAATACACTTTACCTTTAGCTTTGTTACCTGTTACAGCAACTTTCTCAGCGTTGATAACGATGATGTAATCACCAGTATCTACGTGAGGTGTGTATTCAGCTTTATGCTTGCCACGAAGGCGAGATGCAATTTCACTTGCAAGACGGCCAAGAGTTTTACCTTCAGCGTCTACAACATACCAGTCACGTTTTACAGTAGCTGGTTTAGCAACGAAAGTTTTCATGCTAATAATAACCCGTTAATTAAATTTTACACACAAGGAGTTGTTACACTCCCACTGTCTAAGAGCCCATATCATCACCCCTTCGAGTGTTGGCACTCTCGGCCATATTTTGGAAAAAATAGACCTGCAGTAACGGTGGGTCGCAGGATTATAGAGAAGTGTGAGGAAAAAATCATCTTTTTTGTGGCTAAACTTAAAAAAAGAGTAAAGCCAACAAAACGAAGGTTTAGGCCAAATGTTCTTTAGCTAAATACTCCTGACTTTGCATCTCAACAAGTCGAGACAAACAGCGCTTAAATTCGAAGTCTAACTGACCGGATGAATAAAGGCTCTCCATGCCCACTTGAGCCGAAATAATCAGTTTAACGTTCCTCTCATAAAACTCATCGACTAGTGCGATAAACCTTCTCGCTGCATCATCATGCTGCGCATTCATCTCAATAACGTCTGATAACAGAACGGTGTGGTAAATGCGTGATATTTCAATATAGTCGTTTTGACTTCTGCTGGTCTGACAAATCTGTTCGAATGTAACAAATAACACACCATCGCAAGCCTTTCTAACAGGTATATTTCTATGATTTATTTCTATTTCGAATAGAGTGCTTTTACAGTCGGTAGTAAGTTGTCCGTAATATCGGTTTAGATTTTCTTCAGCAATATCATCTAATGGTGAATGATAAATCTCAGCTTGTTCCAAAGTTCTCAATCGATAATCGACACCGCTGTCTACATTCACTATTTGACAATGTTCTTCAATCAAATCAATTGCGGGCAGAAAACGAGCTCGTTGCAATCCATTTCGATATAGATCTTTAGGCGGAATATTAGACGTAGCGACCAATACAACCCCTCTTTTGAATAAGGCCTGAAACAATGTTCCTAAAATCATAGCATCGGTGATATCAGAGACAAAAAATTCATCGAAACAGATGATGTCGGTTTCGGATTTAAATATATCCGCAACTTGTTCGAGAGGATCAGACGTTTCTGAAAGACGCCCCATTTCATCATGAACTCTCAACATAAAGCGATGAAAATGCACTCTCATTACTTTTGAGCCAATCATCGTTTCGCAAAAAGTATCCATTAGATACGTTTTTCCACGTCCTACCCCACCCCACATGTAGATGCCTTTAGGCAGTTTTGGCTTTTCGGCGGTTTTTCCTAGCCATCGCTGCAATTTGTTTACCGACGGTGTAGGGGTCTTCAAATATGCTTGATAATCATGAAAAAGCTGGTCTAGTTGCTGTACCGCGTTTTTTTGCGCAGGGTCATTTTGAAAACCAAACTCTTCAATATCTTTTTTATACTTGTCTATCGGTGTCATCAACTTCGCTGCCTAAAAATTAATGCTTATATATACAATATGAGTTTCTATTACGTATCTACTTTATTCAATTGCATACTCATAGTACCATGAGATACAAGCATGTGTAATTCGTATGTAAACAACATGTTACCTGATAACTTAAAAAGGAGTTGTTATGCCTTGGATTTACGGACTTGTGGGTCTTCTTGTAGGAGCGATTTTAGGTATTATAATTTCGCGTATAAAAACCCCACAATATAAAAAACATCAGCAGATGAAAAAAGAGTTGGCTACAACTAAGTTTGAATTAGAGCAACAACGACAAGAATTAACTGACCATTTTTCACAAACCTCTGAATTACTTGACGTATTAGGAAAAGATTACACTAAGCTCTACCAGCACATGGCCACAACCTCGACTGAAATGTTGGCAAATTTACCAGAACAAGACCAACCTTTTGCGAAGAAGCTAACTCAAGTAGATTCTGATACTGAGCAAGAAGCCGATACCCAACCTAAAGATTACGCCAAAGGTGCAACTGGATTATTAACACCAGAGAAAAAAGAAATCATCGAAGCGCCAGAAGCGGTTAAAGCCTCTTAATTGATGATCTAGTAATATTAGATACAATTATTTTATTAATTTATTTGAACTAGAGTCAGGTTTTTGAGTCATAAACTCCATAACAATATAGAGGAGTAAATGATGAAAAAACCTATACTTGCCTTAAGTGTATTGGCTTTAAGTCTAAGCACTATCATCACACCAGCACCTTCCTTCGCAGCACTACCTCTCAGTGTTGGAAATGAACAATTACCGAGCCTTGCTCCTATGTTAGAGCAAGTTACTCCGGCTGTTGTCAGTATCGCTGTTGAAGGTAAGCAGACGTCTCGGCAACAATTACCTGAATCATTTAGATTTTTCTTTGGCCCAGATTTCCCATCCGAGCAGCTTCAAGAGCGACCGTTTAGAGGGCTAGGTTCAGGTGTCATTGTTGATGCTAAAAAAGGACATATTGTTACTAACTATCATGTAATCAATGGCGCTGATGAAATCAAGGTCAAGCTACACGATGGTAGAGAGTATGATGCCGAGCTTATCGGCGGTGACGAGATGTCTGATATTGCGTTGCTCAAATTAGAGTCCACTAAAAATCTTACACAAATTAAAGTCGCCGATTCAGATAAATTACGCGTCGGAGACTTTAGTGTCGCTATTGGTAATCCATTTGGATTAGGACAAACCGTCACTTCAGGAATCGTTTCGGCGCTTGGCAGAAGTGGATTGAACATAGAAAACTTCGAAAACTTCATTCAAACCGACGCTGCTATTAACAGTGGTAATTCTGGCGGTGCACTGGTTAACCTCCGTGGTGAACTAATTGGAATTAACACAGCGATTCTCGGACCAAATGGCGGCAATATTGGGATTGGTTTTGCAATTCCATCTAACATGGTTATCAATCTCACCGACCAAATACTTGAGTTCGGCGAGGTTAAGCGCGGAATGTTAGGTGTCCAAGGTGGTGAAGTAACTTCTGAACTTGCCGAAGCTCTTGGATATGAAGCAAGCAAAGGGGCATTTGTTAGTCAGGTTGTACAAGACAGCGCAGCTGATAAAGCTGGGCTAGAAGCCGGTGATATCATTATCGAAATTAATGATAAAGAAATCCGAACCTTTAGCGAATTGAGAGCGAAAGTGGCAACACTTGGAGCCGGTAAAGAGATAACGCTCGGCGTTATTCGCGACGGCAAAAAGAAAAGCTTTGACGTTACGCTAGGTGAAGCATCCGATAGCAAAACAAAAGCTGCTACATTACACGACGGCCTCAAAGGTGCTGAGCTGACAAACACATCATCAGACGATTCTGTCGAAGGTGTTAAAGTTAGCTCCGTAGAGAAAGGCTCTTCAGCGGAAGCGTTCCAACTCCAATCGGGCGATATTATCGTCGGAGTCAACCGTCAACGCGTGCATAACCTTGGTGAATTAAGGTCGCTGTTAGAACAAAAACCAAATGTTCTAGCACTGAATGTTCAGCGTGGAGAGCGTACTATTTACTTAGTTGTTCGATAAATCATCTATATATTCACTACACAAGGGAAGATTGCTTCGTAATCTTCCCTTTCTTTTACAAACACCTATCTGTATCCTTATTCATCGTGAATTATCTTACCTATACTTAAATATTACGGTTTTGCTTTCGTAGCATTAGGGGATACATGCTGAATTTTCTATTACGTTCTGTTGGTTTAGGCCTAATAACAGCATTCATCATTTTGCTCGCAGTACCCTCACTGCGCTCTAACATCATTCCAGAAGATATCGTCGATACCGTTGAAAGCTTTCAAGAGCTTAGGGTGTCATTTAGTGATGCAGTCCTTCGTGCTGCGCCCGCTGTTGTCAATATTTATAGCCGAAAATACACGGCAGAAGATCGATCTACATTGAAGACTCAAGGGCTCGGCTCTGGTGTTATCGTCAGCGATAAAGGCTACATTATTACCAATTTTCACGTCATCGCAAAAGCGGACCAAATCATCGTTGCACTGCAAGATGGAAGAATAGCCAATGCGCAACTCGTTGGTAAGGATCGTCGAACAGACATTGCGATATTGCGTATAGAGATGACTGAACTACCCACTATCCCTTTAAACTCTAACTACGATGCACAAGTTGGAGATATCGTCTTAGCGATAGGTAATCCTTATAATTTAGGGCAAACAACGACATTCGGAATTATTTCAGCAACAGGTCGTTCCTCAATTAGTGCTGATGGTAGGCAAGCCTTTATTCAAACCGATGCTGCAATCAATCAAGGTAACTCTGGAGGAGCTTTAGTCAATACTCACGGAGAACTTGTTGGTATTAACACCGCCTCATTTCAACAAGCAACCGACCTCGAAACCTATGGAATCTCATTTGCCATACCTTACGCTTTAGCGGACCGTATTATGCAAAAAATCATAGCTGACGGACGGGTCATACGAGGGTATATAGGTGTCGATGGACAAGATATAAACACCATGACGTCTAGGTTATTAGGTGGTGATTATGTTGGTGCAATCATTATTTTAGGTGTTGCCCCAGAAGGTCCAGCAGCCATCGCTGGATTACAAAAAAATGATGTTCTACTCGCTATAGATGAACAAAAGATCAACGGTCGTCAAAGTGTAATGGACATCGTTGCAGATCTTCGCCCAGGGACAACGGTCAACTTTACCGTACTAAGAGATGGGGAAACACTTTCTATTGCTGTTCAGGTTGGTGAGTCTGCCGATCCTGAATAGATCCCTCTTTCAACTAAATAACCATCAAGAGAATAAAGAAAAGCCCAATTATTAATTGGGCTTAGTTATTCATATCAATTGCTAGAAAATTTTATTCTTCGGTATTGGGCATTTCTGTCCCTGATACTGTTTCTATTTCAATATTAGTCACTCTTTGAAGCCCTCTTGGTAACAAGCCTCCTCTACGACCTCTTTCACCTCTATAGTTTTCGAGATCTGCAGGTTTCAACCCTAATTTGCGTTTACCAGCATGGAGAGTAACCGTCGCACCTTGAGGTATAGAAATCAAATGAGAAACAATCTCTTCTCTTGCTTTTGCTTTCGCTGCCGGGATATTAATAATCTTGTTGCCTTTTCCTTTTCCTAGCTGAGGTAAATCTTTAATCGGGAAAATGAGCATTCTTCCTTGATTAGTTATCGCTAAGATTTCATCCGCATCAAGATTGTTCACAGGTTTCGGGGTCAACACCTCCGAATTAGCAGGTAAGCTAACGAGTGCTTTACCACTGCGGTTTTTAGAAAGCAGGTCTGCACCTTTACAAACGAAGCCATACCCCGCATCTGAACCTACAAGCCAAAGCTGTTCAATTTCACCCATAATAACCTGACGAATAGATGTCCCTTCTGCAACATTTAGACGCCCTGTTATAGGTTCACCTTGGCTTCTTGCCGATGGCAGTGAGTGGGACTCTAACGAATAACTACGTCCATCCGAGCCTAAGAAAACTGCTTGCTGATTACTCTTACCACATGCCTGTGCAAGGTAACTGTCACCAGATTTATAATTCAAATTTGAGGCATCGACATCATGGCCTTTCGCATGTCGTATCCATCCTTTATCTGATAGAACAACTGTAATTGGCTCACTTGGGACTAGGTCTCTTTCCGTTAGTGCTTTAGATTCACTACGCTCAACTAATGGAGAGCGTCTATCGTCGCCATATTTTTCAGCATCTGCTTGAATTTCTTTTTTAAGCAGCGTGTTCATGCGTCGTTCAGAGCCGAGTAATAATTGTAATTTATCACGCTCTTTCTCTAACTCTGATTGTTCACCACGTATTTTCATCTCTTCTAGTTTGGCGAGATTACGAAGTTTAATATCTAAAATCGCGTCAGCTTGAATATCTGTAATAGAAAAGCGTTCCATTAAGACTACTTTAGGGTGGTCTTCACTGCGGATAATTTCTATCACTTCATCAAGATTTAGATAAGCAACCAACAAACCCTCTAGGATGTGCAAACGAGCAAGGATTTTATCTAGACGATACTGTAATCGACGGCGGACTGTCAGACGACGAAATTCAATCCACTCAGACAGTATTTGCACTAACCCTTTAACTTGTGGACGATTGTCTAAACCAATCATATTCAAGTTAACTCTAAAGTTTTTCTCGAGATCTGTAGAAGCAAAAAGATGGTTCATCAGCTGATCACAATCAACTCTATTTGAGCGAGGGACGATAACAATTCGTGTTGGGTTCTCATGGTCAGATTCATCTCTAAGATCATCGACCATTGGCAATTTTTTAGCTCGCATCTGAGCCGCAATTTGCTCCAACAACTTCGCACCAGAAACTTGGTGAGGTAATGCCGTGATGACAATATCAGTGCTTTCTTTATGCCAAACCGCGCGCATTTTAATACTGCCACGACCAGTTTTATATATTTTTTGAATATCGCTTGTAGGAGAGATTATTTCCGCTTCTGTAGGGTAATCCGGTCCTTTCACATAATCCATTATGGCCGGCAATTCCGCTTTAGGGTTTTCCAATATATGAATCGCCGCATTCGCTACTTCACGAACGTTATGCGGTGGAATGTCTGTTGCCATTCCCACAGCAATACCTGTAATACCGTTAAGCAAAATGTGAGGTAATCTAGCGGGCAGCATTAATGGCTCTTTCATCGTGCCATCAAAATTAGGTTGCCATTCAACGGTGCCTTGACCAAGCTCGCCTAATAATACTTCTGCAAATTTAGATAATTTAGACTCGGTATAACGCATTGCAGCAAATGATTTCGGATCATCAGGTGCTCCCCAGTTACCTTGTCCATCCACTAATGGATAACGATAGGTAAATGGCTGAGCCATCAGAACCATCGCTTCATAACAAGCCGAGTCACCATGAGGATGATACTTACCGAGTACGTCACCTACTGTACGAGCCGATTTTTTGTACTTAGCAGAGGAAGAAAGTCCTAACTCGGACATTGCATAAATAATACGTCTTTGAACCGGTTTCAATCCATCACCAATATAAGGTAATGCTCGGTCCATAATGACGTACATAGAGTAATTCAAATACGCATCTTCAGTAAACTTGCGCATTGGCATCTGTTCAATGCCTTCATAGGTAATTTCAGTGGACATCTATCTTTTAAACCTCTGCTAAATCGCCATTGCTTTGTAACCAAGTACGACGGTCATCCGCTCTCTTTTTACCTAGTAACATATCTAACATTTCGTTGGTAAGCTCATCGTCATCAATAGTAAGTTGAACCAATCGACGAGTATTTGGATCCATTGTGGTTTCACGCAGTTGCAGTGGGTTCATCTCACCCAAACCTTTAAATCGTTGTACGTTTATTTTGGCTTTCTTCTTACTCAAACGTTCAAGTATGCCCTCTTTTTCTTCTTCATCGAGCGCGTAAAATACCTCTTTACCACAATCAATACGAAAAAGTGGTGGCATGGCAACATAAACATGACCTTCTGCGACCAAGGCCCTAAAATGGCGAGTGAATAATGCACAAAGTAATGTAGCAATATGGAGTCCATCGGAGTCAGCATCCGCTAGTATGCAAACCTTGCCGTAACGCAAGCTATCAAGATTATCTGTATCAGGGTCAATACCTAACGCCACAGAAATATCATGAACCTCTTGAGAGGCTAAAACCTGATCTGCTGACACTTCCCATGTGTTAAGTATTTTACCTCGAAGGGGCATAATAGCTTGAAATTCGCGATCTCTGGCCTGTTTTGCAGACCCTCCCGCAGAATCCCCTTCCACAAAAAATATCTCTGTACGGCTTAAATCTTGTACGGAACAATCCGTAAGTTTACCCGGTAAAGCAGGGCCTGATGCCACTTTTTTACGTACTACTTTTTTGCTCGCACGCATTCGGCGATGAGCATTAGAAATGCACATTTCAGCCATAAGTTCGGCTAATTGAGGACGCTCATTTAACCAAAGACTGAAAGAATCTTTAACAACTCCTGAGACAAATGCCGCGCATTGACGAGATGAAAGACGCTCTTTTGTTTGGCCAGCAAACTGAGGATCTTGCATCTTTATCGACAAGACATAAGAACAACGGTCAAAGACATCATCCCCCGTTAATTTAACGCCACGAGGAAGTAAGTTACGGAATTCACAAAACTCACGCATTGCATCGAGCAAACCCTGACGCAATCCATTGACATGAGTTCCACCAAGAGGGGTAGGTATCAAGTTCACATAACTTTCTGTTATTAATTCGCCACCTTCTGGCTGCCAGATAAGAGCCCAACTAGCCCCTTCCGTTTCCGCTTTAAACTCACCAGTAAATGGGGATTCTGGAAGTACTGTATAACCTTTAACGCCTTCGGAAAGATAATCTTTCAAGCCATCTTCATAAAACCATTTATGTACTTCACCGTTAATTTTATTGGTAAAAGTAATCTCCAACCCTGGGCAGAGAACCGCTTTGGCTCGTAGATTATTAATGAGTCTAGAAGCAGAGAAGTTACTCGAGTCAAAATATTTAGGCTCTGGCCAAAAGTGCACACTCGTCCCACTATTTCGACGGCCACAAGTCCCTGTAACCGTCAAATCGGAGACTTTATCACCATGTTCAAACGCAATTTCATAGACTTGGCCATCACGCCTAACAGTAACATCCACCCTTTTAGAGAGGGCATTAACTACCGAAATCCCAACGCCGTGTAAGCCACCGGAAAACTGATAACTTTTGTTAGAAAACTTACCACCTGCGTGGAGCTTACATAAGATCAGCTCGACACCCGAGATTTTCTCTTCAGGGTGAATATCTACAGGCATACCACGTCCATCGTCAATCACCTCTAATGATTGATCGGCATGGAGAATAACTTGTACTTTAGATGCATGACCGGCAAGTGCTTCATCGACACTATTATCGATAACTTCCTGACCTAAGTGGTTAGGGCGCACTGTATCCGTATACATCCCAGGTCTGCGACGTACTGGCTCTAAGCCGTTAAGAACCTCAATGGCTCCAGCATTATATTGTTCAGTCATAATACGGAAATTGTCTTATAAGTTTAGGGGTACTTTTTATGAAAACATTACGTTTTGAATTCAATTCGAAACAAACACCTCAAAATGGTGTTTTAGATATAAAAACGTGTTCTCACATAGAGTAAATACAAAGGAACATAGTCTGGAACAAGGGCTCAGTTGTCAAGCGCATTGCTCACGGGATAGAGATTTTATGACATTTCCCGCACGAATACGGGTGACTAGAGCCCAAGAAAGTTAATTATTTGTTCAGGATACCGGTCGAAACCAACGAAACTATGATCTCCGCCTTTTTCTACGGTTTGCTTAGATTCAGAAAACTTATCAACTGCCTGTCGATAATCAAGAACTTCATCACCTTCTTGTTGCAATAACCAAAAATCAGCAGGGTCTGTAAGTGTGACTACATCTAATGACCTTAGCTGCTCGACATGTTTTTGTTGCAAAGTATAGGTTTCATTTGTGTAGGGATTTGTCTGTTCACCTAAATAATCTTGTAATAATTCATAAGGGCGCACGGCCGGGTTTACAACTACGGCAGAAAAACCATAAAGACTATTTAACCAAGTTGACATATAACCACCCAAAGAACTACCAACCAGGCCGATTTGATAGTCATCTTTGTATTGTTCAACAATATCTAGCAGTAACTGCTTCGCGTCTTCTGGAAAGCAAGAAATTTGAGGCGTGATGACTTTAATATCTGGTCGACTTTGTTCACAAAACGTTTTCATTACATTCGCTTTCAAGGATTGCGGTGAGCTGTTAAAACCGTGAATATAAAGCAATAGCGAAGGTTTCATCAGTAACCTCCCGCACCAAAATCGGGAATAAACTGACCATTTTTGAGCCTGCCGATCTTGGTTTCTAATCTTCCATCCTCAAACAATTCTATCGTCCTCCAGCCTGGTGAGCGTGAATCCAATGAAAAATCCTTAGAATTGGGTTTAAACTGAACGCAGGTCGAAGGCGTTGTCATCACTCGAACACCAGAAATCAATTGATTGAAGTCTTGGTGAACATGTCCACCCAATATCGCCTTAACGTTATTATGCTTGTTAATTACATCCCATAACGATTGCGCTTCATGTAAAGTATGTTGATCTAACCACTCACTGCCAACAAGAACTGGATGATGATGAATAAGAACAAGCGTATGCAAATGCGCATTTTTAAGTAATGTATTGTCTAGGTACTTTAGCTGTAAATCAGACAGTCGACCATGGGGCACACCTGCCACTTGGCTATCAAGTAAAATAACTTGCCAATGCTCACCGGCTAAGACATGAGTCTCATCACGAACATGCTCCGAGGGAATGATGCTATCCATGCTCAATTTATAGTCGTGATTTCCAGGTAACCAAAAACACGGCTTACTTAAATGAGTAATCCCTTGTTCAAATCGTTGATATGAGCGAATCGAATGATCTTGAGAAATATCGCCCGTTGCAAGTACCGCGTCAAACTCAATATCTTGCGTCATAATTTCTTCTATAACGGCATGAAAACTATCAAGAGTGTTCACACCTAACAGACACCCGTCTGCCTCAGAAAACAGATGGGTATCAGTAACCTGCAAAAATTTTATACTGTTATTTAAGGTTGCTGGTATCTTCAAAATAGTAAACCTAACTTTTTTCCTTTGAATTAATCTTTATTCTCGTAAACTTTTTTTATAATTATTGATGGTGCGTTTTTATTGTCTCTTTTTAATCAGCAATGTCACGGGAAACTTAACACTAAAAAAGAGGAGCACGACTTATGCCATGTTTTAAACAAAAAGAAAGCCAATCACTTAAGAATTGATTTAATTGAAACTTTTCATCTTTCTGCATCATTTTTGAATTCGGGTAATCATAACGAGCTTGCACTCTAGAAATCTGCTCACTTGCACACACTTCTGCAACTCTAGCATCGTTATACAGCCTTACTGTCATCCTAGGTAAAGGAAAAACTGGCTGTTCGTTACATTGGCTAACATTAATTAAGGTTGTGTACTTAGTTATTTCTATGACTTCTAATTGATAGGCCATGTCCGCAACTTGATAAGAACGTACATCACCAACACTCGGCTGATTGGGCAGCAAAGCGTTTAATTTAGCATAGTTTGTTTCATAAACCCTCATCAGACCTGCAAGATCAACATGATAGGGCTTCCCAGACATTACCGTTGCCATTCTAACCTTAGTTTTTCATGGTTAATCTCTAACCATTGTAAGGCAATAATAGATGCGCCATTTTCTATTTTACCGTCAGCAATTAACGCATAAGCATCGCTTCTTTTCATTACCAATGCTCGAATATCTTCACTTTCATAATCGAGACCATAAACACCTCCAGCGCCCAAAGAGTTCACCTGCCCTACAAAAACATCTAATCGTTCAGAACAGCCTCCTGCAGAAGGGTAATAGCTAGCAACCGAAGCAATGTTGTCCACCTCTAAACCAGCCTCTTCCATCGCCTCACGACGAACGAGATCTTCTACCTCTTCATCAGCGTCCATGATCCCTGCAACAATCTCTAATTGCCATGGGTTTTCATGCTCTAATGCACCTACTCGAATCTGTTCAATCAATACCACTTCATCCCTTATTGGATCATAGGGTAACATTGCGGCGGCATGACCACGCTCAAATAATTCACGTTCTACAGGTTGACTCCACCCACCATCGTACAACTTGTGCTTAAATGTATACTTAACCATTTGAAAAAAACCTTTGAACAAGGTCTCTTTGGAAATGATCTTTACATCTTCTGGGGTAAATTGTGGCTTCATAGAGGATTAGACTCCATAGATTCATGTATTGAGTATTTTAATCATAGAGTAACTTTAGCACCAATGATATTACTCAACTTTATCAATAAGGTTTAAATAAATTTTGAATTTACCAAAAAATATTGCACACTCGTACAATAAAATGTAAAAAAGAGCAAAGATTAGAACAAAATAACCTCTACTTGGGTTAAACTCTTGAAGAATCGATCCTTAATTAAGGCAGGAACAAACCAAATGAAAAAGCTGCTTCCATTATTTATTAGTACAGCGCTAGGTACTACGTCGACCATCGCTCTTGCTGATGATCTTGCTGAGATCTACAATTTAGCAAAAGAAAACGACCCAACATTACTACGTTCAGCAGCTCAACGAGACGCTGCATTTGAGGCAATTAATTCTAGCCGTGCGACCCTTTTGCCACAAATTAATTTAAGTGCTAGCTACGATATTACACGTAGTGATTATGACAGTGCTGAAAATAATACGTTGGCTGCGGGTATCAATTTTTCACAAGAACTTTACCAACGCTCAAGCTGGATCACACTTGATACGGCAGAAAAATCAGCGAGACAAACTGATGCGGCCTATGCAGCCCAACAACAGAATTTGATCCTACGAGTTTCTACCGCCTACTTTGAAGTACTTAGAGCACAAGATAGCTTAGAATTTGTTCGTGCTGAAAAAGCCGCAGTAGCAAGACAGTTAGAGCAGACGAAACAACGTTTCGAGGTTGGTCTATCTGCAATTACCGACGTGCATGATGCACAAGCAGAGTACGATAGTGTGCTAGCGAGTGAAGTGGTAAGCGAAAATGACCTTGTTAACAGCTATGAAGCACTTCGTGAAATAACAGGGCGAGAGCATACTAACCTTAATGTTCTCGATACCAAAACCTTCTCTGCAACCAAAACCGAAGAATCTCCACAACAACTTCTTGAATTGGCGCAAACTAAGAACTTAACGCTATTAACAGCAAGAATCTCTCAAGATATTGCTCGAGACTCTATCTCATTGGCAAGTTCTGGACATCTTCCATCACTCACTTTAGATGGTGGTTACGGCTATACAGATCAAGGTGAAAGTACCAGTGATTATGATGCTAATAGCTTCAACATTGGCCTAAATCTTTCTGTACCTCTATATACTGGTGGCAATATCACCTCACAAGTTAAACAAGCTGAGTTTAACTATGTCGCGGCAAGTGAAGACCTAGAAGCGACTTATCGCAGCATCGTCGCTACAGTGCGTAGCTCAAACAACAACATCAATGCAACCATTGGTACTATACGAGCTTATGAGCAATCAGTAGTGTCTGCTAAGTCTGCTTTAGAAGCAACGGAAGCGGGCTTCGATGTTGGTACCCGTACCATTGTTGACGTTTTGGATTCTACTCGACGTTTATACGACGCAAACCGTAACTTATCTGATGCTCGTTACAACTACATCATCAGTGTTCTAAGTTTACGTGATGCTACTGGTACACTCAGTGAGAGTGAAATTTTATATATCAACGCAGGCCTTAAAGCACCTGATGTTGTAAAAAAATAACCTTTACTGCACTTAACGAAAAAGAGGGTCGGCAATGCCGACCCTCTTTTTCGTTAATACTAAACTAGAATCAAGTAAACCACTTATCCCATTGCTCGTTGACGCACGTTCGTTCTTCAATAAATCGGCTTTCATCCACATCCGCGTCTTGATTGAGTAAGTTTCGATGATGAATTTCATCTCGAAGTGTCGTATAAGCATTATTTAAGGCTAAGGCTTCACTTTCATCAATAACCCCTTGGCTCGCTAATGACTCAAAAATCCTGACATTATCAGACCAACGAGTTAGCGAGGTATGTTCATTACTAAAGCTTAGAACCAAATATTGAGCGAGAAATTCGATATCGGTAATTCCCCCTTTGTCTTGCTTAAGCATAAACCTACCGATTTTCTTCTCACCAAGATGCTCGCGCATTTTTTCACGCATTGCAGCGACATCTTGTTTCAGCTTTTCTTTCTCTCTAACTCTGGAAAGCACTCTATGCCGGATATCACCAAAAGCGAGAGCCAATGGTTTATCTCCGTAAATTAATCGAGTACGAACAAGAGCTTGATGCTCCCACGTCCACGCATCGTTTTGTTGATACTCTTCAAAGGCCTCTGTTGGGCTAACCAATAACCCAGAAACACCTGAAGGTCTCAAACGGGTATCAATTTCATACAAAATTCCAGAAGCCGTTCGTGTTGAAAATATATGGATAATTCTTTGCGCCAAGCGCAAATAAAACTGTCTTCCATCTATCTCTTTTTTACCATCTGTATAAATATTTACAGGACAATCATGCATAAAGACGATATCAAGATCCGAGTTATACCCTAGCTCCCAACCACCAACTTTTCCATAACCAACGACAGCAAACCCTTTACCTTCTCTATCTTTTAGATGAGTCGGCTCACCATATTTTTCAGACAATTGTAACCACGCCTGATTAATGACGGCCTCAACAATCGCCTCAGCTAAATAGGTTAAATGGTCGCTAACTTTCATCACAGGTAACACTTCAGCAATATCAGCGGCGGCGATTCTTAAACTACATATTTGCTTAAACTGCCTCAAAGCCTCCATCTGTTGTTCCATGTCATCTTCAGGGATCCGAGCTAAATAATCTCTTAATTCTGTCTTATATGACTCTAACGGAACTGGGTTGTAGAGTTGATTAGGGTCTAGCAATTCGTCAAGTAAGATCGGAAAACGGCTGAGTTGTTCCGATATCATAGGACTTGCTGTGCAGAGACGCACTAACTGGGTTAGCGCTGCAGGGTGTTCGTCAAGAAGCTCTAGGTAGGTAGTACGTGTGACTATTTTGTGCAAAAGGTGAAGCACTCGTGGCAGACCAAATTCAGCCTCCTCATGCAAAAATATACTTTGGAACACCTTAGGCATAAGCTTATTTAAGACTTCTCTCCCTCTTGGCCCCAGAGTCTTTTTAGCGAGATCATTCTTAAATTGAATAATCACTTGAGCTTCTTTTTCTGGGGCTTCTCTAGAGAGGTCTTGCTCTAAAACATGTTCGATCACTTCTTCTTTATGAGCCATGTCCCATAACTCAGAAAAATGTTTTTTGACCGCTGTACTTTCCTCTTCTTCTTCACCTATCAGCTGTTCAAATATGGCATGTACTACCTGCATATGATTTTGGGTATCTTGTAGCATTTCTTGCCAAGTCTCTTTTCCCATCGCACACGCTAACTTCAATTGATCAGATTCGTGTTCTGGTAAAGTTTGTGTTTGCTTATCGGCCATGGCTTGTAACAAGTTTTCTTGTCTTCTTAAATAACGATATGAAGCCTCTAATTGCTCAACTTCCGTATTATCTAAAAGATTTAACTCCTTCACTGCGGCCAAGGTTTCTAACAAACCCCGCCCTCTTAAACTTGGTTCCCTTCCCCCTCGAACCAGTTGAAATACTTGGGCAATAAATTCAATTTCACGTATACCACCGGCACCCAATTTTATATTATTAGCTAACCCTCTGCGCCTAACCTCACTGGATATCATAGATTTCATTCGGCGAAGAGATTGAATCGCACTAAAATCGATATAGCGTCTAAAGACAAAGGGTCTTAGCATTTGTCTAAGCTCTTGATATTCCGGATACATTTCACTACCCATCACCCGTGCTTTTATCATTGCATAGCGTTCCCAATCACGCCCCTGCTCTTGGTAATAGTCCTCAATTGCCGCATAACTCATCACTAACGGTCCACTTTCTCCAAATGGCCGTAATCGCATATCGACTCGATAACAAAAACCATCGAATGTTTGTTGATCGAGCGCTTTAATAATCCGTTGACCCAATCGCGTAAAAAACTGAGCGTTAGATATGCTTCTACGAGCTCCTTGAGTTTCTCCGTTTTCAGGATAAGTAAAGATGAGGTCTATATCTGATGAAAAGTTAAGCTCTCCCCCTCCAAGCTTACCCATCCCTATAATCAACATTGGTTGAGGTTCACCGCTGGCATTGCATGGCGTACCCCATTCATCGCAACAGAGCTTATATTGCCAGCGATAGGTTTCAAAAATCATCGCTTCTGCAAGCATTGATAGATGACTTAAGCTTTCATCAAGGCTCCAGTTATTAGTGAAGTCTCGCCATGCTATATAAACCATCTCTCTTCGTCTAAATTGGCGTAGAACCTTGAGCCCACAGTTCTCGTCATTGCAACTCTGTAGCAATGTGGCTAAACGATCTCGATAAGTACTACAACGTTCTTTCTTTTCCAGCATATCCGGTAAGATTTGTACTAACTCATCGTCTTGACAAAGTGAATCTGTCACAAATTGACTTAAGGCTATTACGCGCTTTAATTCACTCTGTCGCAGTTCTGGCCACTTTTCTATTAACAGCTGAGAGTCATCATTGAATTGAGAATAGGCGGATTGATATTCTGAAAGAAAGTTCTCGGGCAAATGCATCTGACGTCCTTGTTCGTTACCGTTTTTATCCTTTAACTTTAACCCTACTTTAGCAATAAAAAAGGCCCGCTAACACTGAGCGGGCCTGATAAACGTACGTTACGTGATCTCTAAGGTAACTATTGTCGGATTAGGTTACTATATTTGGAAAGATTGAATTTTCCTATCTAACTCTTCAGCGTTACGCTGCATATCTTCCGACATTTCCAATAGCTCAGATACAACCACAACAGAAGCCTCTACTAGGCCTCTTACGTTTGTTAGATTTTGATTCATCTCATCTGCTACAGTACTTTGTTGGCTTGCTGCTGTTGCTATCTGAATATTCATATCATTAATACTTGTTACCTGCTCAACAATGCCGCCTAGCTCATCGCCAGCATTATTCACCAACTCAGCACCATCTGCGGCTTCTACAACACTCTTTTCCATCATTTCTACTGCAGAGCTAGCACTGTTTTGCAACTGAGTAATCATATCTTGAATTTCTACTGTTGCTTTTTGAGTACTTTGCGCTAGGTTTCTCACTTCATCGGCAACGACTGCAAAACCACGTCCAGCTTCACCGGCTCTCGCTGCTTCTATAGCGGCGTTCAACGCCAGTAAATTTGTTTGTTCAGAGATGTTTTGGATAGTACCAACAACGCTGCTTATTGAATCGACTCTAACTTCTACTTGATTCACCGCCTCGGCCGATTTGCTTATATCATTCGATAGTTCTTTCATTTTGCTTACACTATCGAGCACAAACTGTTGTCCTGTTTGAGCTTGAACCTGAGCTTGTTCGGTGACTAACGATGCATTTTGAGCATGTTCAGCAACCGTTTGAACGGTTGTACTCATTTCATTCATTGCTGTAGCAAGCTGATCAATCTCACCAAATTCTTCTTCCGATGAATCTTTGGTTTCCGACATACTAATAGTCATCACCTCGGTCATACTAGATAACTCTTGGGAAGTATCGATCTGTGCTTTAATTACGTCTTGAAGCTGAATCCTTGTTTTTTCTAGCTCTCTGGCTAAGTCACCATACTCATCTTTACAATTTAGCTCGATTGGTGTGACAAGGTCTTTTCCTGCCATACCTTTAATGGCATCTGAGATATAATTCGTTTGGCGTAGCATAACATTAGCTGCACCAAGCAATATCCCGACAAAAACAATGATCATTAACAAAGTTTGCCAAATAATCTGCTCTATGTAAGCGTCGTAATGCTTTTGGGACATATCAGAACTTTGTGATACCACCACAACCCAATTCCCATTACTCAACTTAACAGCATGCTCAAACCTTTCTCCATCGGCTAATTTTATACTTTGATGACTTGATACCTGAGAGAGTAGCTGTTTAACAGAGCTTCCATTACTCGTCATGGTATCCATGGCATTAAGAGAGGTAAAACCAGGATGGCCAATTATTTTTCCACTGTCTCTTTCGACAATATAAGTAAAATGGTCCTTAGCGCTGCGATTTAGAATCTTTTTAATCGCAGACTCTACTGCACCATTTCCACTAGCAGTCGATAAAATAATATCAATTAAGCTTGCTTCAGATTGCGCTTCAATTGCAATTTGTTCTATTTGGATCGATGTAGAAGAATTATAAAATGTTCTCGCATCCCACAGCTGTTTTGAAATAATCAAAACCGAACTAAAAGCCATCAACAAAATGAGTTTAGGTACTAATCGTATGTCTGTGATCAGCCTTTCCCATGGTTTAATCGTGATACTTGCCATTCCTAGTTCTCCACGTATTCTTATATTACTTGACTCGTTGTCTAGATAGTTAGTATAGCTATCCTACCAATGATTATAGCGACACTAATTATCACTACATTTAATTTGAGCCTCGAATGAAAAAACATCATATCAAAGATGAAGTCAAACCAATGAGCCTAATGTCACTGGTATTGTCTTTTTTGTCACTATTTGTGATCTCTGGACTATTATTTTTTAAGCCTTCGCCAGATACCTATTCTTTACTTATCGGCATCGACACTGCGATCTGTAGTCTTTTTTTATTACAGCTCACAACAGACCTCATTCGTTCTAAAAATCGATTACTTTATCTAAAAGAACATTGGATAGATTTCGTCGCAAGCATACCGTTAATAGAGCCACTTCGTTATGGCCGAATTTTCCAAATTTTACGAGTGATCAAAGTTATTCAATCTGGAAAGCATATTTTTGATCAAATAAACCGTAACAGAAGTGAAGCCACATTCGCTTCAATCTTATTATTATTGATTTTTCTGCTGACATTGGGATCCACCGCGATTCTCTTTGTTGAGGCGAGTCATCCAGAGGCAAACATAAAATCTGCAGGTGATGCGTTGTGGTGGTCAATAGTGACCGTGTCAACCGTTGGCTATGGTGACCACTACCCAACGACCGATATAGGTAAGATTATTGCGTCGGCAATATTGATTTGTGGTGTAGGGATATTCGGTATGATTTCAGGCCTAATCACATCTTTAATCGCTTCACCAAAATCTAATAGACCATATCATCAATTAGCTAAAAATAATGAATTATTAGAAAAGCTCATCGCTGATCAAAAAATACTGATTAAAAGAATAGATAATTTAGAAAGATCCCAAAATCACAAACCAGATGAAAATCGATAACGATTAAAAAAGGTGGACAATCTTAGTTGCCCACCTTTTTTAATCAGATCATTATCACTGTCTGAAGGGTTTTCAATTACTCCAATAAGGAGGTACTTCTACACTCATCGCTCTGGTTTGTTCCATCGCGTGTAAGATAGAAAGTTCTTGTCTAGCAAGCCATCTTTCTAACTGATTTTTATCTTCTTCATCAAGTTCTTTGTCGCTAAGTAACTCTTCAAGAGGCTTTAAAGTAAGAAGATCATCAATACCATGGAGAAGATCATCCCAAGGCATACGAAAATTATTTCGCTGTTCAATATCGTATAGCGAAGCAAAACAGATACCGGTATAAAGGTTTCGCATTAACCCATATCGTTGATCTATATACTCTTCACTTGTTAAGACTTTTTGAGCAGGAAAAGCCTCCATTAATTCGGCCCACGTCCTGTCTAGTTGATGTTGAGAAAAGCGTTTAATGGAAGTTGTCATTTTTTCTTTTGCTTTATCATCGAGAAATGGATGCCAACCTCTACCCATTAGCCAACGACTTAAATCAAGTACGAGCCCCGTATACCGGGCCGAAGTAAATAGAGTGACCATTTCCTCTTCATTTGGTAACTGCGACTTGCTGTAATTAAGCTTAGATACCAATAACTTTCTCGCATCCAGTTTACGAAGAACATGACCTTTATCTTCACAAAGATCATCAATATAATCTGCTGTTTTTAACCAACTCATCTCTTCATCTAACCATTTTAACTCTTGACGTAACAAGGCACTTGCTCGCCGTGGAACAATGCCGCTATACACGGTTAAAATTTGTCTGATAAATGAGATTGAATTACTAATTTGTGCGAGCACGAGATTAGACGGATGTTCAAAAAATATCTGTTCGTGATAGTGCCAGTGTGAAAGGGCATGCTCTAACGAATTGATAAAGCAATCTTCTACACTATCGTCATTTTTCGTTTCCACCATAGATAACGGTTTTACATCATCGCCCTCATAATCTTGTGCAAGGCGGTAACCTCTAGCCGCTTTACTTAGATTACCTAATCGCATACCGCCTTCTTCACTTAAGCTTCTTGCTAAAGTAAACAGAGAGTCCGCTTGACCCGATTTCAGTTCGAGTTCCACCTCACAAATTGGTGACTCTTTATCCCCCGCAATGACTTTACCTTGATCAAAAGCCACTTCGATTTGGCTTCCGTCCGCCATTCCAACTAACCACTGCTCACGGGTAAAATTTGTTGAAAATAGTGGAAAAATTTCTTGTTGTAATTGGGATACATCTTTACCTGAGGGCCAAATATCTTGAGGATGAAGGGTAAGATCTGGAGAGTTACTATCATGTTCGGCATTATATTCGGGTCGTTGATGTAAGCCAGCCACTACGCGACCTGATGTTTTTACGGTCTGAACGAACACGTCATCGAATCGCCTAATACGCAGGCCAATATCATGCTGGCGTAACCAATTGTCTTGAGTATCGAAGTAAATATTACCTAATTCTCTACAACTGCTCTGAAGAACCTTGGTCTCCGCAATTTTTCGTTGTAATTTATCGGAAAATTCAGGTTTTACAAAAAACTTCAGTTCTATCTCGGTTTCCATTGAATATTTATACCTTTAAAAGTCGTCTTACACAGGATATTGCCTATTATTGCCTACCGCAAGAACGAAATTTCACGCTCTAGATGATCTAAATCAGTTTTATTGGTCAATTTATTAGGTTAACATGCGCCACTTCATAGCCCTAGGCGACCAAATACATTTTTTTAGTATATGGTTTATATAGGTTCTATTTTTTTAGGTTTGATCACTATGCCAGTAAATACAATTATGGGATTGTTCGCTAAATCCCCAATAAAGCCGTTACAAAAGCACGTGGCGGTTGTAGATGAATGTTGCTCTCAGCTTGTGGAGTTTTTTGAAACTTGCCATCAAGGTGATTGGGATAAAGCAGAAAAAATCCGTGCACACATTTCTGAACTAGAGAAAGAAGCCGATGTTTTAAAGCGTGAAATTCGTTTAAAACTCCCTAGCGGTTTGTTTATGCCTGTCGACCGTACAGACATGTTGGATCTTATCACTCAACAAGACAAACTCGCTAACCTCGCCAAAGATATTTCAGGACGCGTCATCGGACGTAGACTGAACATACCTAACACAATCCACGACAACTTTATCACATACGTTAAGCGTTGCATTGATTCAGCTAATTTAGCGCATAAAGTAGTCAAAGAGTTCGACGAACTTTTGGAGACCGGATTTAAAGGCCGTGAAGTAAACTTAGTGGCCGATATGATCCATCAACTGGACTTGATCGAAGACGACACTGACTTATTGCAAATTCAATTACGCCAACAATTAATGGCGATTGAAAATGACTATAGTCCGATTGACGTCATGTTTTTGTACAAAATTCTTGAATGGGTTGGCGAAATCGCTGATCAAGCTCAACGAGTTGGAACTCGTTTAGAATTGATGCTCTCTCGTTCATAAATTTTTCAGTCACTTTGTAAAGTCAGGTTTAACCTATAGGCAGTTCAATCAGCACAAATGAATGTGCTCTGCTTTCAGCTTGGCTTACTAAAATACTAAGGTATCACAATGGATATCCTCGCTAATTACGGCACTATCCTTATCATTACTGCTGCGCTCTTTGGCTTTTTAATGGCTATCGGTATTGGTGCAAATGATGTTGCCAATGCTATGGGCACATCAGTTGGTTCAAAAGCTTTAACGGTAAAACAAGCGATATTTATCGCTATGATTTTTGAATTCGCGGGTGCTTATCTCGCTGGTGGCGAAGTAACAGACACCATTCGTAAAGGGGTTATTGATACCTCTTTGTTTGAAAGCCAACCTGAAGTACTTGTATTCGGCATGATGTCAGCGCTATTGGCCGCTGGTACTTGGTTGTTACTTGCTTCTTTTAGAGGATGGCCAGTTTCTACGACTCACTCCATCATCGGTGCCATTATTGGTTTCGCTCTTGTTTCTGTTGGTTCAGAAGCGGTGGACTGGGGATCTGTTCAAGGTATCGTAGGCAGTTGGATAGTCACTCCACTTATATCAGGTATCATTGCCTACTATATATTCATTACTGCACAACGACTTATTTTTGATACCGCTGAGCCACTTAACAATGCAAAACGCTATGTTCCTGTATATATGTTCATAACGACATTAGTTATCGCCCTAGTTACAATCAAAAAAGGGCTTAAACACATAGGTTTGCACCTAACAGGCTTTGAAGCTTGGGGCTGGGCGATTGCAGTATCAGCTCTTGTCATGGTCGGTGGCTATATATACATAGGTAAAAAATTCGCGGGTAAGAAAGATGACCACGGTTTTGCTGGTGTAGAAAAAATATTTAGCACATTAATGGTGATCACAGCATGTGCAATGGCATTTGCTCATGGTTCAAATGATGTTGCGAATGCAATCGGACCACTTTCAGCTATCGCTTCGACTATCGAACATATGGGTGAAATAACCACTAAAAGTACTATTGCATGGTGGATATTACCACTAGGCGGTATTGGTATTGTGGTTGGTTTGGCGACTATGGGCCATAAAGTTATGGCAACAGTAGGAACCGGAATAACAGAATTAACACCAAGCCGTGGCTTTGCAGCTCAACTGGCAACGGCATCTACCGTTGTATTAGCTTCTGGTACTGGTTTACCTATCTCAACTACGCAAACACTTGTGGGTGCTGTTTTAGGTGTTGGTTTTGCTCGAGGTATTGCCGCTCTAAACCTAGGCGTTGTTCGAAATATCGTTGTTTCTTGGGTTGTCACCTTACCTGCTGGCGCTATATTAGCTGTGATATTTTTCTATATTTTGGAAGCGATATTTATCTAATCAATGTTAGGTTAATGTCATATTTGATTCAAAAGTTAAAAAAGGCACGTGTAGACGTGCCTTCTTAGTTGCATCAACAGGCTAAAATTCTTACTATTCTCTCACTGGAATATTCGAATAATGATTAAAACGAAATATGACCATCTTGCTAGTGCCATAATTTCGTAAGGGACACACTGTGAAAAAATTGCTTTTTGTTGTTTTATTTATCTGCTTCTCAATACCAAGCGCCTTTGCTGCTCCTAGGTACATTGCAGACAATCTGTTCACTTATATGCATGCCGGCCCTGGTAACGAGTTTCGTATCATCGGCAGTGTAAATGCAGGTGATAAAGTAAACTTAGTCGACGTCAATACCACTGCTAAGTATAGCCAAGTTATCGACGCGAAAGGTCGTAAAGGTTGGGTTGAAAGCCGTTTTGTTACCCGTCAAGCAAGCATGGCGGAACGCCTACCTAAGCTTGAAGAAGAACTAACCACAGTGAAAGAGCAACTCTCCAACGCACGTAAAAATTCAGATGAAGCAAAAGCGGGCTTAGTTCAATCACTAGATTCGCGTAATAAGCAAATTGCGGAGCTAGAACAAAACTACAGTGATATCAGCCAACAACTGACGAGTTCTCAAACTGAAATTAGAGAACTACGCGCTAAGTTAGACACACAAAAAGAAGACCTACTGCTTAAATACTTCATGTATGGCGGTGGTGTAGCGGGTATTGGTTTACTGTTTGGGCTAATTCTCCCACACATTATTCCAAGACGTAAAAAGGCACCAAACGGCTGGGCTTAATACATATGCGTGCAAGTGCTCGCGTGTAGGGCTTACAAAACGTAAAAAGGTTGCTATCGCAACCTTTTTTAATTTGAACAGGCATTAATTACTGCCATTTATTGGTCTATCAACCTTCCCACTCGTAAAGCGCCGGTATTTCTATTACATCACCTTCAAACCCAACCGTGATAAACCTTGGCGTAATAGTCAAGACTTGAACTGAATCATTAACCCAATCTCCTTCATGTCGTTCTACACCATTTATTTTTACCCAACGGCTTTGCTCATTACTGGCGTACATATGAGTTTGGAGATTCATAGCAGGTAATTTGCCTCTAAAGACATACTCATAATTAACTAACTCTATTGTCTCCACCTCATCGGATGAATATTGAGTTTGTTGTGGTTGCGTAGAGCCCTCACCATCTAATGCGTCTTGCACTCGTTCTGCTAGCTCGGAAGAGAGGCCACTTAAGTCGAGTGTGTCTAAATGTAAATCGTCACGTATAGGTTTAGCTTCATTTACAATTCCTGCCGCATTAATACCTGTTTGCTTCACTTGAGGGCTTATATCGGCCTCAACATTATTTATATTAAATTGCGATCTATCTATGGCTCTAAGCTCTGTTAATTCTGGATAAGCGAGAAACGTAACTAACGGCGGTTTAGGTACGCTTTGTAACTGCTTTTGCCTTTCTATCGTTTGCATTGCTCGCTCTGTTTGCTGCTGCCACGATTGCTTAGCGTCATAACCAAGATAAGCGATCGAAGCGATCGGCGGCAGCAGTACTAAAGAAACCATCAATACCAAGTTATTTTTTCTTTTTGGTAGATGCGTGTGATTTAAAATGACAGGAGAGGAGGAATGCATTGTTCTGTAGCCCTGTTCGGACTGTGCCAAAGATTTCATTAATTCAGACATAGTTAGCCCTCCTCTTTGATCAAGATAATTTCAGGGGCAAATTCGGTCGTCATCCGATCAAGTAATTTCAATGTATTTTTACCAACGACACCATCAGCGGACAATCCTTGCCAAGTTTGAAATGCTTTCACACGATTTTCTAACGTAGCATTAAACACCCGAGTATTTAATCTTTCATCCCCTAATACTTTAGCCAACAATAAATCCAATTTTTCGACGCTATTGCCGTTACTGTTTATCTTCAAAACTTGATCAATTTCACTGTACCAAAGTGTCTGATACTCACCATTCCAGTTGGTATTTAACCAATCCGTGGCAATTAAGACTCGCTGAGAGCCATTAATAAGTTCGATCTTGTCATCATAAACCTTATAAAGCACAGCATAAAAATCACCAAACTCACTATTTAAGCTCAATACAACCGGTCTCTTTTCAGCGACAACAGATTGTAAGTTTCCATAGCGAGTTTCACAGTAAAAAGGTGCGTTATTCAATGAACAATCAGCGTCTAGCACCGATGCTTTAATACCCCACAAGCCATATAAAATCTGTGTTGCATTAATTGGGTTTTGGCTCTGTTTAATGAAATCAGCTAATACATCATCAATGCTCTCCTGTTTTTCTATCTTCGATTGATAAACTGGAAGAGGTGTAAGATGAGATTGGACAAACGTTTCTATTGGTTGGTTAAATTTGAATACTAAACCGACCAAAATAATGGCGAGCATAATAGCGCTAAAAAAAGACGGAAATGAATGAGAAGTGTGGGACTGACTCTGTTGAGTTAATGGAGCCTGGAAAGACATTACGTCCTGACACGCCTTTTCGACTTTCTCTACGCTGACTTCTTGTTCCCCGCTGTAATAAGCATACAGCAATGCTTTATCACACACTAAATTGATCAAACGAGGGATACCCTGTGAATATTTAGCAATGACCTTTAATGCTTTAACACTAAACAATGCACGTGGCGCTCCCGCTATCTGAAGGCGAAATTCAACATATTGTTCAACCTCTTTATCCGACAAAGGCAATAGATGATAACGGCCCGTGATCCGTTGAGCCAATTGCCTCAGTTCAGCCGTTTGCAGCTTAGCTTGCAATTCAGGTTGCCCAATAAGAAGCACCTTTAACAATTTCTGACTGTCCGTTTCTAAATTAGTTAATAAACGTAGCTGCTCTAATACCTGAGTTGAAAGGTGTTGTGCCTCATCAATCAGCAATAGTGATTGAATCCCTTTTGCATGGTTTTCGAGTAAATACTGGTGAATACCTTTCGTTAACTGCTTAAGCGTTGCGTTTTCCGGATACTTAACATTAAACTCATCGCATATAGCTTCAAGCAGGTCGTTTTCAGAAAAGGTTGGGTTAAGTATTAAGCCTGCTTTCACATCGTCATTAAGCGATGCTAGCATGGCTTTGGATACCGTTGTTTTACCGGTTCCAACTTCCCCTGTCAGCATGGCAAAACCGCCACCGTCCCCAAGACCGGCTTGAAGATGTCCCATCGCCTCTCGATGGCGGGAACTTAAAAACAAGTATCTTGAACTTGGAACTATCGAAAATGGCATCTCAATAAATCCAAAATAATCCTTATACATTAACCCATCTCTTTTCGTAATGTTTAGTTCGCGTTAAATAGACAAAATGTTGTTATGCAAAGTACCACTGGCTGATAGAATGTAAAGCTTAACTGATTGTTTTTACCAAGGAGCATTGCTTGCAAACTTACCTTGTTGGCGGAGCTGTACGTGATAAATTACTCAATATTCCCAATTATGATAACGACTGGGTCGTTGTTGGTTCTACTGCAGACAAAATGCTATCACTCGGTTTTCAGCCTGTCGGTAAAGACTTCCCTGTTTTTCTTCACCCTAAAACCAAAGAAGAGTACGCGCTAGCACGGACTGAACGTAAATCAGGTCACGGCTATACTGGATTTCAATGTCATTTTTCTCCAGAGGTATCGATAGAAGAAGACCTTATTCGACGCGATCTTACCATTAATGCGATAGCTCAAGATAAGTCAGGGGCCCTCATTGACCCTTACGACGGCCAGACTGATATCAAAAACCTTGTACTTAGGCATGTGTCGGAGGCTTTTGTTGAAGACCCACTGCGTGTACTACGAGTCGCCCGTTTTGCAGCAAAACTCGCCCCACTTGGCTTTACCATCGCTCCTGAGACCATTCAATTAATGAGCAAGATGGTTAACTCTGGGGAACTTGCGCATCTTACCCCTGAAAGAGTATGGCAAGAATGGCATAAGTCATTAATAACAAAACGGCCTGATGTTTTTCTATCAGTGCTAAGGCAATGTGGTGCTCTCAAGGTTATCGTTCCAGAAATCGATCGGCTATTTGGTGTCCCTCAACCGGAAAAGTGGCACCCTGAAATAGATACAGGCATTCATACTCTTATGGTTGCTAAACAGGCAGCGCTAATCTCAGACTCTTCTGTTGTGCGATTTGCAGCACAAGTCCACGACCTCGGAAAAGGCGTAACCCCTAAATCTGAATGGCCAAGCCATAAAATGCATACCCATACAGGATTAGCTATCATTAAAGCAGTATGCGAACGTTTAAGAGTCCCCAATGAATATAAAGAGCTCGCTCTTGCAGTTTGCGCCCAACATTCAAATGTACATAGAGCAGCGGAACTAAGACCTGCCACCTTTCTAAAGATACTGAATAATTTAGATGTCTGGCGTAAACCTGAAAAACTCAATCTAGTATTACTTACCTGTATGGCCGATCACCAAGGAAGAAAAGGTCATGAAGACTCTGCTTATCCACAAAAACTGATTTTTGAGAGTGCTTATAAAACAGCGTTATCTATAAATGTACAAGACGTGATTAAAGATGGTTTTTCAGGAAAGCATATTCGAGAAGAGTCAGACAGAAGAAAAATTGAAGCGATTGCGTTATCTCAACATAGTGTTCGCTAACTATCGTTTGCTAACACATTATTTGTAAGAGCTTATCCCAACTTTCGTGGGGATAAGCTCTTCAGTTATCTTAACCGAAAATCAAAAAACCAAACAGGCCAAAACCGAGTATCAAACGATAGATGACAAACGGTAGCATTCCCATTTTTGAAATAAGCTTTAAGAAGAAAAAAATACAGATATAAGCACTAATGAAAGAGGTCACAATCCCTGTCAGTAGAATACTCAAATGTACCGGTTCACCACTGGTTATCAACTTAAGCCCAAGATACCCACCCGCTAACATAATAATTGGAATAGACATTAAAAAAGAGAAACGTGCAGCGGCTTCTCGGGTAAAGCCTAGATATAAAGCTGCGGTAATCGTTGCTCCAGAACGAGAAGTTCCCGGTATCATAGCTAACGCTTGAGTAATGCCAATAATCAATGATTTTTTACCATCGGCTTGATATTCATCATCTTTCAACGAAGCATTGTTGTCTACCCACCATAACAACAACGCAAATACCACGGTTGTTGTTGCAATGACCCAAGCACTTCTCAAATATATTTCAATAATGTCTTTCATGAATAGGCCAAAGATACAGGCAGGGATTGTAGCAAGCACCAACATCCACGCCAATTTACTCTCTTTTGATCTTTCGCCCTTGAAAATAGACCCCATTAAGGCGGTTAATAGGGTAACAACTTCATGTCTAAAATAAATAATAACCGCGGCAAGGGTTCCCACATGCACGGCCACATCGAATGCTAAGCCTTGATCTTCCCACCCTAAGATTGCAGAAGGCAAAATTAAGTGGGCGGAACTCGATATAGGGAGAAACTCCGTAAAGCCTTGAACTAAGGCAAGTATAAATGCTTCAAAATACGTCATTAAAATTCCATTAATATACAAAATCCACTTCAATAAGGGATTCTAAGTTATCCATCTTCTGCCAAATCTCTTTCACTCTTCTTCCATCATTGGGGATAACCAAATCAGGCACTAGGTCGAATAAAGGTTGAATAACAAAAGGGTATTTAAATATATCTTCTCTAGGTACAGTCGGAGAATGTGGTGATATTTCATCACCAAAAAGTAAGATATCGAGATCTAAGCTTCTATCCTGAAACTTTTTAGCCTCTTCACTACGGCCCCACTTTACCTCTATTTTACGAAGCTCATGTGAAAAATCCGTCAATTTTTGAGTGGTCGTTAGTTCTACAACAAAATTATAAAACGCCTCACTGTCAAAACCGACAGGTGCACATTCATATATAGGTGAGACCCTGATTTGATTATCCAATAAAAAGAGTTCATTCAACGCAGCATGGGTATGCTTTTCCCTATCTACATTGGTGCCAACGCCAATATAAACCTTCGTCATATTTATTTCTTAATGCCTCTTTCAATAATCACACCGACACCAGCGGCCTGTGGAACAGCGCCTGGTTTAGTTAAACGTATGCTTATCCATGGCACGTTAAACTTCATCATAATTAATTCTGCTACTTCTTCTGCAACTCGTTCTACCAATAAAAACCGACCATTCGCTATATGCTCAATAACCGCTGTGCTTACTTTGGAGTAATCTAATGCGTCTTCAACGTCATCACTTTTTCCTGCGGGTTTATTGTCGTGCGCCATTTCTATATCTAGGACCAGCTTCTGTTTGATCTCTTGTTCCCAGTCATATACACCTATGGTGGTAATAACCTCTAGCTTTTCAATAAACACTTTATCAAATGACATTTTTAGTCCTTTCAGTTGTGAGATAGAAGACAAACGCGACTCACCGTTCAATAATACAGGTCGTAATACTACGATTTTGTAAATAGTTTACATGACTCAATGTGCATAGCGAAGAGTGGAAAACTGAATTTCAATTTTTTCTCAAATTTTGAATAACTTATTTTTCACACTTTTTTCTCAGATATGAACAACATCACTCATTTCCCCAACAGGTCGGATACCAAAGGAAAAGAAAACAAAGTATTATTTTCAAACGAGCTATAATGAAGGCTCGTTCGAGAGAATAAGGCTACTAATTCTTGCGCTTAACCACTAGGGATACTTATGACACCATTAGCTCTTGGTATGATCATCTTTGCCTATCTACTCGGTTCTATATCGAGTGCGGTGTTGATCTGTCGGATCCTTAAGCTACCGGATCCGCGAGAACATGGTTCTAAAAACCCTGGTGCGACAAACGTATTACGTATTGGAGGCAAGTCTGCAGCCCTAACGGTATTATTGCTCGATATGTTAAAGGGTACGATTCCTGTTTGGTTGAGTTATTACCTAACAATTGAACCCTTGTACCTCGGTTTAATTGGCATTTCAGCTTGCTTAGGCCATATCTATCCTATCTTTTTTCATTTTAAAGGAGGAAAAGGGGTTGCCACTGCAATTGGTGCAATAGCTCCGATAGGTTGGGGATTAACAGGGTTACTCGGGTTAACATGGTTAATTGCTGCGTTTATAACCAGATATTCATCTCTTGCTGCGATTATTACTGCTCTGTTAGCACCATTTTACGCTTGGGTATTTAAGCCGCTTTATACACTGCCAGTTGCCATGCTTTGCTGTCTAATTTTGCTAAGACATTATGATAATATCCGTCGCCTTATGGACGGAACAGAGCCAAAAATCGGCTCTGCTTCTTAAACCGTTTCGAACACTTCTTACCTAAATAAATAGATCCTTAACGCGGTTCGATTGGAGATAATTGATCAATTGGCCAGCGAGGTTGTGCCTTAATAGACAAATCTGATGACTCATTATTTTTGAGTCTCTGCATACCCGCGTAAGCTATCATCGCGCCATTATCAGTACAAAACTCAGTTCTAGGATAGTAAACTTCTCCGCCTATTTTTTTGGCTAAAGTTTCTAATTCTGTTCTTAGCTGTTTGTTAGCACTAACGCCACCAGCAATGACAATACGCTTCATGCCCGTTTGTTCTAATGCTCGTTTGCACTTAATCACTAATGTGGCACAGACCGCTTCTTGAAACGCGTAAGCAATATCAGCTCTGGTTTGATCATCGTTTTCGTTCGCAGCGATAGTATTAGCAGCAAACGTTTTTAAACCTGAGAAGCTCATATCCAAACCTGGACGATCTGTCATAGGTCGAGGAAACCGGAAACGCCCTTGAGTCCCCTTTTCAGCCAAGCGAGATAACAACGGACCACCAGGATAATCTAATCCCATTAATTTTGCCGTCTTATCAAAAGCCTCACCAGCGGCATCATCAATCGACTCACCAAGTATTTGATATTCTCCAATACTTTTCACTTCTACAAGCATGGTGTGACCGCCAGAAACAAGCAGTGCGATAAACGGAAATGGCGGTGGTGTATCTTCTAACATAGGTGCTAACAGGTGGCCTTCCATATGGTGCACAGGGATAGCGGGCACCCCCAAGCATAAGCAATACTTCGACCTATTGTGGCACCAACCAAAATAGCCCCTACCAAACCAGGCCCTGCAGTATACGCAACACCATCAATATCTTTTTCCGTCAAGTTGGCTTCTTTTAACGCCTCTTTAATGAGAGGAATTGTTTTCTTAACATGGTCTCTTGAGGCCAACTCAGGAACCACTCCACCGTAATCGGCATGCAGTTTTACTTGGCTATACAACTGATGAGAAAGTAGCCCTTTCTCATCATCATAAATAGCGACCCCTGTTTCATCACAGGAAGTTTCAATACCTAAAATACGCATCGTTTTCTCATAGAAATCGGAAATTGACGCAATATTACCTAATCTGAGAAAATTTGACCACGATAATACTTTACAAAGGGGCAGTGATCGGATTAAAATTCCGCACCATTTTTGATCTAGCTGATTAAAGACCGATCGATGAAGATTTGAGTCCAAGGAATCAGCATTAACGAATAACCCCTGAGGTGAAAGGCATATGCCAATAGTTAAAGTACGTGAAAACGAACCGTTCGACGTTGCATTACGTCGTTTCAAACGCTCTTGCGAAAAAGCAGGTATCCTTTCAGAAGTGCGTCGTCGTGAGCATTATGAAAAACCTACTACAGTTCGCAAACGCGCTAAAGCAGCAGCTCAAAAGCGTCACGCTAAGAAGCTAGCTCGCGAAAACGCTCGTCGCGTACGTCTGTACTAATAACTGAGTCCCAAAAAGGAATTTAGTTATGGCTCTTATTGACCAACTCAAAGAAGAGCAGAAAATTGCGATGAAAGCCAAGGATAAATTACGCCTTGGCACTATTCGTTTAGCCTTATCAGCAATCAAGCAACGTGAAGTTGACGAGCGGATCACTCTGACCGACGACGATATCGTAGCAATAATGGTTAAGATGGTTAAACAACGTCGTGATTCTGTATCGCAATTTGAAACAGCAGGTCGCCAAGACTTAGCTGATGCTGAGAAAGCAGAAATTACTGTACTTGAGGACTTTATGCCTCAACCGCTATCAGAAGAAGAAGTCATCGCGCTTATTGAAAGTGCTATCACAGATTCTGGAGCTGCGGGCATGCAAGACATGGGTAAGGTAATGGGTGTACTCAAGCCACAGATTCAAGGGCGAGCAGACATGGGTAAAATAAGTGGTTTAGTTCGTTCTAAATTGGCTTAAATCCCAAATCAATTTAACAAGCCGTGCTATTCTTTTTGGAATGCACGGCTTGTTTGTATCTGCACATCATTGTTCTAAATTTATCAATAGTAAGGTTTTATGGCAGGACATATCCCACGACACTTTATAGATGACCTACTCGCAAGAGTAGATATCGTTGATATTGTCGATTCCCGCGTAAAACTTAAGAAAAAAGGCAAAAACTACGGTGCTTGCTGCCCTTTCCATAATGAAAAAACACCCTCTTTTTCCGTTAGCCAAGAAAAACAGTTCTATCACTGTTTTGGCTGTGGCGTGCACGGCAACTCTATTGACTTTGTTATGGAGTTTGACCGATTAGACTTTGTTGAAGCCATCGATGAAATAGCTTCTGGTTTGGGGTTAGAAGTTCCTAGAGAACAGAGAAGTGGCAGCGGACAATTTAGCAATGCTCCTCGTGCAAATCCGCAAGAAAAACGCGACTTATACGATTTAATGGGAAGCATTGCTCAGTTCTATCGCTCACAACTCAAAGTTTCAGCAAATAAACACGCAATTGATTACCTTAAAGACCGTGGGCTTTCTGGAGAGATAGTACAAAAGTTTGGCATCGGTTTCGTAGCCGATGAATGGGATGCGGTTCGTAAGAATTTTGGCCAGCAAAAAACCACCCAAGACATGTTAGTCACTGGCGGTATGCTTATCGAAAACGATAAAGGTAACCGTTACGATCGCTTTCGTGGGCGAGTGATGTTTCCTATCCATGATAGACGTGGGCGTGTCATTGGTTTTGGTGGACGAGTTATTGGCGACGGAACACCAAAATACCTAAACTCACCAGAAACACCTATTTTCCACAAAGGCAAAGAGCTTTATGGCCTTTACGAAGTACTGCAAGCCTACCGTGAGCCACCTCAGGTACTCGTTGTAGAAGGCTATATGGATGTAGTGGCCTTGGCACAGTATGGTGTTGACTATTCGGTTGCATCACTCGGTACATCAACCACTGGCGACCACCTCCAGTTATTATTTAGACAAACGAATACCGTGGTTTGTTGTTATGACGGTGACCGTGCAGGTAAAGAAGCCGCATGGCGAGCTCTAGAAAATGCGTTGGGCTACTTAAAAAGCGGTAACATATTAAAATTCCTATTTTTGCCTGACGGAGATGATCCCGATAGCTATATACGGGCCCATGGGCAAGAAGCATTTGAACAAGAAGTGAAAAATGCGACTCCATTATCAGAATATTTGTTTAGTAACCTAACGGATCAAGTTCAGGTCGGGAGTGATGAAGGTAAAGCAGCACTTTCTGCCCTAGCCGTTCCGCTTATTGAAAAAATTCCAGACGAGCACTTACAAGCACAACTATTAAAGATATTAGGTCAAAAAACGGGGATATTTTTAGAACACCAGGCCAATATAAAAAAACCAGCTAAAACTGAGACAAAAGCACCACAAAAGATAGCAAAAACCCCTATGCGCGTAGTTATTGCACTCTTAGTTCAGAATCCAAGCTATATTGAATATGTGCCAGATTTAACAAGTGTTCGAGAAATAGCCGTTCCTGGATTAAGTTTATTGATAGAAGTGCTTGATAAATGCAAGACAAATCCCCATATAACCACAGGCCAACTTTTAGAGAATTGGCGTAACCATAAAAATGAAATGATGTTATCGCGTCTAGCTAGTTGGGATATCCCACTCGGCAAAGACGAAGATAATGAACATGATGTATTCATGGATTCACTGGATAAAATTTTTGTCCAGTGCATCGATAAACAGATCGAAACTTTACAGGCTAAAGCAAGAAGTGTCGGCTTATCAGCCGAAGAAAAGAGGGAGCTTCAAGACTTGATCTTAGGAGCGTAACCCATAGTAGCCAGTACAGATTAGATTTGCTATAATTGGCGGTTTGCATTTCGCATACTTTCACCATCACACAGACCTCAAGTTGGATATCGTCTATGGATCAAAATCCGCAGTCACAGCTAAAGTTACTTGTCATTAAAGGTAAGGAACAAGGCTATCTGACGTACGCCGAAGTAAATGACCACCTACCTGCAGAAATCGTAGATTCTGAACAGGTAGAAGATATCATTCAAATGATCAACGACATGGGTATAAAAGTCGTTGAAACTGCCCCCGACGCAGATGAAATGTCCATCAATGAAGATAATAACATCACTGATGAAGACGCTGCTGAAGCGGCCGCTGCTGCACTTTCAAGTGTAGAAAGCGAAATTGGCCGCACTACCGACCCCGTTCGCATGTATATGCGTGAAATGGGTACGGTAGAGCTGTTAACTCGTGAAGGCGAAATTGACATCGCTAAGCGTATTGAAGATGGTATTAACCAAGTTCAATGCTCTGTAGCTGAATACCCGGGCACTATCTCTTATATCCTTGAGCAATTTGATAGAGTTCAAGCTGAAGAGCTACGCCTAACAGACCTTATCTCTGGCTTTGTAGATCCTGATGACGATGGTTCTGCTGCGCCTACCGCGACTCACATCGGTTCCGAACTGGCTGAATCTGATTTAGAAGATGAAGACGACGAAGATAAAGATGATGAGGACGAGGAAGAAGAAGATACAGGAATTGATCCTGAGCTTGCTTTAGAAAGGTTCACTGAGCTTCGTAATACTTATCAAGATATGCAACTTGCCATCAATGAGCATGGCCGCAACAGCAACGCAACTGCTGAAGCAAAAGATGCACTACTTCAAGTATTTAGAGAGTTCCGTCTCATTCCTAAACAGTTCGATTATCTAGTAAATGAACTTCGTACTTCAATGGAACGTGTTCGCACGCAAGAGCGTTTAATTATTCGCCAGTGTGTTGAATATGGAAAGATGCCAAAGAAAGCGTTTGTTCAAGCTTTTACCGGTAACGAATCATCGGAAGCTTGGCTAGATCAAATTCTAGCTTCAGATAAGCCTTACTCGGAAAAGATAAAACGAAACGAAGAAGATATTCGTCGTAGCATCCATAAACTTGCTACGATTGAAAAAGAGACTTCACTACCAGTACAAAACATTAAAGATATCAGCCGTCGCATGTCAATCGGAGAAGCTAAAGCTCGCCGTGCGAAGAAAGAGATGGTTGAAGCGAACTTGCGTTTGGTTATTTCTATCGCGAAGAAATACACCAACCGTGGCCTACAATTCTTGGATCTAATCCAAGAAGGTAACATCGGCCTGATGAAAGCGGTAGATAAGTTCGAATATCGCCGTGGTTATAAGTTCTCTACTTACGCTACGTGGTGGATTCGTCAGGCAATTACACGTTCTATTGCTGACCAAGCGCGTACTATCCGTATTCCGGTTCACATGATCGAAACGATCAACAAACTGAACCGCATCTCTCGTCAAATGTTACAAGAGATGGGCCGCGAGCCACTTCCGGAAGAACTAGCAGAACGCATGCAAATGCCAGAAGACAAAATCCGTAAAGTACTGAAAATTGCTAAAGAGCCAATCTCAATGGAGACACCAATTGGTGACGACGAAGATTCGCACTTAGGTGACTTCATCGAGGATACCACTCTTGAACTTCCGCTAGACTCAGCTACTTCTGGTAGCCTGAAGGTAGCAACAAAAGATGTTCTGGCTGGTTTAACCCCTCGTGAAGCGAAAGTACTTCGTATGCGCTTTGGTATCGATATGAACACTGACCACACTTTAGAAGAAGTTGGTAAGCAGTTCGACGTTACTCGTGAACGTATTCGTCAGATAGAAGCAAAAGCATTACGTAAACTTCGTCACCCTAGCCGCTCAGAAACTCTGCGCAGCTTCCTAGACGAGTAACCACTCCTACTAAGAAGTGGTATAAACTGATTAAAAGGTGAGCACTTGCTCACCTTTTTTATCATTTTCGGTTTAAGTGGATAAAAACTAAGCGCAAATGCCCTATAAAGCATCTAGACAGCTTTGGTAACATCCCCTATAATCGTCAACCTAATTTGGCCCCTTAGCTCAGTGGTTAGAGCGCTCGACTCATAATCGATCGGTCCGCAGTTCAAGTCTGCGAGGGGCCACCAAATTTAAAGGCCTGAGAGCGTTTTTGCTTCTCAGGCCTTTTTCGTTTCTGCTCTCTGTGTAGCAAATATGTAGCATCCAAACACACCTCATCATTTCTTAGTTACACAGTAAATTACTGATTGTGACAACAACGATATACATACTAAAAATCCAATGTTTTAATCACGTTATACAACAATAAATCGAAAAGGTCAGATGGCTAAAAAAAATGAAAGCCTACTAAGAATGCTATTCGAAGCGCCTTGGTGGGTTAGTGTGCTTATATCCGGCTTTAGTTACCTATTTCTAAATTATATATTCCCTAGGTTACTTGTCAGCGACGCAATGGTTTCTCAAGCCTTTCTCAACGCTGCAAGAGACTTATCACCTATGGTTGCATTAGTTTTTCTCTTCCCTGCCCCCTTTGCCTTTTTACGAAGCTATATCTCTAAAAAACGACTAGAAAATACATCTAGTGTAAGTGACATCGCCAAACTTGATTGGATGGAGTTTGAAGCCCTTTTAGGCGAGTTTTACCGACAACAGGGTTACACAGTCAAACAAAAGCTGTCACATAGCTCTGATGGCGGTGTAGACATTAAATTGACCAAAGATAGGAAGGTAAGCCTTGTTCAGTGTAAACACTGGAAGAAACAAAAAGTTGGAGTGAAGGTCTTACGTGAACTTTATGGTGTATTGCTTGATAGCAAAGCTGACAAGATGATTGTCATAACCTCTGGTGAGTTTACTATAGATGCACAGCAATTTGCACAGCATAAAGAGTTCGACCTGATTAACGGCGTACAGCTCGTTTCTATGCTTGCGCAAACTCAGCAATCTAACGACACAGTTAACATTGATATATCTACTCAGGAATATGGCACACCGCTCGGAAATAGGAAGCCCATTGAAACTACCTCTCTATCCACCTGTCCTAAATGTGGTTCAGAATTAACACTTAGAACGGCACGAAAAGGCTCTAACGCAGGTAAGCAGTTTTATGGCTGCATCGGGTTTCCTAAATGTCGTTACACTCGTTCTAAGTAGTATTTGGACAGAATGAGTTGAGCGCTTTGGACGAAATCTACCCTTCAAAGATTTTTCCACTCCCCAAATCGCAAAATGGCACCATTTTCTGGATGCCGAGAATGAAAGGTTCTGGACAAAAGCTTCCACAACCTCATGGGAAATACTTCCAATATAGTGCATACGCAAGCTAATTTCGATACTACCTATTCGTTTTTAAACCTAAGCAAAATTTGGAGCTTTCTTGCTAGTTCCAAGCTTGTTATCCACTTTTTATAGTCTTCCTCTGTCACAGTTTTATTTCTAGATCGTCTAAAGAGTAATAGTCAGAAATCTTTGAGGAAACGCCATGAACCTGCACTTTACAGACTATGTGATAGTTGCATTGACCTTACTCTACGCACTATTCGGTTATCTGATGCTTCGGGGAAAGAAACGTAACAAAGCAGAAATAATATTGACCGGCCTGCTTGGTGGGTTTGTTCTATTAGCAGGCACCGTAAAACTGTTTGACCCATTTTCCATAGTGCTCTTCGAGCAAATTGCTTCCAGCTCGAATCCTGTACCAGACTTAACCAGATGGCTTGCTCTGTCAGGGGAGATTGGGGTTGGTTATTTGATGCTCATAATAGCTTTTTGTCATTCCAGACTTCCCAAAAATCAGACACACTCCATCTTTGTGGTAGCTAATTTACTGATAATAATGATTGGTGTGGTTGATTATACTGTTCAGTATTTCTACGACATTACAGCAATGATCCTACCCATTGATTCTAAGCCTCAATTTATTGGTATTTTGCTGATTGCATTTGCTTTTCGAAACCTGCATATACACAGGGTGAACCATTACAAATATCAAAGAAAAAGCGGGCATCAACGACAATCTGGATGCCACTCTATGAACTTTTTCACTTTTTCGTGTCACACTTTTTTTCTAGAAAGTCTAAATAAAAAATAAAAGTGAAAGGGTTAATAGATGAACTCAAATCTGGAGCAATATGTCAGAAATGCAAAGAGCGGAGATCAAGAAGCACTTGATGTTGTTGTTCGTAGCATCAAAGACAACATTTATGGGTTAGCACTACGGATGCTTGGACATCCTGAAGATGCCGAAGATCAAACGCATGAGATATTGATTAAGGTTATTACGCACCTGAGTGACTTTCGGGAAGAAAGTGCCTTCAACACTTGGGTATACAAAATTGCCTGTAATCACCTACTCACAAAACGTAAACAAAAGAGTTCACATCCAGAACTGACGTTCGACTCTTTTGGCAAGGTTATTACGACCGTCACTATCGATGCTCCTCCTTTAGAGGCATCTGATCCGGAAAGGGGCGTGTTACTGGAAGAAGTCAGGCTCAACTGTATGCAAGGGTCACTCACATGTTTGGAAAGGGATGTGCGAATTGCGGTAATACTTGGTGAATTCGCTGGTGTTACGAGCAAAGAAGGCGCAGTTATATTAGGTACCACCCCGGAAGCGTTCCGGGCTCGTCTTTCTCGTGGCAGAAAAGCGTTACAGAAGTTCATGGGAAGCCACTGCGGATTAGTTAACAAAAAGAATGCCTGTAAGTGCCATCAGCATGCCGCGATGGCCTTAACAAAAGGAAAAAACTTTTCGAAACAGGACACTATTTTAAAGACTGAAGTGGCAGGAAAAGGCAGAAAAGAGCTACTGGCTCATTTAGAAGAGTGCTCTGAAATTGAACGCACCATTGAGATGCTTCGTCAGTACCCGGAATACCAGTCACCGGATTCCTTTTCCCATATTGTGAGCGGGTTAATTGGTTCTGGCAAATACAAGATATTTAACTAAACACTGGGAGAACCAATATGAAAAAGCATAACTGTGAAACGTGTAAACATAGAGCGAAATATGACAAAAATCCAAACTCCCTTTCCGGGAAACTCTGGCGATGGCATATAAATTTTTGTCCGGGTTGGAAAGGTTACATGGCTTCTCTTGAAAGCGAGAAAAAAGACGAAGTGCTAAAGAAATACCATCTCAACTAACCTGAAAAAAATTTCCTTAAATGGAGTAAGCGCTTTCAAAGCATTTAAACCTGTAATGAACTGTGTGCCATAGACAGGAGCATTACTATTGGTGCCATTTATGAACAAGAACATAGATTATTATTTTACAACCGCCTCTCCATTGGCAAATCTGGCTAGCCTAGCTGATGATTTTCTAAGAAGCAGAAGCGATAAGAGTTTAATCTATAAACCGATATCGATAACTCAGATGATTGAAAATTCTATTGAACCAGCCATTGAGTGCAGACTACATTCCATTGCTGACCATTGTCTACCGGACAAAATAGTAATCGCACTTCAAGAAACCAGGAACAATGTAGGAGAGTTTGTAATCAAAGTTTGGTCTGCGCTGTGGCTGTATGACAAGGATTTAAACGATATCAACGAACTTAAAGATATTCTCAGAAGTATGGGCCTAGATGCTGAACTCGTGCTGCGATATGCGAATTCGAAAGATGTTCAATCCATATACAAAAGCAACACTACCGAAGCGATTACCCGCAACAGTCTTGGCTTAACAATGACCGACCAACGAATTTTTGTCAGGTAAATATCAAAACCTCACTCGCGATGGAGTGAGGCTTGAACTTCGGCTATTTAGGTAGCTTAGTTGGTAATTTTTATTGCCAAAGGTAAATTATCTATACAGTCTCAGCATATCTCTTCATGATTTCTTGCTGCACAGCCGTGGCCACTTTTGCTCTGTCATGCCCTTCATTGAGACGTTCTCCAAGTAGTTTTCCGGCAGCTACTGCTGACGCCATCAAATCACTCTGCTTTTCAACTCTTGGAATGATGTCTTCGGTAAATTTAACACAAGAGCCATTTAGAAAAGCGGGTATCCCGACCTGACACGTTTCTCCGTACCCGCAGGTATAGCACGAGGCAGTTCCCTGACCCTGAATTTTTGCCACTGTTTCAATTAAGTTAACCATGCACATTTTTTCAATCTGATCGGCAGGTGCACTTCCCCTTATGCCACCCACGCCAACCGCTACAGCAAGTTTACCCCATAAGGCTTTACCTTCCTGATGCCGGAATTGATAGCAACGTTCAAAAAAGGTCTGTGTAAGGACATTCAGGGTATCAAAATAATTTGGCCCGCCTATCACCAGAGCGTCTGCCTCTAAAAGTTTATCCCGTATGAGGGTGAAGTCGTCTTTTACTGCGCATATATTGTCTTGGGCGCATCGAAGGCAAGCTTGGCAGCCTGAAATTTTTTCCCTCTTAAAGAGATTATCTCATACTCATGTCCGGTGTTTTCTGCAACTGTTTTTACCAGTTTGTAAGTGCCTGATATGGCTTCTCTTCTGGGGCTTCCTGATATTCCCAACACTTTCATTACACATTCCTCATTTTGCTTTTGTTCCAGATTATGGGCGTTTACCTATTTAGACTTTTCCGGAAAAAAAGTGTGACAAGAAAAATGACTTAATAATGAGTTTGTGGAGATGGTTGAAGGTTAATCTTTGTGTTCGATATCAGCTCGGGGGACGAGTATCAAAATGCTTTGATGCTCGCCCAAAACAATAGTAGCGCTGGGTAAGTATAAAAACGCTGTTTAATCTATACTGCGATTCGCCTTAGCTCCAACTTGACCTTATTCATAGAATTTGGGCACTCGAACACTTGGGTATCCGGCCCCTGTCCGATCTCTCCGAATTGAAGGTCAGTTATCGACTTATGGATACTGCTATAAAAAAATCCACAAAAATTACCACATTTGCGGAGACCTAACTCAAATTCATCTCCTGATTTCATACCAATTGAACAAGGGGCCTCACTGGAAATGATTCTAGCGATAACTTTATTCCCAACTGATGGAAAAGCAATGTGTGGTTTGTCTGCTTGTATCTGATTCCCCTCTTTAGCTATGACATGCGAGGATGCTATAGCTACACCAACGCCGACTAGTCCATTTTTTAAAAATTTACGTCTATCCATATCTGATTTTCTCTTTTGTTATCGAACAATATCTCGTGTAATACCCGAACCTTCTGGGCTCGCTCTATAGGCCCATCTCTATTTAGACTTTTTCGAAAAAAAAGTGTGACACGAAAAATCAAATATTTTCTTTACACCTTGCCACATCAGTAATAATTCATGGCTTGGGAAAAGAACAAAATTACTGGCTTAGAAATATCCAGAAGTGAATTCTGCTTTTTAGTGAGGTCGCATAACTATGCAATCGGAGAGCGTTGGTTAGAAATATCTATTTTGAGCAGTTTCGGGAGTTTCTTTTCATCACCTTTTAACTACCCTTCAGCTAAGAAGGTTAGATATGACGCAGCCGAAATATATCAGACATAATTTCTGCAAAATTGAAATGGGACAAAGACGTTTCATGAGCTTACCTCTTCTTGCATGTTCTACTAACAATACTGCATAAAGTAAATCTGACACCACGGAGCGGAGATGCAGGCTTTGTATGAGGAGCTTGTGTCTCAGGGGATTGCTAGTCTGGTGTGTGATATGTTGGTGCGTAGTGGAAATAGATAAACATCACATTTTCAGAATATGAGCGCTTTATTTTTGATTAACTTTTTCATTTGGTAACACCAAAGAAAACCTTAACCAACTAAATGCAAAATAAAAAGCAACTTAAACACTAAGTTCAAGTCGCGAGGGGCCACCAAATATATAAAGGCCTGAGAGCATTTTTGCTTCTCAGGCCTTTTGCTTTTCTTACGTCAAAATACCTTTATTTATCATACCCAAAAGTACAAATACGATTGCATGTTTTATTCTTAATCACGTAGGTATTGATAAATGCGCCACTGCAAGTAATTGAATATTTGAAGCAGCGGTCATATTCACACCGTCAATTCATTAGTACAATTAAGTATCTTTAGCGCATGAGTCAATTCCACTATGAAAGACCATCAACATTTACTTGCACAAGTTAATGAGTTGCGCCTTGAACTATCTTCAGCTAGAAAAATTAACGAGCAATTAACTGATGAGTTAGGAAAAAGCGACCTACGCTTTGTTTTAGCTATGCGCGGAGCAAATGAAGGTGTGTGGGATTGGGATATCGAAACTGACACGGTTTACTATTCCCCTCGTTGGAAATCGATGCTCGGATATGAGGAACATGAACTAGAAGGAAACTTGTCTACCTGGAAATCTCTCGTTCACCCAGATGAACAAAAATATGTTTTAGACAAAGCATCTGAATACTTAATCGGAAACTCAGACGCATTTGAAGTTGAAATGAGAATGCGGCATAAAAATGGCGAGTATATTTATATTCGCTCTACTGCTTTTAAAATTATTGACTCCACAGGCTCGCAGGCAATTCGACTTATTGGTTACCATACCGATATATCTAAACAAAAAGCATCTGAGCTTTTTAAGATAAAACACAGCAGTATTCTAGAGATGATCGCAAAAGGCGTTCCAGCTCTGAAAGTCTATGATGAAATCGCTTTATTGTATGAAAGTAGGCATCCTGGCATGCGCTGTTCTATGTTGGAACTAGATGGTAATGCTCTTCTCCACGGAGGCGCACCAAGCATGCCTAAGGCCTATTGTGATGCCGTGAATGGTTTAATCATTGGCCCCGAAATTGGGTCTTGTGGTGCATCTACTTTCACGGGAAAGCGCGTATTAGTCGAAAACATCGAAACAGATCCCAAATGGAAAGACCTTAAAGAGCAGACTCTTCCACACGGAATGCGCTGCTGTTGGTCGGAACCTATTATGAGTTCGACTAAAAACGTACTTGGGGCATTTGGTATGTATTACGATTACCCCGCTTTACCCAACGCAGAAGAGTCCGCAGATTTGAGTTCAGCAGCCATGCTGACAAGCATTGTCATGGAGCGAGATCACAACCAAAAGCGGATGAGAGAACTCGCGTACACAGACGAACTTACCGGATTTTCAAGTCGCTCTCACCTATATCTCTATCTTGAAGCATTAATTGAGAGATCGACACTCAATGCAAGCCGTTTTGCACTTTATTACATCGACTTGGATAATTTCAAAGGTATCAATGACAGCCTTGGCCACGATGTCGGTGATATTCATCTTCAAGAAATTGCAGAACGACTACTTCTTTTAAATCAGAACATTTATCTCATTTCTCGTTTAGGCGGTGATGAATTTTGTATTCTGCTCGAAAACAATGACGACATAACAACTACAAAGTTAGCCCAAAAATGTCTAGAGGTCGTTTCAAGGCCTTCATTACTTTCAGGAAGAAAGGTTATCCAAACTTGTAGTATTGGCATCGCGCGCTACCCAGAAGATGGTCAAGACCTAAAGAGTTTATTAAAAGCGGCAGATACTGCCCTCTATGACGCTAAAGAAAACGGTAAGAACCAGTTTTCTTATTACCGTAAATCCTTCAGCAACGAGGCTGAGTACAAATTCAAGGTAGAACAATATTTAAGAGAAGCAATCGAAAACAATCAGCTATACATTGAATACCAAACCCAAGTGGATATTCAAACCGGCAAAATTGTAGCTGTTGAAGCTTTATCTCGTTGGCATCATCCAGCATTAGGGCAGGTCCCTCCTTGCGAATTTATCGAGATAGCAGAACGAATTGGTATGATTAAACCATTAACTAAATTCGTGTTGAGAACTGCTTGTACCCAAATTGCCAACTGGAGAAAGTCTGGGGTTAACAATATTCGCGTTGCTGTAAATGTATCCCCTTCGCATTTTCTTGATGCAGAGTTTGTACCGATGGTCCGCAAGGTACTGGAGGAAACACAGATCCCTCCTTCTTATCTAGAATTAGAAGTAACAGAGACGGTTGTCCAAACAAAAGACAAGTACCTATCTGTATTTGCCGCGTTGAGAAAACTCGGTGTATTAATGGCAATAGATGATTTTGGCACTGGATATTCATCATTTGCATCCCTAAAACACCTCAATGTCGACTGCTTAAAAATAGACAAATATTTTTTAGATGATTTTGCAGACCATAAAACCGAACTATTGATAGAGTCAATGATAGGAATGGCGCATTCTCTTGGATACAGCGTTGTTGCTGAAGGGGTTGAACATGTTGAGCAATTAAACTTACTTAGAACACTAGGCTGTAATTTAGCTCAGGGTGATTTTTTTAATAAACCGGAAAAACCAGAAACTATTTATGAGCTTTTATAGCCCCCAAATCTCACAGTTGTAGGGATTTCATTTAGATTTAATCCAATCAAATATGATAGCATCTTGTTAGATAAGTCCGACAATAAAGAATTATGGATCAACAATCAGAAGCACAAAGAAGAGAGTACTTTCGTCTTAGGTACCCAAAAAGCGAACGACCAAGAGCCAAAATTCTTGATCGCGACTTTCGAATTTGTGAGATATCTGAACAAGGCACTCGTATTCTATTTACAAATTCACACCCGGTTTCCCGTGGTGTCACGATTAAAGGAACGATACGTTTCCATGATGGTGTCGAGATTCCTATTGAAGGACGCGTTTTAAGACTAGATGACAACGAATTGGTTGCTAAACTTACCAAAGGCCCCGACCTCAAACGTATGACAGCAGAACAAATTTATCTCCGTAAAAAGTACCCAGGACTATTTTCTAAAACAAAAGATTTCTCTTTTGTAAGATAATCAGCGTTTCGACGGTCTGTTGTAGTAATTAAACTATTTAGATTACTTACTGAGACCGCGAACTGATCTTATCGATAGATAACAATGACAGAAAGCTAGTGTCATTAACTGTTCATCTATTTCTAATCTTCAAGTCGCATAACTGAAACTTAGCGTTCATAAAATCTCAGCAAGTTAACAAGTATTCTGAGGTAATTATGCAATCTGTACAATCATCAACAAGCCCGTTTCGTCTTCCGAGAAAAACCCCTTTTGGTCTTGGCGAGTCTTTTGCTGAATGGGCCACAGGTTTAAGTACATTAGATAGATTTTACGCTCAACGTCCTGCCGGCTGTAATACTCAAGAGTTCTTACGTTTTACACTCGATGTTCTCGGCATCGACTATAAAGTAATACGTGGCTCACTTAATAATGTACCGTCAACCGGTGCAACGGTGGTTGTTGCAAACCATCCACTCGGCTGTGTTGAAGGGGTTATATTAGCCGAGTTGTTACTGACAATACGCAGTGACATTCAGATTCTGGCAAACCAATACCTTAAAACTGTTTCCGAACTCGATGAGCTATTTATCGGTGTCGACGTATTTGAAACACAGGACGCGAAACGTTCCAATATGCGAGCACTTCGTACAGCCAATAAGCATCTCGCCAATGGCGGGTTGCTGCTTATGTTTCCTGCCGGTGAAGTGTCTCAACTCGTGGACAGCAAAAAAGGCAAACTTGAAGACAAAGAGTGGAGCCGCTCTGTTAGCTCTCTTATTCGAAAAAACCGCGCGGTTACAGTGCCCATATTTATTAAAGGTCAAAATTCTAACCGTTTTTATATGGCAGGGAAAATACACCCTTTATTAAGAACCTTGATGCTAGGCCGAGAGCTACTGAACAAAAAAGAAGAGGTCATATCCATCGCTATCGGTGATGTAATCAAGTACAAAGAAGTCAATAATCTGGATGATAAAAAACTGGTTAATTATCTTAGACTCAATACTTATTTGCTAAATAGAACAATACAAAAACAAAACGAAACAAGTATTGGCTTTAATGGCAATGAACCCATCGCGACCTCATTGCCTTATGAAGCCATTCAACTGGACTTAGATAACCTGCCAAAAGAGGCACACCTTCTCACTAACAAAGAATTTGACGTTTATTGTACAAAGGCGACAAATATTCCTAGTTTGATGCATGAAATTGGCAGGCTTCGTGAATTAAACTTTCGCCAAGTCGGTGAAGGCACTGGCTTAGCACTTGATCTGGATAAGTTTGATGAAAAGTACCTGCAACTTTTTGTGTGGGATAGAGAGCATCGCAGGCTAGTTGGTGCCTATCGTTTAGGCTTGGTTGATGAACTCACTCAACATAAAGGAGTCAATGCTCTTTACTCTACGACGTTGTTTCATTATGACCAACGATTCTTGGATAGAATGAATAATGGTAAGGCAATCGAAATGGGCCGCTCTGTTATCGCTCAGGAATATCAAAGAAGCATGAGTGCGCTTCTCTTGCTATGGAAAGGCATTGCAACCTACGTTTATCGTAACCCTCAATATACACATTTATTTGGCCCCGTAAGTATCAGTAATGATTACAGCCATGAAGCTCGACAATTGCTAGCAGAAACCATGACGTTACATCATTACGATATCGAAAGCGCGAAATGCGTAAAAGCCTCTAATCCATTAAAAAGTAAAAGCACCTCTTGGAATACAAGCTTGCTTACTGCTTTAGGAGATTTACAGTTACTTTCTAGGGTCATAGCTCGTATGGATGCAGGCAAAGGTGTACCCGTACTGCTAAGACAATATCTAGGATTAAATGGCAAACTAGTGTGTTTTAATGTTGATCCTGCGTTTAACGATGCACTTGATGGCCTTATTGTCGTCGACCTACGCAAAGTCCCGAAAAAAACCTTAGGCCGCTATATGGGCTTTACTGAAAGTGAGAGTTATCTCACTTCTCATGACATTAAAATAGAGTGATTTGAGCTTATTTGTTATCGAGTCCTTAAGTTTTACTATTCCGTCATCCCCACAAAAGTGGGGATAGGATGATTTGTAAAATTCATATCCCGATACTCTGTTCGATTAGTGCATGAATGAATTTGGGGTCAGGTTTTGAATATTCATTATCTGAATCACCGAATCAGCATTATATTTAGTTAGGATACGAGTTTTATAAGTACTAACCGTCTTGGCACTTAGTGACAACAACTCTGATATCTTCTGGTTCGAATAACCTTGCACTAAATAATTATAAACAACTGACTCTCTTTTTGAGAGTGTCACCGCCTCTTTCGATTGGTTTAAATCTTCTTTAAAAACAGAGTATCCTCTAGACACTGCTAAGATAGCGTCTTTGATCATTTCTGTGCTTTCTGTTTTGGAAACAAATCCATTCGCACCGACCATTTTGGCCGTTTGGCTTACCATCGAATGATCATTGCTTGAGATAAAAAGCACTTTGCCAAAAAAATCGGCCGCTTTAGCACGACGCACAAAATCAAAACTGCTCGATGTTTTTAAATCGATATCAAGAATAATTAAGTCTATGTCATTTTCTCTAACGAGCTTCATTCCATTTTGAGCATTATCCGAAATAAATACATTTGTATGGCGGAAAGTTTTTTCAACTAAACTCGTTAGTGCTTCACAAACTAATGGGCGGGTATCCATAATTAAAATGTTCTTCGTATTCATATCATCATCTCTCTATTATTGATTATTTTTGAGAAATCCATGCTCACTCATTTCCTGTGTGAATAATGTACGATATCTTTTTAGGAATGTGTGGAAGGTCATTCTTTCCAAAATGGAATGTAAATGGAAAAAGCAGAAACACACGGTAAGAAAAAAGCTTTAGACCGGTATGGACAAAGCTTGATTTGAGAAATATAGAAATATAATTTGAATGGAAGCCGAAATGTAAGCAAAATAATAGGAGTTAAAAATCAAACCTTGTGTACTATTTATTTTTGGGGTTAAGTGTGTTTTGTAATATCGATTTCACTTGATCATAAAAATAATTGCCTCGATTTCCTACATATTCATAGAGACAAAACTCGATTTTACTTTGTATCTTAAACTCGCCAAAGGTGCTCGGATTGACAATATAAACATTACTATTGATATTCTGTTTAAATTTATCAATCTGATGAGAAAATAATCCAATTCCATACGGCAGGTCACCCTTGTTCGCCAACATAATATTATTGGCATATGAGATGTCATCAAAATCGGTCAGGTCATCGACATAGTATGGGATTTTTTGCTTATCAAGCATTTCAGTAATTGGCCTTTTTGCTATATTCCATCCAGGCACCAACTGTCTTAATAAGCGATACTTCAAATAATCATGCCAACTTGTATATATGTCTTTCTCCGGAACGACAAGGTTATAGCTCGTATCAAACATAACGGTTTGGTAGCATAATTTAGAGTTATTATCGAGTGATGGACCAACGGCAAAATCCACTTCCTTTGACGCTATTTTATCTGGGGTATTTTCAGCCCAACTGACAAGACTAAACTTAACATCAGGAAAAAATTGGCTCAACTGAGAATAAAGCACACTGCCGAACAAACTAATATCAACCGGTAATAAACTAATAACCACGTGCCGCTCTGTTTCAAACGCGTTTTCAATGGCTTCGTCTATAACCGCATCGAGGGCCGTTAGCTTTATTTCTATTTTAGGTGCAAGCCATTCTGTTAATGCCGTGGGTTCAAGGCCACTGGTGTGGCGCACAAACAGCTGATCATTAAAACCCTCTCTAAGCTTGCTTAACATCTTACTTACCGCACTATCCGTGCAACCCAGCTGCTTAGCCACTAACGATAAGCTTCTGTGTTTATGAATTAAAAGATAAACATGTAAAAGATTATAATCTACTTTCTTCGCCATCCCTGCCCTCTCGAGGTTATCTCTACTCTGTGCCTTTGATATAAAATATAGCCTGTTCATCGACGAGATGTGAAGCTTTTTAATAAACCAAACTTCGTGCTACTTTCTAAAATCAGCAGGGCGATCTGTCGTACTATTCCATATTATACTGGTTGAGTTACCTGCTTCTGAGATATAGTGACGATAGCTTAACTCTCCGGACTTAATTTATGAATCAAGAGCGCATTCAAAGCATCATTACCGATGCCAACCTTTCTCCTAAACAAAAAACAAATTTACTCGCATTAGAAGCGGAAGGTAGCCTTGCTTATGTGCCTTTATCTGCGCAAGCGCAATTAGCGCTCAGTGAAGGTGTTCTATGCGATATGTTTGAAGGTAATGCGCCCTTTAAACCGAGATATGTCCTGCCCGATTATGGTCGTTTTCTAAAACAAGGGTCTCAATATCTAGAGCTCGAACCGGCTTCTAATCTAGATGAAGCGCTTAATTTGCTCACTATTATTTATCATCATGTGCCATCTGTTACTTCCATTCCCGTCTATTTAGGGCATTTAGATGAAATACTAATGCCATATGTGAATGCATTATCTGAACAACAAATTTATCAGAAAATTAAGCTGTTTTGGATAATGTTAGACAGAACGTTACCAGATGCCTTTATGCACGCTAATATAGGCCCAAGTGATAACGTCATATGTCGAACTATTTTAAAGGTTGATGCTGAACTTAAACAGATAGCGCCTAATCTAACCTTTATGCATGACCCTGCTGTCACGCCAAACGACTTACTCCGTCACGCTACCTCTAATATTTGTGAATGCAGTAAGCCTCATGTGGCCAATTACCCTATGCATGCGGGTTTTTACGGAGATAAACGCTTTGGTATCGTGAGTTGCTATAACTCACTACCGTTATCCGGTGGAGCAAATACACTGGTTAGAATGAACTTAAACGAAATAGCGGCTCGCTCTAAAGATCAACAAGAGTTTCTATCCGTAATACTGCCCGAATATTGCCAAGTGATGTTTGAAGTTATAGAAGCTCGCAGCGGATTTTTGCACGAACAATCCAACTTCTTTAAGAGCTTTTTAGTGACCGAGCAATTGATCAAAGAAGATCGATTTGCTCCTATGTTTGGTATATTTGGCATGGCAGAAGCTGTAAAAACTCTGCTAGAAAAAGAGGGCATTACCGCTGAATTTGGCCATGATCAGGTAGCAAACGAACTGAGTTATACGATTTCTGAAGCCTTGGCTAATATCGTTGAAGTTACACCAGTCAAATATGGTTACCATGGGAGAGCACTTCTTCATGCTCAAGCAGGGATAAGCCTAGACACAGGAGTAACACCAGCAACTCGCATTTCCTATGGATATGAACCGGACCCCATCACCCATATTAAAGCCACCGTTGGTCACCACAAATTTTACCCTTCAGGTATCAGCGACATCCTCACAATCGACGAAACGGTAAAATCAAACCCAGAGGCTATGTATAACCTCTGCAAAGGTGCACTAGAGTTAGGCATGCGAGAGTTTACCGCGAACGTATTTTCCAATGACCTAGTTAGAATTACCGGTTATATGGTTAAAATGTCGGATATCGCGAAATATAAAAAACAAGGCTCTCGAACCAATACCACTTTCTTAGGTTCAGAAGCGGCTGACAATACGGAGTTGCTCAATCGTAAGCCACGAGTACTCAGTGCTGAAATGAATCCGATTTATCAAAAATAAAATGAAAAATAAGCGTAAACATTAAAATGACCACGCCATCTCGCACTGCTAAGATTAGTAAAATTCTCACTTTTTCTTGTGTAGATGGCCCTGGTAATCGGTTAGTCATATTTTTTCAAGGATGTAACTTCAATTGCACCTCATGCCATAACCCTCACTCTATTGCTCACTGTAATCACTGTGGTTTATGTGTCCCGGAATGTAAGGATGACGCACTCACATTGAATGAACAAAAAAAGTAATCTGGCATGCTGATAAATGCACAGATTGCGACAAATGCATCGACATCTGTTCTTTTCAATCATCCCCGAAAGTACGTGAATACAGCGTAGAAGATTTATTGTTAATTATTGAGGATAACTATGTATTTCTAAATGGCATCACCGTATCAGGGGGTGAAGCAAGCCTACAGATCCCTTTCATTATTGCACTTTTTAAAGCAATAAAATCACATCCTAAACTTGAAAGACTCACGTGCTTTATGGATAGTAATGGCTCTTTATCTGAACAGGGGTGGTCAAAAGTTTTACCTCATCTCGATGGTGCTATGATCGACTTAAAAGCGTGGGACGGTTTAGTTCACGAGAGACTTGTGGGTAGAGGTAATGAGTCAGTATTTAAATCGATAGATATCTTATCGACAGCTAACAAATTACATGAATTACGCTTACTCGCTATCCCTAACCAAACCGATTATCTTGAGCATATTGATACATTAACGGCTTATTTAAATAAATTACCTAGCGACGTTACTATTCGGCTCAATGCATTCCAACATCACGGAGTCACCGGTGAAGCTCTGTTTTGGGAAACCTGCAGCAAAGAAGAAATTGTCAATTTCAAACACCTTTTGCAAAAAGTATTACCTCACAAAATAATGCTCCCGCCCGCGTTTCAATAGCCTTTCTTCGTTTCAATAGCCTTTCTTCAATGCTCCTAACTAAACAATATTATCTCTTGTTTACCCTCGCTACCGGTTCCTTGACTAGACACATTAAAGGTTGAAAATTGAAGAGAACTAGAATAAGGCATACGGCTAAAACAGGACCATAGATTATCATCTGCAAGAGAAAGATATAATCCACCTCAATACGCAGCACATAATGCTATGATCGATGCTATCGCTACCGCAGAGCTACTACTTGCTCAAACATCGCCTATTTTTAAGCATGAAAAACATCTTTTCGATAAGACTTATAAGATAGCGCAATAGTTGTCTATAATATTCCATTCTAATTGATAGAAAAACGGCCACAACAATGACGTTGTGGCCGTTTTAACGTTAGTGTTATTAGTTATTACTCAACGGTTACAGCTTTCGCAAGGTTACGAGGTTGGTCAACATCGGTGCCTTTAATAAGCGCAATATGATAAGAAAGAAGTTGCATTGGAACCGTATAGAAAATAGGAGCAACGATCTCATTTACATGTGGCAGGGAAACGATCTTCATTCCTTCTACCGCTTCAAATCCTGCTTTTTCATCTGCAAATACATAAAGTAAACCGCCACGAGCTCGTACTTCTTCAACGTTCGACTTAAGTTTTTCGAGAAGATCGTTATTTGGTGCAACAACAACAACAGGCATATCAGCATCTATGAGCGCGAGTGGACCATGCTTAAGTTCGCCTGCAGCGTATGCTTCTGCGTGAATATAAGAGATCTCTTTTAGTTTAAGCGCCGCTTCCATCGCGATTGGATAATATTCACCACGACCTAAGAATAAGGTGTGTTGTTTATCAGCAAAGTCGACGGCTAACGCTTCAATTTCTTTATCGTAAGCAAGTGCAGCTTCAATTTGAACAGGTAATGCATGAATAGCTTGGACGATTTCTTTTTCTTTCTCTGCATCTATTTGCTTGTTCTGTTTACCAATCGCCGTTACTAACATGAGCATTGCAGCCAACTGAGTGGTGAAGGCTTTAGTTGATGCAACACCAATTTCCGTTCCCGCACGTGTCATGAATGCAAAATCAGATTCACGTACTAAAGAAGATCCAGATACGTTACAAATAGTCATCGCTGCCATATAGCCTTTTTCTTTCGCTAAACGAAGCGCGGCTAAAGTGTCCGCGGTTTCACCTGACTGAGAAAGAGTAATCAATAAGCTATTTGGACGAGTAACGAATTTGCGATAACGGAACTCAGATGCAATTTCAACATCACAGCTAACGCCAGCTAAGCCTTCGAACCAATATCTTGCAGCCATACCCGAGTTGTATGATGTACCGCAAGCGATAATTTGAACGTGTTCAACTTTAGATAAAATCTCTAGTGCATTAACACCGATGCTTTCAATGATCACCGAATCTTTTGTAATGCGTCCTTCCATCGTACTTTTAAGTGCTGTCGGCTGTTCAAAGATCTCTTTTTGCATGAAGTGACGATACTGACCTTTATCACCAGCATCATGTTCAGCGTTGGACTCAATAACTTCTCGCTCTACTGCGTCACCATTTGCATCAATAATACTAACGTCACGACGAGTGATTTCAGCTACATCACCCTCTTCAAGGTACATGAATTTTCGAGTGACACTTAGAAGCGCAAGCTGATCAGAAGCAAGGAAGTTTTCACCTATACCTAAGCCAATAACAATCGGACTACCTGATCGTGCCACAACGAGGCGCTCAGGGTCTTTGCGATCAACGATAACAGTACCGTAAGCACCTTCTAATTGAGCGGCTGTTTTATGTAAAGCTTCAACTAAAGTATCGGAAGTACGACGTTCCCACTCAACAAGATGAGCAATAACTTCTGTGTCTGTTTGAGATTCAAATACATAGCCACGCTGTTGTAATAGTTCACGCAACGGTTCGTGATTTTCGATGATACCGTTGTGAACAACCGTGATATCACCAGAAACATGTGGATGAGCATTAATTTCAGAAGGCTCGCCATGCGTAGCCCACCGTGTATGAGCAATACCTGTTCCGCCTAATACATCTTGCTGAGCAACAGCGTCGGCAAGTTCTTGTACTTTTCCTAAGCGACGAACTCGGGTCATGTTCTTATCTGCATCAACGACAGCAACACCAGCAGAATCATAGCCTCTATACTCTAATCTACGTAAACCTTCTACTAGTATCTCAACAACATCGCGTTGTGCCACTGCACCAACTATTCCACACATGTAATTTCTCCAACTTTCATATAATTTCTATTTTGCGAACACATTATGCGATCACAATGGTATTAATTAAGATGCACGTACTACTCGTACACCTTTAGATTCTATTATCTGTTTCTGGTCGTCGCTCAGGTTTTCATCGGTAACCAACACATTGATTCTTTGCCACGACAATTCCAGATTTGGAATTTTCCTACCAATTTTTTCGGATTCGATCATAACGACAACTTCTCTAGAGACATCGGCCATAACCTGACTTAGCCCTATCAACTCATTAAATGTAGTTGTTCCACGAGATAAGTCGACACCATCAGCCCCAATGAATAGCTGATCAAAGTCATAAGAGCGCAAGGCGGATTCAGCAACTTGGCCTTGGAATGACTCGGAGCGCACATCCCATGTACCACCAGTCATCAGAAGAGTTGGTTCGTTTTCGAGCGCATTCAAAGCATTCGCTACATGCAATGAGTTGGTCATAACAACTAAACCTTGTTTGTAATTTAGTTCAGGAATAAGGGCACCCGTTGTACTACCACTATCGATAACAATACGATTATGATCCTTAATTAACGCTGCTGCTAGCTTCGCAAGTTTTATCTTTCGATTCGAAACTTTATCGACATTTTCATCATTTACCACCTCTTTAGGGATCGCGATAGCCCCCGTATCTTCTCAAGAGAAGGCCATTTGTTTCCAATGAAGCGAGATCTTTTCGAATCGTCACCTCAGAAGTGTCAAATTTCTGTGAAAGGGCTTCTACACTTACTTCCCCAAGCTCTGAAACTAACTTAGCTATCGTGTGACGCCTTAACTGTGTATTTCTTTTCGTCATGACCTTGAAACTTATAAGTTACGAACCGAAAGCTATTATATTTCAATTGAAACTTGACTGTCTATTTAATTCGAACCAAAAATTAAACATTTTGAGCTTAAACTTTGTCCTAGAACAAATCTGGACAGTGATCTTGATCAGATTTTTTGTTAGAATTCGCGCCCTAAAGAAATTTAATTACAAAAAAACCGTTATTTTTTTGCAACGTTTCTTCTTTAGTATAGAGAGTGCAAAAAAATAGTGAGTCGAGCTATAGCAGACTGCCGCAATGCGGCTACACTATATGAAAGATTTTACGCTCGTTTAGATATCATAATTAATTGATGTAAATTACAGCAAAAATGTTGTCATTTTCTTTCTTATGTTCCTCTAAACAGCAACCAAACTTGAAAATGTAAAACATACTTACCGGAGAGTATCTTCCATGAAAAAGACCAAAATCGTATGTACGATTGGCCCTAAAACTGAATCTGTAGAGAAATTGACTCAACTTGTTGAAGCTGGCATGAATGTAATGCGCCTTAATTTCTCTCATGGTGATTTTGAAGAGCACGGCACACGTATCAAAAACTTCCGTTCTGTAATGGAAACTAAAGGTAAGCAACTTGCTATCCTTTTAGATACTAAGGGCCCAGAAATCCGTACTATCAAACTAGAAAACGGCGATGACGTTGATCTAGTAGCTGGTCAAGAATTCACTTTCACAACTGATACTTCAGTTGTTGGTAACAAAGACATCGTTGCTGTTACTTACCCTGGTTTCGCAAAAGACCTTTCAGTAGGAAACACTATCCTAGTTGATGATGGCCTAATCGAAATGGAAGTTACCGCTATCACTGACGTTGACGTAAAATGTAACGTTCTTAACAACGGTGCTCTAGGCGAAAACAAAGGTGTTAACCTTCCTGGCGTTTCAGTTAAACTTCCTGCGCTTTCTGAAAAAGATAAAGCTGACCTTAAGTTTGGTTGTGAGCAAGGCGTAGATTTCGTTGCTGCTTCATTCATTCGTAAAGAAGAAGATGTTAAAGAAATTCGCGATCTTCTAAATGCTAATGGCGGCGAAAGCATCCACATCATTTCTAAAATCGAAAACCAAGAAGGTGTTGATAACTTCGATTCTATTCTTGCTGCTTCTGACGGTATCATGGTTGCTCGTGGTGACCTTGGTGTTGAAATCCCAGCAGAAGAAGTAATCTTCGCTCAAAAAATGATGATTGAGAAATGTAACCGTGCTCGTAAAATGGTTATCACTGCAACTCAAATGCTTGATTCTATGATCCAAAATCCACGTCCAACTCGTGCTGAAGCTGGCGATGTTGCTAACGCAGTAATGGATGGTACGGATGCAGTAATGCTTTCTGGTGAAACAGCTAAGGGGAAATACCCTGTTGAAGCAGTAACTATTATGGCTCAAATCTGTAACCGTACAGATAGAGCACTAAAAGCTGAGCTAGGCGACCGTCTAGATAGCCCACGTCTACGTATTACAGAAGCAGTATGTAAAGGCGCAGTAGACACTGCTGAAAAACTAGCAGCTCCACTTATCGTTGTTGCAACTGACGGTGGTAAATCTGCTCGTTCAGTACGTAAATACTTCCCAACTGCGAACATTCTTGCTCTTACTACTAACAAGAAAACTGCAGCTCAACTAGTTCTTACTAAAGGTGTTCGTCCAGTTGTTGTTGATTCAATCGCAAATACTGATGAATTCTACGTTAACGGTAAAGAGCTTGCGCTTACTACTGGTCTTGGTAAGAAAGGCGATATCGTAGTTATGGTTTCTGGTGCACTAGTTGCTTCAGGTACTACAAACACGGCGTCTGTACACGTTCTATAAGATTCAGAAATTGAATTGTAGAGAGGGCTTATTGGCCCTCTTTTTTTGTGCCTAGATTAAGTAAGTTTGTGAACAGTGTACACGTTAGGTATTCTTCAGCTAGTATCGCTCACCACTATATTAGACCATAGTCGTAGATCCAATTTGCCAAGTTGATGAATTGCAGATATAAAAAATCGGGGAAAACCCCGATTTTTTTACCATCCGAAAAACTCTTTATGGTGTGTATTTAAAAGTAGGACCATTGGTAAAAAATAGATTGCGCTCATTTTAATACCAAGGATAACTAAGCTTCCGACGGTAACTCTCACTAGTGACTTATTCAACATACCTTGCCTCATGTACCCAGACTGTATGACTTCCTTACTAAATCGCGACCTTCGCGTTTATCCAAAATAAACTGGGATGTTCAAAAAACAACCAGTTTACTTATTTATAATTGTAGCTCAAGTATTTTTTTAAATTATACTTTAGTCTAGTTGTTGCAATTATGTGACAATTTACACGTTAAGCTATGTCATCTGTACTTTCACATCGAGATACTTTGTTTCTTCCCAATGACTTAGATTCAAAAAGTGCTATATCTGCATATTTGTAACAAGCGGAGGAATCAGAAATGATATCGGTGTATCCAATGCTAATTGTGACCGTATGCTGAGGGTCAGTTTCAATGGCCATCCGTATTCGCTCTAAAATTATTTGAGCATCTTCTGCTTTTGTATGCTTCATGATGATTGCGAATTCTTCACCTCCAATCCTAGAGACTGAATCAGTTTTTCGTGTATTTTCCACTAGACAATCAGCGACTCTGCGAATAACTCTGTCACCTTCATCATGACCTTGGTTGTCATTAATTCGCTTGAAATAGTCGATATCTAACAGAGCTAAGTATCCAACATGACTTTCAGGGTAGCGTTGAAAAAGCTCAGCTTCAGATCGAAGCTCTTGTTCAAACTTTCTTCTATTCCACAACTGGGATAATTCGTCTCTTTCACTCAAATATCTCAAGCGCTCTTCAAGCTCTTTACGCTCTGATATATCGACAATAGATATGATGTAGTTAGTCAAGTTGCCTTTATCGTCTAGCAAAGCTTGTACTCTAGTGAGAGTAATAATTTCAGCTCCATTGCCTACCCGAATAACCAACTCACCTTCCCACTGCCCGTTATTTTTAACTGACTCATATATACTTAACCAGCTGAAGCCTTCCTGACTCTTAAAAAATAACTTCCTAATCTTACGAAGGTGGATCTGCCCATCAACGTAACCCGTCATCCGTTCAAGTTCTTTGTTTACCTTTAGTACTCGGTAACGACTATCACAAACAATGACGGCAGTCATACCATTCAATGCCGCAAGGGCTAGGCTACTATCCACTTTTTTTCTCTTAAAATCATAAGCGATATGGACAAAAGGCACACAAGCAACAAGAATAAGAAACATAATAAGTACAGCGCTTTCAACTATTTCCGTATAGTCTTCAGATACATGCTGAGAAAGTTGCTGATTACTAAAATGAATGAGTGCATACATGCTTTTACTCGCACTCAAATCAATAAGTCGATAAACATAGAGCCCCGATTCGACCTGTGTGATACCCGAACCATTAACGAGCATGTCTTGCCAAAGGTCATTATGTGTAAGAGCTAAATTATGAATTTTTCTATGTCTAATAGAAAAACCAAATAACATCTCTGCATTTGGATGAGCAACATAATCACCGCTTGATGTGAGCAGTTGAGGGATAAATTCGGGTTGAGGCGAATAATCCAACATAGATTTAACTAGCCAAATATCAATCGTTAATACAAGATATCCTTTTCGAACACCATTGATTTCGAAAGGGGTAATCGCATATTGTACAGGTGTTAACGATTTTTCTTTGTCTATAGAAGAGGTCTCTAGCATAGGACCTAAATTACCAATTGTATTATTAGCAATGCTATGGGCAAACCTTAAATAGTAAGGTTCACCGAAAAAGTGGTAGTCGGTACTTATTTCTGCTTTTTGATCTTGATTTGAAAAGCTAACTTTTATCTTTTCTTGCCCTGTATTATCGACAAATCGAATCTGCTTAAAAAAACGTTGATAGTTGGCTAATGCTTGCCAAACTTCCTCAACGCGTTTTTTATCGATTGGGTTTTCAGACTGGACATAGTCCTTTAGAGCTCTATTGTTGCCTGTGAGTTTAAAGGTTGAAGATACTTGAGCTTTCAAGCGGGTGAAACTGCGGGCAGTAAAACGTAGTTGAAATTGACTGGTTTCAATTATCTGCTCTACATTTTTGTCATAAGCTGAGCGGTATTTAAAATAATGTGCTGCGCCAACGCCAATACAAAGTGACAGACAAGCTAGAGCAATGAAGCCAAGCCATCTTTCTCTAAACATCTATCACCTCATAAAAATAAAGCATATTACCGTTCCTAATAGTGAGACATTCTAGCAACAAATATGATTTTATTTAAAGTAAAGCCCTCTATTAAACAGAGGGCTTTACTGCATTGTGACAGCACTTAAGTTTTAAGCCTTTAAAGCTCTATCTCCTCGTGCAATACCCACAACGCCAGTCCGTGCAACTTCAACAACATCGGTTACATCGGAGATAGTTTTAATAAATGCGTCTAGTTTATCACTGGCCCCTGTTAACTGAATAGTATAAAGACAAGGAGTCACGTCGACTATCTGCCCACGGAAAATATCCGCAGTTCGTTTTACTTCGGTTCTTACTGGTCCATTTGCCTTTACCTTGACCAACATAAGCTCTCTTTCTATATGGTCATACTCGGTCACTTCTTGAACTTTAAGAACATCAATCAATTTGTTTAATTGCTTCTCAATCTGCTCTAGCACCATATCATTACTTTCTGTCGTGATATTAAGTCGAGAAAGTGTTTCATCATCCGTTGGAGATACAGTTAATGATTCAATGTTATACCCGCGTTGGGAAAAAAGACCAACTACACGAGAAAGAGAACCAGGTTCGTTTTCAAGTAACAGTGAAATTATATGTCTCATTAGGTTCTCTCCGTTTTGCTTAGCCACATCTTATCCATACCCTCGCCTTTAATCTGCATTGGGTAAACGTGTTCAGTTTCATCTACAGTGATATCAACAAACACAAGCTTATCTTTCATGTCTAAAGCTCGTTTTAATTCTGACTCCAAATCATCTGGAGAAGAAATACGAATACCTACATGACCGTATGCCTCAGCAATAGCAGCAAAGTCAGGAACAGAGTCCATATAAGACGAAGAGTGGCGACCTTGATAAATCATATCTTGCCACTGTTTAACCATTCCTAAGAAACGGTTGTTAAGGTTGATAATCTTCACTGGAATGTCGTATTGAAGCGCAGTCGAGAGCTCTTGAATATTCATTTGAATACTTCCATCCCCTGTCACAATAACAACCTCTTCTTCTGGCATAGCAAACTTAATACCCATACCAGCAGGTAATCCAAAGCCCATCGTTCCTAAACCACCGGAATTAATCCAACGACGCGGTTTATCAAACGGATAGTACAGTGCTGCAAACATCTGATGTTGACCAACATCAGATGCAACGTAAGCATCACCATTAGTTAATTTATATAATGCTTCTATGACTTCTTGAGGTTTGATTTTATCTGGCGACTTTTCATAACTCAGACAGCTACGATCTTGCCATTGTTTGATTTCACTCCACCAAGTATCAATAGCTTCAACGTCATTCGCCCCATTTTGCTCATCTAACAACTTGAGCATTGAATCTAAAACAACATCTGCAGAGCCCACAATAGGAACGTCAGCTCTAATAATTTTTGATATGGAAGATGGGTCGATATCGATATGCATGACTTTGGCATTTGGGCAATATTTTTCTACATTGTTCGTGGTTCTGTCATCAAAACGAACGCCTACACCAAAGATCAAATCGCAATTATTCATAGCCATGTTGGCTTCGTAAACACCATGCATACCTAACATACCCAACGCATTTTTATGCGTTCCAGGGAAAGCGCCTAAGCCCATTAATGTACTCACAACTGGCAAGTTCAATCTTTCCGCCAACTGTATTAACTGCTCGTGACACTCAGAAATCACCGCGCCACCACCAACATATAGAATTGGTTTTTTTGCTTCCAGCAAGGTTTTTAAACCCTTTTTAATTTGGCCTTTATGTCCGGTCATCGTTGGATTATACGAACGCATCTTGATCGACTCAGGGTACTCATAAGGGAATTTGAGCAAGGGATTTAACATATCTTTTGGCAAGTCAACAACCACTGGACCAGGACGACCAGTTGATGCTAAATAGAAGGCTTTTTTGATAATCTCAGGGATTGTTTTAGGATCGGTAACCAAGAAGCTATGCTTTACAACCGGACGGGAAATACCAACCATGTCACACTCTTGGAATGCATCATTACCAATCAATGTTCCAGGTACCTGACCAGAAAGCACCACCAGAGGAGCTGAGTCCATGTAAGCGGTACCAATACCTGTAATTGCATTGGTTGCACCAGGGCCTGATGTTACAAGTACCACACCTGTTTTTCCTGTAGCACGAGCATATCCATCTGCCATGTGCACTGCTGCTTGTTCGTGGCGAACAAGTACGTGTTCAATATCGCTTTTTTCGTGAAGTGCATCATAGATGTCAAGAACAGAACCACCAGGGTAGCCAAAGATGTGTTCAACGCCTTCGTCTAATAACGAACGAACAACCATGTCCGCGCCGGATAACATTTCCATTGTGTTGCCTCCTTAATACATACAATTAGCCACAGCTGATAAGCCCGAAGCTCTTGGTATATTGGCAAGTGTAACCAAATACCTACTAATTGTTGTATTACATAGTTAGGGCTTATTCGTAGCCTAATAATATTGAGGTTTAAACGTTTAGGAATCGTTCCTAGTGGTGTCGTTTAAACCAACAATATATCCATGAATTCGGTATAAGGCGTACCCTTAGTACCGAGTACTTAATTTCGATCTTATTGCTCATTAAATCAAGTAGAATCAGAAAAAAGCCATCATAAACTGCATATCCGGACATTACCGGTCAATAAATCCACACTTGAATGAAAAAACAGGACAAAGACAACAAAATACACTCTAGTTACAATAAAAAAGCCCGCTGAAATTCTATTTTCAACGGGCTTAAATCACAAAGTCGCTATATCAGCTAGCTTATTGAGCTATTTGTTATTTTTCTCTTTTGCTTTATCTGTATACATATCTTCAATTTCTTCTTCATAACGCTCATGAATTACTTTCCGACGTAACTTCTGTGTCGGTGTTAACTCACCCTTATCCATTGAAAATGCTTTAGGCAATAATGTAAATTTTTTCACTTGTTCAAATTTCGCCAGATCTTTTTGTAAGTCAGCGACTCTTTGTTCTAACATTTCAACAATATGGCTATGCTTTAATAGCTCTATTCGATCGTGGTATTTAATGTTGAGTTCTTTCGCGTATTCTTCAAGAGACTCAAAACTCGGAACAATAAGCGCCGATACAAATTTACGTGTATCGGCAATAACGGCAATTTGCTCTATGAAATGGTCTTTACCAATGGCGCCTTCAACGACTTGCGGTGCTATATATTTCCCACCAGATGTTTTCATCAATTCTTTGATTCTATCGGTAATAAACAAATTACCATTTTCATCAAATTCACCAGCATCACCCGTTTTGAGGAATCCATTCTCGTCAAAAGTGGCTGCAGTCTCCTCTGGCATTTTGTAGTAACCACGCATCACCATTGGACCGCGTACAAGAATCTCGCTATTTTGACCTATCTTGACTTGCGCACCGGGCATCGTAGTACCGATAGAGTCCGGATTAAATACGCCATCATCCCAACAAGAAACCGTGGCCGTTGTTTCCGTCATTCCATAGCCAAGCTTGACGTTTATTCCAATCGCATGGAAAAAACGGCCAATTGTTGCATCCAACTTGGCACCACCGCACGGCATAAAGTTGATATTTCCACCAAGTAAGTCTCTTAACTTTGCCAAAACTAGCTTATCTGCAAGTTTATGACTCTTTTTGAGTATAAGTGATGGCTCTCTGCCTTCTTGCTTGCAAACGGCAATACGTGCACCCATGTTAACAGCCCACGTAAAAATCATCTTACGGTGAACAGGAGCACGAGATACCTTCTCGTGAATAGCGGCAAAGATTTTTTCGTAGAAGCGTGGAACAGCACACATCACAGTAGGGCGAATTGCGCCTAAAGCATCACGGACCTGCATTGTATCTTGCAAGTAGCAGTTAGTTGCCCCTTTATAAAGAACATAAAAGGTCCATGCACGTTCATAGACATGTGACAGAGGCAAGAAGCTGAGAGATATATCCTCTTCAGTCAATACCATCTTCAAATCATGACCTTCGCATTGAGAGGCCATATTCTGATAATCCAACATAACCCCTTTCGGTTGTCCTGTTGTACCAGATGTATAAATTAACGTGAATAAATCTTCGTAGTTCGCTTCACTCAACCGCTGCTCTAAAGTTTGTTGGTGATCGACTGAACCACTAGCAATAAAGTCATTCCATGTCACTGCATTAGGGTTACCTTGAAGATCGACTTCATCACACATAACTACGATAAGTTCTAACTTCTCGCAGCTATCATAAATACTAACAGCAGCATCATATTGTGGTTGTTCACCGACAAATAATATTCTTACGTCAGCGTTTTGGAGAATAAACGCCGACTGTTCTGCGGTATTTGTTGGGTAAATAGGAACGGTTACCGCTCTGACTTGTAATGAGCCAACATCGGCTATGGTCCATCTAGGCATATTATTTGAAAAAATACCTACTTTATCTTGAGCTTTCAATCCTTGAGCCAGCAGTGCGAGAGATAACACATCAAGCTGTTCACCAAATTGCTTCCAGCTAATGCCTTTCCAAACATTTGCTACCTTATGGCGAAGAGCGATTCTATCTCCACCTTTTGCAACTTGCTCTCTAATACGTTTTACGAGATGAAAATCTAAATTGGCCATTTAATTTACCTTTGGCTTACACATGTAAGCTTAATCAGTCGACAAGTGTACATTTAGCTTCGGAAAAGGCAACAAGTGAAGCTAGTCTAAACACCTTAATTTGGTAAAAATGTGTATCAGGTACTGTCTGAAATAATGATTTTTTTAGAAGCATAGTTCTTACAGCTCTAAAACTAAAAAAGGCCCCGATAAGATTCTCTCTTAAAAGGGCCTTTTTTGTTATTTTGGCAGCAATTAGTATTGATTTGCTACTGTCTCTCCGCAAATAACCATTAACTGGTTGCGCATCCAGATGTGACCACGGTCTTTTTCGCTTGACTCATGCCAGCTCAAAAACCCGCTAATATTATTGTTCTCTAGTGGGAATTCCATCACCTTTAGATCAAGTCTATCTGATAGGTTTTCTACTAACCAACGAGGGGCCACTGTTATTAACTCTGACTGACTAACAACATAGAGAACATTGCTTAGACTCGTCCCTTTATAAGCGGCATTACATTCTAAATCTCTATAAGCTTGCTCAGAAAAACTACGCATACCGTTTAATTTAGATAACTTAGCATGCTTTTCAGTTAATAATTCTTGCTCAGAAATCATATCACCAATTCTAGGGTGCGATGACGCTGCAACAACAACTAGCTCGTCACTAAATATTTCTGTGCTTGCAAAGCCTTGCTCTTCAAATCGTGCGTAGTCGATAACAAAATCCACTTCCTGATAACGCATTTTTTCATTCAGGTTTACATCAAATTCAGCATCTAGGTGCAAATGAATATCTGGTGCTTTTTCAGCGATACTAGTTAGAATTTTAGGCACAAATCGCATATCACTAGGGCTAGAGATAGCCAGTTTAAACAAACGACTTGATGTTTCAGGCGTAAATACAGAGCTTGGTAACTCATTACGAACCAATTGCAAAGCTTGACGAATAGGGCCAAACAGTTGTCGTGCTCTTTGTGTTGGCTGAATACCTCGACCATGTCTCATGAACAGTTCGTCATTAAACATCACTTTAAGACGCGCAACAGCATTACTTACGGCTGGTTGAGACATGTTTAAATTGTGTGCCGCTCTAGTTATGTTCTGTTCTTGCATTACCGCATCAAAAACCGTTAGTAGATTTAAGTCTACTCCGCGCAACGTAGATTCCATACTGTGACTAGGTGCAACGTTATTTGTCTTAGGTTTGTTTTGCATGAATGTGCCTCATCAGTTTTTCTAAAGTTGCTTAAATGACTGTCACCGGTATACGGTTGTCATTAAATTAGGAACCTAGAATGTAGTTTGTATGTTTATCGCAACAGTTACCTGTCGTTCGAGTGGCATTACTATCCATCAATAGATTGCACCAATTCAATAAGCTTTATAAATAATCACTTAATTTTACCTATTTAGATAAAATAAACTTATTTATCAGAATCTTATGTGAAAACATAAAAATATATAAATCAACTAAAACAATGTTAACCGAGTAAGTATTTGGCAGGCGCATATTAAAACTACCAGTGATGGGAGACTAATTATGCTGATGAATAAAATAGAAATGATATTAGCTAAAAGCAGGTCGTAAAATAATAGCATTGGGCGGTAAATTTATTTAAAGAAATGCTCACTGCCCGCTCTGCAAAAAAACAAGAAACCAAATTGTTCAGAGACCAAACTCTAACAGTTAGTACTTCTGGTTTAACTTAAATTTAGTCTTGAATAACAACATAACTAGGAAAATCGACTTTATCCCAAAGCAAGGCCCTTAAATTTTCACTAGAACCCCAGTGACCGGCGATTATCCAATCTACGATGTATTTTGCTACGTCTGGGTATTTTACGCTTTCTGCTTCCCCTACATCCAACCAGTTTCTAACTGCAGCAGGATCTAAGTAATCCATTGAGTGCGCTAAACCTAGGTAATCAAGGGTCGCCACATTGCTCTCTTGCTCAAACTGTCCGGAAAGTGGTTTTAGTAATAATTTTTTTCCTATCGATAAGGCTTCTGAAGGAAGTTCAAATCCTCCATTCGCGATCACTCCCTTGCATCGATGCAAATCCTGTTGAAAACCAAAATACGATGGTTTTCTATAATGGATATTCTCAACTGTCGTTTCAGATAAAACCTCCGGGTGATAGCAAATAAATGTCTGACTAGAAAAACGCAGCAAAAGATCGGTAATATCATCGATATTTTCAAATGGTAGATAAACCAATACCTGTTTGCCCGTTTCCACTTTATGCGAGTTGTCTGTGTGAACAATCGGAGGAAAAATAGGTTGCCCAAAATGGTGCCAATGTAGAGCAATATGAAAATCTGAAGGTGCAAAATGTTGTATGATTTTTCCATCAAACCAGCTTCTGCCTTTCTTAGGAACTTCATACCTAAAAGCATTTTGATGGCTAATACCAATACAGGGGACTTTCTGCTTCTTAGCTGCCCAAGCGGTAATGGGTTCAAAATCATTTAGCACTACATCATAACCCGATAGATCCAACTGATTGATCTCCTTTAATACATTCAATGGAGTACAATCTAGCGCTGTTTTAATGTAGTTAACTCGTCCTTTTTCGGTAATAAAGGTAACTCCTTTTCTAGTCTGATAGTTGCCAAACTCGTCCATCGAGAAATAATTGGATTTTTCTCTTCCCGAAAAAAGGAAGTCTACCGATATCTGTTTATCCTTTAATGCACATGCCATCGCTCGTGCTCGAGCAATATGTCCATTGCCAGTACCTTGTACACCATACAAAATTTTCAAAGCTCAGCCCCTAGAAAATAAATTGCAGACGTTGCGCTAGCAAAACCTAACACAGCACCAATCACTACATCCGTTAAAAAGTGCACGCCAAGTAAAACTCGAGAAGTTCCTATTAATGTTGCCCAGATTAATGCGACAAAATAAGTGTCAGGATAAAACTCACCTAAAAGTGTAGCCATAACAAACGCTGCTGCAGTGTGCCCAGAAGGAAGACTAAATTTATCTGAAGGTGTAATAAATGAGATTAGCTGAGTCGAAAACTCAATAGGTCGCTTACGACGAAAACCATTCTTCGTAAACCAATAAATAGGGAGTTCTATAGCAAAAGCAAGAAGCCCAGTACAAAGAAAAAACGACCTATATTATCATCAAATATAAACGCAGATAGACCAATCATTACGTACAAATGACCATCACCTGTATGTGAAATTGCTTTGCTTACTTGTGCAAAGTTATAGCTAAATCTGTTTTGCAATAAAAACAGAGACACGGCTAAATCAAATCTGACTATTGGCTGTATGGTTCGCATTATATTTCCCCTCACTAAAGACACCACATCAATAATTTATTCAATGCAAATGACAGGGAGGTGACGCTTCTTTAGATAATTGATGACAATCTGATTGTTTTTTTGATGCGAATAACGTGTTTTTAGCTACTTACCGGAAGAAATAGATATTTGTTCAATCAAGAATGATTTGAATTGTGCACACCGTTCAGGCATAGGTTTTCGTGGACGATAATACATGTTGATATCAAACGTCGCACAAAGATAGTTTCCCATAACGCTGATTAACTCTTTATTTACAATGTGCTGTTTAACAATCGACTCGGGCAAATAAGCGATACCTGCACCGCGCAACGCAAAATCCAATAAAATCTCACTATTATCGCACTCTAAGGCATCTTTGATCGTCACGATTGTCGGCTGACCATAAAGCTCAAAACACCAACGACTCCCACCAAGTAATGTTCTTGCGTATAGGCAACGATGATTGTTAAGTTCATTTGGGTTATTCGGTGCGCCAAATCTTTGTAAATAACTAGATGAAGCGCATAAATAGAGAGGCTCACTAAGCAAATGCCTTTTAACTAAAAGAGAATCCGCTTGATGCTCTCCCGTGTAACTCGCATTCGCTCTAAACGCAAAATCAGTGGTTAACGGGTCAAAGTCTCCAGCCTCAATAAAAAGCTTAAAATCGACTTTGGGATGTAGCTGCATATATTGCGAGATAATGTCGGTGAGGTACTGTTTAGCGAACAAAGGTGTAGAAGAAATCCTAATTTCACCTTGTAAGGTTTCTGCTAAATTTTGTACATCTTCTATAACCGTGTTTATTTCAGGCAAAATCCCATTAAAACGCTGAAAAAGTTGTTGTCCAGCCTGAGTCGCAACCAGTTGACGCGTACTTCGCTTTATTAGCTCAACGCCAATAATTTCTTCTAACTCTTTTACCCATCGACTACCTGCAGCGGCTGATATTCCCTGCTCGGCAGAAGCTTCTTTAAACGACCCAACTCTTATCACTGCACAAAAAAACACGACTTTATCCAGAATAGGTTGACGACTATTTAAATAGTTTTTAGGCATAATTTAATCTAAACATATTCAACATTGCTTAATTAACCCTTTTTCTAAAGCAATCATTACCAAACCAGCGGTCGAAGTTGCTCCTAGCTTCTTTTTAATTCGAAGTCGGTGGGTTTCTACTGTCCTAACGCTAATGTGTAGCTTGTCTGCTATATCTTTATTACCGGCACCACTTACAATTGCTCTAAGAACATCTACTTCTCTTTTAGATAGCGTTTCATCTTTTTCTTCAGGCTCTTCATTAAATTGCTCTAACAATTTATCGGACGCTTGGGAACTTAAGTAAGAGCGCCCACTTGCTACCTGGTTTATAGCCATTACTAACTCATCAGAACCTACGTCTTTTAACACATATCCTTTCGCACCAGATTTGACAGAGCGGACGACATAATCTTTGGAGTCATGCATAGATAACATAATCACAGCAGTCTTCGACCCTGACTTTTTAAGCATCTCTAGCACTTCGATACCATTTAATTTCGGCATGTTTATATCAAGTAGTAAAACGTCAGGCTTAAGGTCCAGTGTCATTTGCAAAGCATCTTCACCTGTCCCAACACATGCCAAAATAGCGAGGTTATCCTCTCGATCTAGTCGCGATTTTAATCCATCTTGCATCAAGCGGTGGTCATCGGCTAATACTAAACTAATCATATAAATTCCATTCTCAGTGATACACGGATTTCCGTTCCTTGATCGAGATTACTGGTCACTTTAAACTCCCCACCAATACCTTGAATTCGCTCTTTCATATTCTGTAATCCCATACTGTCTTTGCGAAACTTCTGTTTTTTTGTATCTGTTGAAACCTTAAAACCCTTTCCATCATCACTAACAGTAAGGAGCAATTTTTTCCCTTCTCTTTGCAAAATAACATCGACGCCTTTAGCCTCGGCGTGTTTCTCTACATTATGCAACGCCTCTTGTACGACACGATAAAGCGTTGTTTCAACTTCCGAGACCATTTCTATGCCATCAATATCGTGTTCGAAAATGAGTTCTAAATCTGTGCGTTTGCGCAAATCGTTGATATATGAACCAATACCAGCCACCAATCCGAGATCATCAAGTTGAGGCGGTCTTAAATCTCTTGATATCCTACGTAACTCGACAATAGCCTGATCCATGGCTTGCTTACTCGCCTGTAACTCCCCTTCTTTGATTAATTCATCTGATTCTTTTTGCAGGTTTTCTAAACGATATTTCGCCGCAACAAGTAATTGATTTACGCCATCATGTAACTCTCTAGAGACTCTTTTTCTCTCATTTTCTTGAGAATCTATAATCTGCTGATTCAATAAGCTCATTTGTTCATTAGCCAATTTACGTACATTTAGGTTTAGTGACGCCCCTAAACCAGCAATTGCGGACACAGCAATAAATACCACAACGAATAGTGCTGCAGAGCTTTTGCTTACATTTATATCGAAACCATGTTGCATATGGGATATCTGATTTTCTACATCATCTAAATAGACACCCGTTCCTACCATCCACTGCCACTTATCAAGCGATATTGCGTAACTTAGCTTCGGAAGAGGCTCTTGTTTAGACGGTTTATGCCAAAAGTAATCAACAAAACCACCTCCCTGTTTAGCAACATAGATAAGCTCTTGAAGCAGTTTTTTACCTTTAAAGTCTTCGACGTCCCACCAGTTTTTCCCTATGCGTTCTTTTTGATGAGGCAAGACCAATGCAACGCCATTCCAATCATAAACAAAGAAGTAACCATCACTTCCATATGTGAGCTGGCTCAATTTTTCAGAAACTATTCGCTTTGCTGTTTGCTCATCAAGCGTTGAATCCAAGTAATACGGCTCAATACTTTTTACGGCTATTTCCACATACTGTTTCAATTCTTGTTTTTTTGAGATAACGATATTATTGCGAGTTAATTTCACTTCATCTTCTACTAAGTTTTTTGCTTGGCTAAACAATAAACTAGCAACGATTGCCACCACTATTATTAAAGGTACAACTGAAAGCAAAATTATATTTATCGATAGTTTTCTACTGTTAACAAACTCCATTACATCACCTCATATGGAATAACAACGTGTACGTAGTTTTACCAAACGAAATTGCTTGGATTAGGTAATTTCACTGACAAGATTTGCGCAATTTCCCCAATATCGAATCGGCTTTATCCCACCTAAACTAACCACAAATGTAACATCAACTTAACAATTTTAACTACTAGATGTTCACATTTTTACTTAACAAGGAACTTGTCCCCTACAAGGAGAAAGAAATGAACATAAACAAAATTGCTCTTGCGACCACCATAGCTATCGCTACTACTGGCTTCACAATGAGTGCAAACGCGGCAAGCAAAATATTATTAAAAACCCCCGTTGCTTTCGGCACTCATTTACCCGCTTTAGGCACACCAATTAAATGGTATGCCGACCATATTACTGCAACTTCCGGTGGTACTATAAAAATGAAAATTTATGAGCCTGGTAAGCTCGTTAATCCAGCGGAAATTTTAGATGCGGTATCTACAGGCAAAGTAAACTCCGGTTACGCAACAGCTGGATATTGGCAAGGCAAACTTCCTGCTTCGGCACTCTTTTCTGCGGTACCTTTTGGCCCGGAAGCAGGTGAATATATGGCATGGTTATACTTTGGGAATGGTCTAAAACTGTACCAAGAAATGTATGACCAGGGTGGTTACAATGTCAAAGTTCTTCCTTGTGCCATCATTTCTCCAGAGACATCAGGTTGGTTTAAAAAGCCAATTGAGAAACCAGAAGATCTGAAAGGATTGAATATGCGTTTCTTCGGTTTAGGTGCTTCTGTCATGGAAAAACTTGGTGTGGGTACTGTTCAACTTCCTGGTGGCGAGATATTTGGCGCACTTGAAAAAGGTGCTATTGACGCATCTGAGTTTTCTCAACCCGCTATCGATCAGCGCTTAGGTTTCCACAAAATAGTTAAATACAATTACTTCCCTGGCTGGCATCAACAGTCCACTGTATTTGAGCTACTCATCAACAAAGATACTTGGGCAAAAATGGATGACGCACAGCAAAGTGCCGTTGAAACTACCTGCATGGCAACAATGACCTACTCTATTGCGGAAGGAGAAGCGATGCAGTTCTCAGCCATGCAGAAAGCTAAAGAAAATGGCGTAGAGATTCGTTACTGGAACGATCAAATGCTAGACCTGTTCGAAACGACTTGGTTGGAAGTTGTCGATGAGAAAACCAATGCTGACCCATTCTTTAACAAAGTATGGCAAGACCTAAGTGAGTTCCGTAAAGGTTACGCACTTTGGGAAGCGAATGCATTCCTTCCTCGCGCGACACGTAATTAATATTTGACACCCTAATAGCCAGCCTAAGTGGCTGGCACTTTTTCTAAGGAGGAGCCCATGAGTAAGGTTGTATCTTCGCCACCCTCTGTTCCGATTTATGTGCACATGGAAAATGTCATCACGGCGATAAGTAAGTTTGTCGCTTGGACCAATTTGGTTTTAGTTCTGGTTATTATTATTCAAGTCGTTTTGAGGAAGGTTTTTTCTAGTGGCCTGATTCAATTAGAAGAACTGCAATGGCACCTCTACGCTACCGCGGTCATGTTTGGTGTTTCTTATGCGCAGATTAGTAATCTTCATGTTCGCGTTGACCTTTTTTATCACAAGTTTAGCGAAAAGAAGAAAGCGATTGTAGACATACTAGGTTTAACTCTATTCGCGATTCCATTCGTTATTATTGTCATTTTGCATTCATATGATTTCGCTTACGAATCTTGGAGAGTGAATGAAAGTTCGTCTTCACCATCGGGCTTGCCCTATAGATGGTTAATAAAAGGCGTTATTCCCGTTAGTTTTTCTCTGCTATTGCTAGCAATGGTTGCAAGAATTTTAAGAAATATAGAGGCACTAGCTAAAGGAGCACAACATGGAAGCGAATGAGTGGATTGTAATCGCCATGTTTGGCTCATTTATTTTACTGTTATTTACAGGTATACCCGTCGCTTATATATTGGGTGGCATCGGAGTTATATTTGCAGCAGTAGGGTATTTTGCCGATATCTATTTGGACACTTTTACCGGGCTCGATTACACCAGTTTAGGCCTTGTCGTTAACCGTATTTACAAGATCATGGACAACTGGATTCTGGTTGCACTTCCTATGTTTATTTTTATGGGGAACATGCTAGACAAATCAGGTATCGCCGAAAAACTGATGGCATCCATGCAAAAACTATTTGGTAAAGTACATGGTGGCTTAGCCATTACCGTCATGGCTATCGGTATTATTTTAGCTGCTTCCACAGGTATTATTGGTGCGTCCGTCGTTTTACTCGCAGTAATGTCGTTACCGACCATGATGCGCCAAGGTTACCACTTGCCCTTAGCATTAGGAACGATAGCTTCTGCCGGTACGTTGGGGATACTTTTACCCCCATCGATAATGTTGGTTATCATGGCAGATCAACTTGGGTTATCCGTTGGTGACCTTTTTATGGGTGCTATATTGCCAGGACTACTGCTAGGCACAATGTACATTATTTACATTCTAATCGTCGGTAAACTAAACCCAGAAAAAGCTCCTGTTCCACATGACGTAGAGCCAGTCGATTGGAGTATCATTTTTCAGGTATTTAAAGATATTACACCAACGGTTATTTTGATTTTTGTCGTCCTTGGATCCATATTCGCTGGTATCGCTACTCCAACTGAAGCGTCAGGTATTGGGGCCATGGGTGCAACACTTTTAGCTGCTTACAATAAAAGATTAAACCTAAAAGTAATGAAAGAGGTGTTGCTATCCTCATTTGGGACTACAGCTTATATCTTCATGATATTTCTTGGTGCGTCTTGCTTTGCTTTAGTGTTAAGAGAATTAGGCGGGGATGAGCTCATCGAATCATTCTTGAGCGGCTTACCATTTGGCCCTTACGGCATAATTGCGTTCATTCTATTTATTGTTTTCTTACTCGGTTTCTTCTTAGATTGGATCGAAATAACCTTGATAGCATTACCATTACTAGCACCGGTTATCGCCAACTTAGGCATCGAACTTGATGGCCATGGCGTGGTAGATAATCCAAGTTTAGTTTGGTTTGTGATGTTGGTTGCAATGGCCCTGCAGACGAGTTTTCTAACCCCTCCCGTAGGCTTTGCTCTGTTTTATTTAAAAGGAGTATGCCCGGAAGGCGTGGAGCTTAAAGATATCTATAAAGGTGTAATGCCATTTATCCTTATTCAGATTCTAGCTTTAGTGTGTTTAGTTATTTGGCCCCAACTCGTTCTCTGGTTCCCAAGTGTCGCTTATGGATAAGAGTTAAGAGTTAAGAGCTATAAGTTATCAATGATAAATTAGCGGGTAACTGGTTGCAGAGCGTGGGCAATGACCTCCCCTGTCGCCGGCGTATTGTTCCAGTTACCCCTTTTTATCGCTATAAGTTTCGCCGCAATAACATAATCGCAAGAGCTAAAAACAGAAGACTAGGAGCTACTGCACCAACAAAAGGTGGTATTTGATACACCAAACTAAGTGGCCCAAAAAATTCACTCGATATGTAAAAAGTAAATCCAGCAATAATCCCGGAAATAATTCTTGCTCCCATAGTGACACTTCGTAAAGGACCAAAAACAAAAGAGAGCGCCATTAACATCATCACTGCAATAGATAACGGTTGAGTCATCTTTCGCCAAAATGCCAATTCATATCTGGCTGCATCTTGTTCTGAAGCTTTTAGGTAATTGACGTAATCATAAATACCCGATAATGAGAGCTCTTCTGGTTTTACAGTAACCACATCTAACTTATCTGGCTCTATTGTAGACTGCCAGTCATAGGTTTGAAGATCTTCCTTAGATAGCTGAATATTGTCTTTCATATGAGTAAGTTGGACATTCTTCATTTGCCAAATATTATTACCGATATAATCGGCACTGTCGGCATAAACAATCGTTTCAAGGGCGTCTTCTTTATCAAACTGCCAAACCGTTAATGCTTGAAGAGTCTCATCGTTGATGCGTCCTATATAAATATAATTATCTGAATCTTTGGCCCAGACACCACTTCTGACTGACACAATAGTACCCCCGGAAATGGCAAAAGCTCGTGACTCTCTTGCCATTTTAATCGTCTGTGGAGACCCCCATTCGCCCAACGCCATTACAATAACCATTAAAGGGATTGCGGTTTTTAAAACAGATAAACCAATATCAAGCTTAGAAAAACCTGAAGCCTGCATTACTGTCAACTCAGAACTAGACGCCAACATACCTAATGCAATCAAAGCACCAAGCAATGTCGCCATAGGAAAAAACATTTCAATGTCCCGAGGCATCCCTAGAAGCACAAAATAAAGTGCCTGAACAAGGTCATAGGTTCCTCGCCCTACTTTTCTAAGTTGCTCTACATACTTAATTATCCCGGATAAACCCACCAATGTGGATAACGTAAGGAAGGTTGTCGCAATAATAGTTCTACCGATGTAAAGATCGAGGATTTTAAACACGCTTTGCCAACCTTTTTTGTCTAAAACTATCGACCAATCGCCTTACAGCGATGCTATCCATATAGTTAAGAATTAAACCTGCCAAAAGAAGAGAAATATTCACTGGCCACATACCAATAATTACAGGTAGCCCTCCCCCTCAATACCAGACTTGCTAGCGCTAAGCGCTAAAAAGTAAGTCATATAAATCAGGATTGCGGGCCCCATCTTAGCAAAGCGTCCTTGCCGAGGATTTACCGCTGACAAAGGGATAACAATAAGGGTCAATAACGGTATACAAACAATTAAAGAAATACGCCATTGTAATTCAGCTTGCGCTTTTTTATCTGGATGATTGAGCAATGTTAGTGTCGGTAAATCATCCCAATCACGCCCACTTTTCTTGACTTCCCTTTGTCCAATTAACGCGTCATATTCTTGATAATCCGTAATCATGTAATCAAGGCGCTTAGGTACCCCTTCATAACGTGTACCATCATAGAGAGACAGTATTTGTCTTCCATCATCAAGCTCTTTTACGCGTCCAGAGTCCGCAAGCATCACACTCGGCAAAATTGAATCTCTTTGAGTCACTTGAGCAACAAATACTTTACTCAACTTTTTATCTTTGAGATCTCCAATAAACACCACCGCTGAACCGTCGGGCGTGCGTTGGAATTGCCCTTTTTGTAGAAGCTCGACGCTATTGTCGGCAGACAATTGCTCCATGGTTTCAGCCCGCTTATCTAAAGCCCAAGGGGTTAACCAGAGAGTATTAAATCCCGCAACAATTGATGAAATCAAGGCTAAGTAAAGCGCAGATTGGATCAAAAATTTATTACCAATACCGGTAGCATTCATTACAGTAATCTCACTTTCAGCGTATAAACGGCCGAAAGTGATTAATATTCCAACAAATATACTAAGTGGCAGAATCATTCCTGCCATTACTGGCATATTTAGGCCAACCAAAGTCATAATCAAACTGGCCGGAATATCTCCGTCTGACGCCTGAGCCAGAATGCTGATAAACTTCTGGCTCAGAAACACCAAAAATAGTACGAAAAAGATCGCAATTTGACTTTTGATTGTCTCGCGGATCAAATATCTGACAATAATCACGCTAAAAGTACCTATACAAAACTTGTTTTTTTGCTCTAATCACTATAATTTCTCGATGAACCTTTTATTTTTTCAAATTTAGGCTAATTGTTGATTAAACAATATTTGTTTATTTTAGTTCAATTTAGAACAAAGTAGACCGCAATTATCTAACATTTAGTTCTGTTTGTCTTTAACTTGTAGGAGTTTACATGGAGTTCAGTGTAAAAAGTGGCAGCCCAGAGAAACAGCGTAGTGCTTGTATCGTCGTGGGCGTATTCGAACCTCGCCGCCTTTCCCCAGTGGCTGAACAGCTTGATAAAATCAGTGATGGTTATATTAGCTCTCTACTCCGTCGTGGAGATCTAGAAGGTAAACCCGGCCAGATGCTGCTTCTGCATCACGTTCCAGGCGTGCTGTCTGAACGAGTTCTTCTTGTTGGTTGTGGTAAAGAGCGCGAGTTAGGCGAACGTCAGTATAAAGAGATCATCCAAAAAACCATCAGTACCTTAAACGAAACGGGTTCTATGGAAGCGGTCTGTTTTCTCACAGAACTGCACGTAAAAGGCCGAGATACTTATTGGAAAGTACGCCAAGCTGTTGAATCTACAAAAGATGGGTTGTACATTTTCGACCAATTTAAGAGTAATAAGCCTGAAACTCGTCGCCCATTACGTAAACTTGTATTTAACGTACCAACTCGACGCGAATTGAACCTTGGTGAGAAAGCCATTACTCATGGCCTAGCCGTTGCATCTGGTGTTAAAGCTTCAAAAGATCTTGGTAACATGCCACCTAATGTTGCGAATCCTGCTTATTTAGCTTCACAAGCTCGTCGATTGGCCGACGATTACGAAACCATCACATCAAAAATCATTGGTGAAGAAGAGATGGAAAAACTAGGTATGACATCCTACCTAGCCGTTGGCCGAGGTTCTCGCAATGAGTCAATGATGTCGGTAATGGAATACAAAGGTAGCCCAGCCCCTGACGCCAAACCAATCGTCCTAGTCGGTAAAGGATTAACTTTTGATTCGGGTGGTATTTCCTTGAAGCCTGGCGAAGCCATGGATGAGATGAAATATGACATGTGTGGCGCTGCATCTGTATTTGGTACGATGAAAGCCTTGGCGAAACTCGCCCTGCCTATCAATGTCGTTGCTGTGCTTGCGGGCTGTGAAAACATGCCTGGTAGCAACGCTTATCGCCCAGGCGACATTTTGACCACTATGTCAGGTCAAACAGTAGAGGTATTGAATACCGATGCTGAAGGCCGTTTAGTTCTTTGCGATGCTCTAACTTATGTAGAGCGCTTTGAGCCAGAGTGTGTCGTTGATGTTGCAACACTAACTGGCGCATGTGTTATGGCGCTTGGACACCATATCAGCGGTTTAGTGTCAAACCACAACCCACTTGCTCATGAATTGGTCAATGCTTCTGAGCAAGCTGGTGATAGAGCATGGCGTCTGCCGATGGCTGACGAATATCAAGAACAGCTAGAAAGCCCATTTGCAGATATGCAAAATATTGGCGGTCGTCCTGCCGGTACTATTACTGCGGGTTGTTTTTTATCTCGTTACACGAAAAAGTACAACTGGGCTCATCTTGATGTTGCTGGTACCGCTTGGAAATCAGGCAAAGCCAAAGGCTCAACCGGTAGACCCGTCTCTCTTCTTGTCCAATTCCTACTTAATCGTAGTGGCCAAGAAATTGAAGAATAGAGATTCAATTTAACGAAAAGGGCCTTATGGCCCTTTTCTTTTATGGTTTAAGCACAAATAGCTGAGCAAGTTAGGTAGAGCATGAATACAGCCACTTTTTACATTGTTCAACCCGACTCCCCTCAATGCAATAAAGATGGGTTTGAGTCATATATACTTTTTCTGTTAAAACACTTCAGCAACCAGGGCGTAAAACTTTATGTAAACGCAGAAAATAAAGATGAATCCTTGTATTGGGATGAACGACTATGGCAGCAAGAGCCAGAGTATTTCCTGTCGCATAATCTTATCGGTGAGGGGCCCAAAAACGGCACATCGATTGAGATCGGTTATAGTCAATTGCGCCCAAGTTGGAATCGTCAACTCGTTATTAATTTGGCGAAAGATAATACAAACTTTGCGGGAACCTTTGCTCAAGTGATAGACTTCGTTCCTTATGATGAAAAAGCGAAGCAAACTGCCCGCGAAAGGTATAAAATTTATCGCAAAGCTGGATATCAGATGCAAACTATCGATATCGATCATCAGAACTAATTTATGATCTTATAGGTAGCCTCCTAGTTTGAGGCCTCCCTTTTTTAGGTGATAGACCTTTAAGATTTTTAATCCTTATTTCAGAATCAACTAAAAGTATCCATTAAAAGACGCCATGGAAAAGACATACAACCCACAATCAATTGAACAGTCTCTATACCAGACATGGGAAGAGAACGGTTATTTCAAACCACACGGTGATACCTCTAAAGATGCGTACAGCATCATGATTCCACCGCCAAACGTTACTGGTAGCCTGCATATGGGCCATGCCTTCCAAGATACGATCATGGATACCTTAATTCGTTGTGAACGAATGAAGGGTAAAAATACGTTGTGGCAAGTGGGTACCGACCACGCGGGTATCGCAACACAAATGGTTGTGGAGCGTAAAATTGCGGCTCTAGAAGGCAAAACAAAAAGTGATTATGGCCGTGATGCATTCATTGACAAAATTTGGGAATGGAAAAACGAGTCAGGCGGAACAATCACAAAGCAGCTGCGTAGATTAGGTGCATCTGTAGACTGGGAGCGTGAACGCTTCACTATGGATGACGGACTTTCCGACGCTGTCAAAGAAGTTTTTGTTCGCCTTTATGAAGATGATTTAATCTATCGTGGTAAACGCTTGGTTAACTGGGATCCTAAGTTACATACCGCCATCTCAGATCTTGAAGTAGAAAACAAAGATAAAAATGGCTATATGTGGCACTTCCGCTATCCACTAGCGGACGGTGTAAGAACAGCCGATGGCAAAGATTATATTATCGTCGCGACAACTCGCCCTGAAACGATGCTCGGCGATACTGGTGTAGCGGTAAATCCAGAAGATCCTCGCTATAAAGCACTCATTGGTAAAGAAATTATCCTTCCTATCGTGGATCGTCGTATTCCTATTGTCGGTGACGAACATGCCGATATGGAAAAAGGCACTGGTTGCGTAAAAATCACTCCTGCTCATGACTTTAATGACTATGAAGTTGGTAAACGTCATAGCCTACCAATGATCAATATCCTAACGTTCAACGGCGATATTCGTGATGCCGCTGAGGTTTTTGACACTAAAGGTGAAGAAAGCACAGCATATAGCACGTCTCTTCCAGAAAAGTATCACGGTATGGAGCGTTTCGCTGCGAGAAAAGCCGTTGTAGCAGAGTTCCAGGAATTAGAACTGCTTGATGAAATAAAAGATCACCAATTAACCGTGCCTTATGGTGACCGTGGTGGCGTTGTTATCGAACCAATGCTAACCGATCAATGGTATGTACGCGCAGGTCCACTAGCTGAGACGGCAACGAAAGCCGTAGAAGATGGTGAAATTCAGTTCGTACCAAAACAATATGAAAACATGTACTTCTCTTGGATGAGAGATATCCAAGACTGGTGTATATCTCGCCAGTTGTGGTGGGGGCACCGTATCCCAGCATGGTATGACAATGACGGCAACGTTTATGTTGGTCGTACTGAAGAAGAAGTACGCAGTAAAAACAACCTAGCTCCCGTTGTTGTTCTTCGCCAAGACGATGATGTATTGGACACTTGGTTCTCATCTGCACTTTGGACTTTCAGCACACAAGGTTGGCCAGCGGATACCGAAGACATGAAGGTATTCCATCCATCTGACGTGCTGGTAACAGGTTTTGATATTATCTTCTTCTGGGTTGCTCGCATGATCATGATGACCATGCACTTCATTAAAGATGAAAATGGTAAACCACAAGTACCGTTTAAAACGGTGTACGTAACTGGTCTTATACGCGATGAAAATGGCGACAAGATGTCTAAGTCTAAAGGTAATGTCCTCGACCCTATAGACATGATCGATGGCATCGATTTAGAGTCATTGGTAGAAAAACGTACGGGTAATATGATGCAGCCAAAGCTCGCTGCAAAAATAGAAAAAGATACCCGCAAGACATTTGAAGATGGTATTGAACCTTACGGTACCGATGCGCTACGTTTCACTCTTGCAGCAATGGCATCCACAGGGCGTGATATCAACTGGGATATGAAACGTCTTGAGGGATATCGTAATTTCTGTAACAAACTGTGGAATGCAAGTCGTTACGTATTGATGAACACTGAAGATAAAGATTGCGCGACCTCTCTGTCTCAAGAAGAAGTGGCTAATCTGGATTTCTCGCTAGCGGACAAATGGATTGAATCTCAATTCCAACTTGCTGCGAAGGATTTCAATACTCATATCGAAAATTACCGTTTGGATATGGCAGCCAATACACTTTACGAATTTATTTGGAACCAATTCTGTGACTGGTATTTAGAACTCACTAAGCCGGTTTTATGGAAAGGTACTGAAGCGCAACAAATGGCGACTCGTTATACGTTGATTACCGTTCTTGAAAAGACATTACGTCTTGCTCATCCTGTCTTGCCGTATATCACGGAGTCAATCTGGCAAAGCGTTAAACCACTTGCTGGTGTTGAAGGTGAGACAATCATGACGCAAGCTTTACCTCAATTTGAGCAAGCTAATTTCGATGAAAGTTCGATTGCAGATATTGATTGGGTGAAGAGCTTTATCTCTAGCATTCGTAATTTACGTGCTGAATACGATATAGCGCCAAGCAAGCCACTAGAAGTGATGCTGAAAGCGGCTGACGATAAAGATGTGAAGCGTCTGGAAGAAAACTTAACCGTTATTCTGTCTCTAGCGAAACTCGATAGTGTTAAAGTTCTCGCCGAGAACGAAAATACGCCAGCATGTGCCACCGCACTTGTAGCGAAATCAGAACTTATGATCCCTATGGCAGGCCTAATCGATAAAGATGCCGAATTAGCACGATTAGAAGGTGAAGTGAAGAAAATTCAAGGTGAGATAAAACGTATTGGCGGAAAGCTAAGCAACCAAGGTTTTGTTGCAAAAGCCCCCGAAGCGGTTGTCGCAAAAGAACGCGAGAAACTTACGGCATACGAAGAAACACTCGTCAAGATTGAAGAGCAAAAAGCAACGATTGCAGCACTTTAGTAAAGCACTGCCGTTTCTCATCTTTCATTCAGATTTAATCAAGTAAAAAGGTTGGCGTTAAGCCAACCTTTTCTATATCTACAGCCTAAAATCCTTTCATCGAAATAACCTATTAAACAAATAGTCATTTTCCCCTTGCTTAAATGAGAATAATTATCAATACTATTTACAAGTTAAGTAGAGAGGACAATAATATGATTAAAACAATGACATTTGCGGGTTTGCATTTCACTATTGCATTAACCGTTGCTTTTATACTAACCGGTGACTTTCTATTGGGTAGTTTAATTGCGATGATTGAACCAGCGGTTAATACCGTTGCATTTTACTTTCATGAAAAGGTGTGGAGCAGCCTACCAATATTAAAACGCAATGAAAATAACACCCAAGTGAAAACAGCCAGCTTTGCATTCATCCATTTTAATGTCGCTTTTATTGTCACCTACCTTCTAACTGGTGATGCTTTAATTGGTGGAGTAATGGCAATGATAGAGCCAAGCATAAATAGTGTTGCTTACTATTTTCATGAGAAAATCTGGCTACGTAGGCACCATATTATTACACCGGTAGCAATAACGAAAACAGCGTAAACAATCCTTAACTGATGCTACCACTCAAGCCTTACGCCTCTCTCTATTGACTTTGTTGGTATATGAAATCATATTGGTTTGATGTACTAACAAAATAAAAAATAATAATGAAAAAACTGCAACTAAGAAAGGCTTCTAGAGATCTTGTCCGTAGTCTGGGCGCTCTCGAAACACACTACGGTGATTTTAGCTTATCGCCGGTACAAGTTCATATTCTGGTCGAACTAGGACAGGAGTTGTCAACCATAAGCCAGATGGCACTAAAACTACGTATAGATAAACCTAACGCAAGCGGCACTCTTACATCCCTTGCAAAACAACTTTTGATAGAGTCGATAGTTAACCCAGATGATGAGCGTTGTCAGCTATATCGCTTGACACAAAAGGGTGAACAGATTCTTAACCAAATTGAGACTTCTCGAAACAAACAAATGCAAACCGTGATCGATCAGTTTGACGAAGATGAACTGGAGCTCATCGAGTCGAGCTTAAGTAAATTTATCAAGGCATTGTCGCTATCTAGAAGCCAGTCTTCTTATAACATTCGAACAATTAAACCTGACGATAATACACAATTAGCATCTCTTATTAGGGATGTATCTGCGGAATATGGTCTTACCGAAGACAAAGGATTTAGCGTTGCAGATCCAACCCTGGATTCTCTATATCAGGTCTACGATACCCCAAATAGTCATTATTGGGTGATTGAACAGAACGGAAAAATTTTTGGTGGTGCGGGTATCGCTCCAGTTACAGGAAAAGAGTCTATTTGTGAATTACAGAAAATGTACTTTTTGCCTGAACTAAGAGGTAAAGGATTAGCGCGAACCTTAGCTGTAAAGTGTTTCAAAGAAGCCCGAAAACTTGGCTTTTCACAAATGTATCTGGAGACTACCGATAACTTAAGTGAAGCTACGGCATTATATACATCATTAGGCTTCGAGCTTATAGAAGAAGCAATAGGCAACACTGGTCATACAGATTGCGAAATAAGAATGCTAAAAAACTTATAAGCCATGAGTTTTATAGCTTAAACAGGATAATGCTCAGCCTTCAAGCTAGGATTTAAACCAACTTGATGAGTATGTTTTTGCTCATCAAGTTCCACGGTTAATAGATACCACTGATTGTCTTTCTTTAATCTTGGTGCCTCAACTTGAAATATTGCCGTAGCCTGGTTACTCCTAATATCGAGCGGTATTTGATAAGTCATCCCATCAAATTTAACCGATGCAGAAACTAAACCGGACGCATAAACCTGATAGAAAAGATCGACTTTGAATTCACACCCACCACCGTGATGCCAGATTTGTTCAGTCGAAATATAATCCAATCTCACATTTTGAATAAAGTGCAGATAAGGCGTTTCCCATATTCCTAGTCGAGAATCTCGCTTTCGTGGTAATGCCTCTCCCAAAGTGCAAAGGTTTTCCTCGTATAATAACCAATCTTCATCTTCTTGCTCCAAAAACAAAATTTCAATTCTATTCCTGCCTAGGCGCAGATGTTGTTGTATGTCTTTACGATAAGTAAGCTCCGAGCCATCACAATCAAAAACAGCTTCACCGTTAATTCTAACTTCAGCATAAAAATCAACACCACCAATAACAAGATCCACCACAGGAAAACCAAGCATTTTTTCATCCACGTCAATATCGTGCATTAAATGCCATTCTTGATTTTTTATCTGCGATTCTGTTAATTGCTTTGGTAAAACCTGACTAAAGGGTGCAGGAAAGACAATGTCATCTTGAGGAATAGTGAGGTCGCTTAGAGGCGATAACTGCCAATATCCAGAAAGTGGTAATTGCATATTATTCTTGATCTTAATCAATTTTCGTCAGTATACGCAATTATCCCTAGAGGGCATAGTATTAGAGGTTAATCGTCTCTAACACTATGCCTTTAAGGTTCTCTGGTTAAATCTTGAATTGAGCAATCAAATGGCTCTGTTCGGTAGACAGTTGATTTAATGACTCACTATTGCGAGCCGCTTCTTTCGCGTCCTCAGCAATACTCATCGACATATCTGAGATATTAACAATGTTCTTCGCAACATCTTGTGCAACTGCGGTTTGCTCTTCTGAAGCAGTAGCAATTGAGCGGCTCATATCATTTATATGCGTTAAGCTAGAAAGCATGTTTTCTAAAGAATCATTGGTTTCGTTTGTTTGTTTAACCGATTGTTCTGCATGTACAAGGTTATTCTCTACAATACCAACGGCTTGATCTGCCTTTCCTTGCAAGCTATCTATCATCTCACCAATCTCGTTTGCGGACTGTTGAGTTCTCGTTGCTAAAGAACGAACTTCATCGGCAACCACGGCAAAACCACGTCCATGTTCACCTGCACGCGCAGCCTCAATAGCAGCGTTTAATGCAAGTAAGTTAGTCTGTTCTGAAATAGATTGAATCACCGTCAGAATTTCACCGATTTGCTGGCTCTGATTCGACAACTGACCAATAACCTGAGTAGCTTCTTCTAATGAGTCTTGAAGACGATGAACAAAGCGCAGGTTTTTTTGCATATTTTCCATATTGGAATGTGCTTGCAATGTAACGCCATCAACTTCATTACTCGTTTCTGAAGCCAGTGATGCCACTTCGTGTACAGCGTGCTCCATTTCTGTTACTGCTGTCGCTATTGAGTCTGTCTGCCTACTTTGTTCTTCAACTTTACGGTTGGTCTGTTGACTCATCTCATGGCTTTCATCCGCTACATTGCTTACTGTCTCGGCAGAGGATTTAATTTGAGATATCAAGCCACTTAATTTATCGCTTAACCCATTAACGTTATCGGCAATAAGCCCAAGTTCAGACTGATAACTATTGCCAATTTTGTGCGTTAAATCTCCACTCGCCAATTTATCGATAGCGTCCATTATGGATGAAAGCGGCTTCTTGATAGATCGTACTACTGTAAACGTTATAATGACTGCCAGTAGTGTTGATATAACCGTCAAAATCAGATTAATCATCAATGAATCAAACGACTCTTCCTCTGCATTTTTTAGCGCCGCTTCAGATAGCGAGCGAATATCAGAAACGATGAGTCCAGATTCCGATAGCAATGCGTCGACCTCTTGAGCAATCTTAGCAAGCGATGCCGTACTTTGTTCATTAAGGGCAATAAACTTAAGATGTTGTTGAAGTAATCCTTCCGAATTGACGATATTGTGTTCTAGCAGCTCTTTATAGACGTTCACTGCCGCTTCAGAATCCGGCATGGTTTTTACAATACGTTCCGCTTTTTCGTTAAATCGCTCTAAGTAGGCTGACAACTCATTCTTAAATGCCGTCACCTCTTGCTCTTTTACAATAGAAAGCACTTTTTGCAAATATCCAGCCGCGCCTTTGCCTTGAGTCAGTAAAAACTCAAGGTCCCAAACAACCTGCTGCATTTCATCGTCTGAGGCATCGGCAATAAGGTCGTTAATGTCTTGTTCAAAGAACAACCACTCTTCATCAAAAGTAGTCAACTCTTTCGTTGCAACAAAGCGAGCTAATGTTCTCTGATCATGAATATCCAAATGCTCGCTAGCACCATCGATAAATACAACCGCATTACTATTTAAGCTACTTAGTTTTGTAACAAGCTGAGGGTAATCAGATAACTCACTCTCTAAAAGGGTAACTGTTTCACCATAAGATTGTTTTGCATTGTCTAATGCGGTTCTGAGCTGAGATCGACGCTCTTCTCCGTCACTATTTGCGTGGACCAACATGGCACGATTGACGTCCTGAAGGTGCTGGGTCAAAACATTAGAGCGATCAAGAAGCCCAGTCAACGTAGACGCTGTTAGCTTTAACTGCTTAGACATATTCACTTGAGAAAAATAGGCAGAAGAACTGATCGCAAGTACAAAAAGAGTCACAGTAATAAAACCCAGCGTAATTCGCTGTATTAAAGACAAATGCATTACCAACCTCAACATAAAAAACAAATAAAAAGAGAACATTATAAATAGCTAACAATAGCGATCTATATTGTTGTATCGGCATTCTTAAGTGATAGTTTAGTCAAAAAATAAAGATTAACTCAACAAACGCGTCTAATTCAAACTCAATCACGGCTGGGTTGGGTACTGATTCAAACTAAAATAGTTTTTAGGGAAGTGGTTCAGATACGATGACACTGAGATAAAAAACAATAAATGAACGCATACTAAATGGCTGTATTATAAAGCGAATACAGCCATTTATAATAGGAGGGGGTTACTTACTATTAACTACTCTTCTTCGTCCGCTTCTTCATCATAAACGGCGTCGTCACCTTCATAAAAAGTGCCCCACCCATCATAAATAATGTCATATTTCTCGGCTAGATTAACCAGTTTTTCAACTTGTAAATCAATAGCTTCTGCATTTAGAACAGACTCCATAGTTGCATCGCAACATAACAGGCGATTACCATCTTCATCTTCTGTTTCTTCAGCTTCTAGTACTTCAAAACCCATTTTGAACGCTTCAACAACCGCTTTTTCCAATGTTTCAAAGTCTTCAGCAAATAAATGATGTTCGATGTCATATAGAGCATCAGGGTCACTTCCGTCTTCCAAAAGAGCGTCGATAATCTGTCTTGTATCTTCTTTTTGGATCTCAATTAAATCTTTAACAGATAGGTATTCATCTTCGTGGGACATGTAGATACTCCAGATAGCAAATGAGGTGTTTTATTCGCCGTGAATATGGCATGGATTGAAATGAAATACTACTATGAATCGCCTATAAAGGACGAACTATTGCTGTTGCAAACACTTTTTTAACAATTAAAAACACATTCAGAACAAAATAATGTTTAGCTCATTCAATACTCATGAACAAAAACTGAGTGAATATCGACTACAAAAAGTTTAATGAACATACATTACCATTGAATAAATTTCATTATTTTATTATAAGAATCAAAAGGTAAGCTTTTTTTGTTACATTATAAAGCCATATCTCTCGATACAACCTAGCATAATCAATCAATTTCACGCGACATTAACAAAAGAGTAAAGTATCGAAAATATTAAATAAAAACCAATTATTGGCATATAACTCCTCAATTAAATCAAAATGAAACACTTTAGTCTAAATAGATGACTTGCAAGTTGACAGTAAGCTTGTCATAAAGGGGGATAGTTAATATTGTAAGGATACAAAATGAGCAAGTTGTACGTGGGATCAGAAGTTGGGCAATTACGCCGAGTACTACTAAACCGCCCAGAAAGAGCACTTACCCACCTAACACCATCTAATTGTCAGGAGCTGCTTTTTGATGATGTACTTGCCGTTGAAGCGGCAGGAAAAGAGCATGACATATTTGCTCAAACTCTAAGAAATCAAGATGTCGAAGTTTTATTGCTACACGATCTTCTCGTTGAGACATTAGCAATAGAAGATGCAAAAGAGTGGCTACTACTTAATCAAATCTCCGACTTCAGATATGGACCCACTTTCGCTAAAGATCTTAGAAACTACCTTGCGGGTATGGATAATGAAAATCTAGCAACAATATTACTTGGTGGACTCGCTTATTCTGAGTTACCCATTCAGTCCTCATCCATGTTACCTAAAATGCATAGGCCGATTGATTTTGTTATTGAGCCTTTGCCCAACCACCTATTTACAAGAGATACCTCTTGTTGGATCTATGGTGGTGTTTCGCTTAATCCAATGATGAAGGCTGCCCGTCAAAGAGAAACTAATCACCTTAGAGCAATTTATCGCTGGCACCCAACATTTGCCGGTAGTGATTTTATTAAATATTTCGGCGATCAAGATCTCCACTATGATAATGCAACCATTGAAGGTGGCGATGTATTGGTTATTGGTAAAGGAGCTGTCTTGATTGGTATGTCAGAGAGAACTACGCCACAAGGTGTAGAAAACCTAGCCGCCAACCTATTTAGCTCTGGTCAGGCAAATCAGGTGATTGCTCTTAATCTACCTAAACATCGCTCTTGTATGCACCTAGATACGGTTATGACTCATATTGATATAGATACTTTTTCTGTCTATCCAGAAATCATAAACAAAAACTTAGAAACTTGGTCGTTAACGCCTAAAGGGCAAAACGATATGATTGTTAAACAGATGCCAGACTATGTATCTGCTCTTGAAACTGCGCTTAAAGTAGACAAGCTCAAGCTCATCACTACAGGTGGTGACAACTATGAAGCAGAACGAGAACAATGGAATGATGCTAACAACGTTCTGACTGTAAAACCTGGGGTCGTCATTGGCTATGAGCGAAATGTCTATACCAACGAAAAATATGACAAAGCAGGTATAGAAGTACTCAGTATTCCGGGTAATGAGCTAGGAAGAGGCCGAGGTGGCGCTCGATGCATGAGTTGTCCTATTGAACGAGATAGTATTTAAATTAATTAATAAAGCGACCAATTAGGTCGCTTTATTAATTGCGATCTACTTCTCATATATTGAACCTAAATATCCCCTATCCGATCATTTAGATACTGCATAATATTCCTTCTCTACATGACAAAAACAAAATCAACTTGAAATAATTTTTGTCATTACTGCATAACTAGCCAAGTAATTCTCCATCAGGCTAATCATAACGACAACTCTTGACTAAAGCCTCGTTCTAACATGCATACTTTTCAATTTTATATTACATAAATCAAAGCATATTAACCTAAATTAATGACTAAATAATCCACCTAAAAATTACAAACAATAATTTAGAATCTAATCCTCAGGGTAAATTGTGACTGAAAGCATAGATTGACAAGATATTAGTCTTTAAGATCGTCATTAGAAAGACAGAACGAACAACACCTAATTATAAATATTAATATAAACAGAAAATTATATTAGTGTTTAATTAAGAATTAGTAACCATTTAAAACTGAATACCAGAATTCAATTCGTCACTAAAAGATTTATATTTGGTGCGCTATTTTTCATCCTAAAGACCACCTAAAACTAGGTGTATAAGGAGATAATAATGACAACACATGCCGTCAACCATCCAGAAAAAAAGGTTCTTTTCCAATTTTAAGTTTCCCTCTGCATATACTATTCTTTTCGCACTGATCGCGATAGTCGCTTTAATGACTTGGATTGTTCCCGCAGGTCAATACGATAGAGCAATGAATGAAGAGCTTGGCAGAGAAGTTCCAATAGCAGGAACCTACCAAGCCGTTGAAAGTAATCCTCAAGGTATTGTTGATATCTTCCTTGCCCCTATAGATGGCTTCTATGATCACGAATCTTACGCAGCCGCTGCGATAGATGTTTCTCTATTTATCTTAGTTATCGGTGGTTTTCTAGGATTAGTCACCAAAACCGGTGCTATCGACGCAGGTATAGAACGTGTAATGCATCGACTAGAAGGCCGTGAAGAGTTGATGATCCCCATTTTAATGGGACTCTTTGCTGCTGGAGGCACAATCTATGGCATGGCAGAAGAATCCCTGCCATTTTATACCTTGTTAGTCCCCGTCATGCTTGCTGCTCGATTTGACCCTGTTGTGGCCGCGGCCACCGTACTGCTAGGGGCCGGGATTGGTACACTCGGTTCAACGATTAACCCATTCGCAACGGTCATCGCCTCAAACGCTGCTGGTATACCGTTTACTGACGGATTAACGTTACGAGTCGCTATATTAATTATTGGTTGGAGTATTTGTGTAGGCTACGTAATGCGCTACGCAAAAATGGTACGAGCAGATAAAACAAAATCCATTGTATACGACAAGCATGATGAAAATATCGAACACTTTTTAGGTAACAATTCTGGCGAAACAATGGAGTTCACCACGACGAGAAAAGTGATCCTTACATTATTTGCAGCTTCGTTCGGTGTGATGATATATGGAGTCGCGGTTGCAGGTTGGTGGATGGCAGAGCTATCTGCTATGTTTCTTGCAGCAACGATAGTCATTGGGCTAGTAGCGAAAATGAGTGAAGAAGAACTCACTACTAGCTTCATTGATGGTGCGAGAGATCTACTTGGTGTTGCACTTATAATTGGTATCGCCAGAGGAATCGTCGTCATCATGGATCGAGGAATGATCACCGATACACTGCTTAATTCTGCTGAAGATATTGTCACTGGTCTTTCTTCAATTATGTTTATCAATGTCATGTATTGGTTAGAGGTATTACTCTCATTTTTAGTTCCTTCTACATCTGGCTTGGCTGTTTTGACCATGCCTATAATGGCGCCACTCGCTGACTTTGCAGGTATCAGCAGAGAGCTTGTCGTCACCGCTTACCAGTCGGCATCAGGCGTTGTTAATTTGGTCACCCCTACGTCCGCAGTTGTTATGGGAGGGTTAGCAATAGCACGTGTGCCTTATGTTAGATGGATCAAATGGGTTGCACCTCTGCTCGCGATATTGACTGTATTTATTATGGTTGCTTTAAGTATTGGTGCCATATTGTAAGCACTCCAATTCATGACAAAGGTCGCTATATAGCGGCCTTTTTTATTATCTATTTATAACAATTAATCAGATAGTGAATATAATATCATTTTATTTAAATAAACAACCGTTAAATCTGACGTTAATGCTAAGGAATCTATATTTATATTTATTTCCATTGTGATTATTTATTTTGTTGACACAGGTCATATTAACCAAAATAAAACAGAACCAAATAATTAAGAACACCACTAAAAACGAGTAATAAGATGAATTAATTGAATATTATGTACATTAAAAGGAAAAAATCTTTCATTAGTGAGTGCATAAAAATCCACACATAATTATTCAGCCTTTTAAGAACAAAGTGTTAGATGAATTTTTATTACCTTTTACATCATAAACCTCAGCTCTTCAAACTAAATAGAAACGAATAATAAACCTATTCCATAACAAATAAAAACTTATATATTAGTGTGATTGAGATCTTAGTTAACAAAGAAATAAACCGTATTATAAAAACCAACAAGAAATGGAAATCTATATTAAACATCTAAATAAATGACATCGGGAATGATTGTAATTTATTATAAAAGAGAGATTGTGTTATGAGTAATTTCTACGTTGGTTCAGAAGTAGGTCAACTACGCCGTGTTTTATTACATCGTCCAGAGCGAGCTCTTAATCACCTTACCCCTTCAAACTGTCATGATTTATTGTTTGATGACGTTCTAGCGGTAGAGCAGGCGGGTAAAGAGCACGATGCGTTTTCACAGACACTCCGTAGCCAAGGTGTGGAAGTCCTTTTACTGCAAGACTTGCTCGCTGAAACCTTAGCTGTACCGGAAGCTAAAGAGTGGTTATTAGAGACACAAATTTCAACATTTCGATTCGGCTCTCGGTTTGCTAATGACGTGAGGTGCTTTCTTGGTGATCAAACCAATAACGAAATGGCTGCAATATTACTCGGTGGTTTGAGCTATGGTGAAATGCCTCTTCCATCATCATCGATGATGTCTGGAATGCATACAGAAAATGACTTCATTATTAAACCCCTACCAAACCACCTTTTTACGAGAGACACATCGTGTTGGGTATATGGCGGCGTATCGATAAACCCGATGGCAAAACGCGCACGTCAAAGAGAAACAAACCACCTAAGAGCAATCTATCGCTGGCATCCTACTTTTTCAGGTCAAGAATTCATTAAATACTTTGGTGATGAAGAGAGAAACTACGACTATTCCACGATTGAAGGTGGCGATGTACTTGTTATTGGTAAAGGCGCTGTATTAATTGGAATGTCGGAAAGAACAACGCCTCAAGGTGTAGAACAGCTGGCCTCCGGCTTATTTAAGCACGGTCAAGCGAAACAAGTTATTGCGATGGAGCTGCCAAAACACCGTTCCTGCATGCATCTCGATACCGTAATGACTCACATGAGAGAAGATACTTTCTCAATTTATCCTGAAGTTATCCGTAAAGATGTTAAATGTTGGAAATTGACTGGAGATGAAACGGGCGCTGTAAATGTGAAAGAAGAGGGTTACTTTGTTACCGCAATCGAGAAAGCGCTACAAGTAGACCAACTTAACCTTATTACAACTGGCGGCGACAACTTTGAAGCTGAACGTGAACAATGGAATGATGCTAACAACGTACTAACAGTGAAACCAGGGGTCGTCATTGGATACGAGCGTAATGTATACACAAATGAAAAATACGATAAAGCAGGTATTACGGTTTTACCTATTCCCGGTGATGAATTGGGACGCGGACGCGGTGGTGCACGCTGCATGAGTTGCCCAATCGAACGAGACGATATTTAACCAAACTAATTTATATGTTGGTGATATCACTAGCATGGAGATAAAGCATGAACAAAAAAACCGTAATAGTCGCGCTAGGTGGCAATGCCCTACTTCGTCGAGGTGAGCCATTAGAAGCTAAAACTCAACGAACAAATATAGCTACAGCCGCTAAAACCATTGCTGAGATAGCAAATGAATATAATGTGGTCTTGGTTCATGGTAATGGCCCACAGGTAGGACTATTAGCACTTCAAGGGTTAGAGTATAAAAAAGTAAACCCGTATCCGCTGGATGTTCTCGGTTCGGAGACACAGGGTATGATTGGATATATGTTGATGCAAGAGCTTAAAAACATCCTTCCCAATACAGATGTAACTTGCATGCTTACTCAAATGACCGTCGACCCAGAAGATCCTGCTTTCGCCAATCCAACAAAACCAATTGGACCAATATATAAAGAAGACGAGGCGCGTTCATTGGCAGAAAAACACCACTGGACTATTAAACCTGATGGAGAGTACTTTCGTCGAGTTGTACCGAGTCCATTACCCACAGGGATAATTGAAGCAGACGCAATCTCCGCTCTAATAGAGCGCGAGCACCTTGTCATTTGTACTGGTGGTGGTGGCATTCCTGTTAAATATGAAGACCAAAAACTGGTCGGAGTCGAAGCGGTTATTGACAAAGACATGTCTGCCGCTTTTCTAGCCAAGCAATTAGATGCAGATGCACTACTCATTTTAACGGACACCGATGCAGTCTATTTAGACTGGGGAAACCCACTCAAGAATCGATCAGAAGAACTACTCCAACTTTATTAGCGAAATACCAATTTGATGAAGGATCAATGGGGCCAAAAATAAAAGCCTCTTGTGAATTTATAAATTCAGGTGGCAAATTTGTTGGTATAGGCTCATTAGAAGATGGCTTACGCATACTAAAAGGTGACGCTGGAACAAATATTATTGCAAAAATATAGAATAGTTATTCACTTTAACTCGATAATGAGTTACATATAAATAAAAGAAACTGGCTATCAACATAATTTTGACTTATATGGTCAGTTTCCACTCAAAATTTAAGGGGAATCAACATGGCTTTTAACATTCGAAACCGTAACTTTCTAAAATTACTAGATTTCACACCACGTGAAATACAACACCTTCTAGAGCTTTCTGCTGAACTAAAAAAAGCGAAATATAACGGATACGAACAGCCACGCCTTACAGGTAAAAATATCGCTCTTATTTTTGAAAAAGCATCAACTCGTACTCGTTGTGCATTTGAAGTTGCAGCCTTTGATCAAGGTGCTCAGGTCTCTTACATCGGCCCTTCAGGCTCACAGATTGGTCACAAAGAATCCATGAAGGATACCGCGCGTGTTTTGGGTCGCATGTACGATGGGATAGAGTACCGAGGTTATGGTCAGGAGATAGTTGAAGAGCTAGGTGCTCATGCTGGCGTACCAGTATGGAATGGATTGACCAACGAATTCCACCCAACTCAAATTTTAGCCGATTTCCTAACTATGATCGAACATGGACGAGGTAAACAGCTACATGAAATAACCTTCGCCTATCTCGGTGACGCACGCAATAATATGGGTAACTCTCTACTCGTTGGTGCAGCAAAAATGGGCATGGATATTAGACTTGTCGCACCAAAACAATTTTGGCCAGAGGAGTCATTGGTTGCAACATGCCAAGCGATCGCAGAAGAGACTGGCGCAAAAATAACGATGACAGAAGACGTTCAGGAAGGCGTTCAAGGCTGCGATTTCTTATATACCGATGTGTGGGTGTCGATGGGGGAGTCTCAAGAAGCATGGGATGAACGAGTTAAGTTGATGACACCTTACCAAGTAAATATGCAAACTATGAAGGCAACAGGAAATCCTCATGCCAAATTTATGCACTGTCTACCTGCATTCCATAATGATGAGACGACGGTAGGTAAAGAGGTTGCTGAAAAATATGGTATGTCTGGGTTAGAAGTTACGGAAGACGTATTTGAATCGGAATGCTCGATTGTATTTGATGAAGCTGAAAATCGATTGCACACAATCAAGGCGGTAATGGTCGCTACATTAGGGCAATAACCAAAATATAAATGTGCGACTGAACGATACCTAAATCTGTTGGTCGCGCATTTTTATTCACTTAACTTAGACCATTTGATCGGAATATAAACCCAAGCAAAGGATTAATCTTAACTATATGTTTTAAAAGACAAATAAAACACATACATCATTACAAACTTACCATGTAATGCATTTCATTTAATTTTGATGTAATCGCTTGCGTTCACAAAAAAGGCGCGTATAATCTCCGGCAATTTGTCTAAATAGAGATAGGAAATGAACCCTGTAGCTTTAAAAATCCAGGTGCGCTGCCGACCAGTATCGGCACTATATTCATTTTCTATTTTTGCTATTTCATTAATTAAAGCCTCCTTGTTTAAGGGGGCTTTTTTTGTCTAAAAGAATTATATAAACTAAAAAGGGAAGAGCGTCATGGCGAACTCGCTGTTTAAAAAGCACATCATTTCCATCCCAGAGCTTAACCGTAATGAGCTAGAGCTCATTGTTGAAACCGCTGGAACATTGAAGTCAGACCCGAATCCACAACTATTGAAAAATAAAGTTGTCGCAAGCTGTTTTTTTGAGCCATCGACACGTACTCGCCTCTCTTTTGAGACTGCAATCCAGCGCCTAGGCGGTACTGTCATCGGTTTTGATAATGGAGGAAATACATCTCTAGCGAAAAAAGGGGAAACATTAGCTGACTCAGTACAGGTTATCTCCTCATATGTCGATGCCTTCGTTATGCGCCACCCGCAAGAAGGGGCAGCTCGACTCGCTTCTGAATTTTCAAACGGAGTTCCCGTAGTTAATGGTGGCGATGGTGCAAACCAACATCCTACGCAAACGCTACTTGACCTATTTTCTATTTATGAAACTCAAGGTCGACTCGATAACCTAAACGTCGCCTTGGTTGGTGATTTGAAATATGGCCGTACTGTACACTCATTAACTCAAGCTTTGGCTAAATTTGATAATAACCGATTCTTTTTTATTGCTCCTGATGCACTCGCCATGCCGGATTATATATGTGAAGAACTAGACGAAGCTGGTATCCCATATAGCTTGCATAAGGAAATGGACGACGTGATATCAGAACTCGACATCCTCTATATGACACGAGTCCAAAAAGAACGATTTGACGAATCTGAATATGCGCATATCAAATCTGCATTTATCCTTTCAGCTGCACAGCTTTCCGATGCACGTGAAAATATGAAAGTACTGCATCCCCTACCACGAGTGGATGAAATCACAGTCGACGTCGATAAAACCAAACATGCTTACTATTTTCAACAGGCCGAAAATGGTGTTTATGCGCGTGAGGCACTACTAGCATTAGTACTTAATCAAGATCTTTAAGTGAGGGATATCAAATGGTAAACAAAGCACAACTACAAGTAGAAGCAATTAGAAACGGCTCTGTGATTGACCATATCCCTGCACATGTAGGGATAAAAGTGCTCAAGTTATTTAAGATGCATAAGAGTGAGCAACGCATCACAATGGGGCTAAATCTACCGTCATCAGCGTTAGGCGCTAAAGATTTGATCAAAATTGAGAATGTCTACATTACAGAAGATCAGGCCAATCAATTAGCGTTGTACGCACCAAAGGCAACGGTTAATCAAATTGAAAATTATGAAGTAACAAAGAAACTTGCCCTCGCGCTACCTGACAAAATTGAGGCCATCTTTTCTTGCCCAAATACTAACTGTATTACTCACGGCGAACCCGTTGATAGCAGCTTCAACGTAATTAAAAAAGCGGATGATATCCAGTTGAGATGTAAATATTGTGAGAAAGTATTCTCAAGAGAAATCGTAACCGAACGAAATTAACATTCTCAATTATAAAAAAATAACTCACTATTTATTGTGAGTTATTTTTTTATTGAGTAATAAACTAGAATAACTAGCAATCCATCAACTTACTCTCTTTATTACAACCCATTGTCAGACCTCAATTAATCCATCCCCATCTTATCTACTATGGATAAATGACTAGTAAAAGTGAATAATAATACTCAATTTCACTTAAAATCAACCGATACGCAATATTTTTGTTTGGTGATCGAGTTCAAACAAAGCATGTTTGTGCACTGTTAAAATCATCATAATGGATTAAATTATTATAAAAAATACAAATAGATAACTAAAAATCTATTCACTGGCTCTGGATAACAAATGGATTATTGAACCAGCATTCAAACTCACTCCATTAATTAAGGCGTAGTTAGTGAACAATCTTACTTATTCTAACGATTTGAAATCAGCAAACGAAGATAGCATTACCGATATATGCAGGCGTTTACTACAACAGCAAAGCTTTAGTACACAAGAAAGTTTAAGAAATGAACTTATCAACCTTGGTTACGAGGACATAAGTCAATCTACTGTTTCTCGCGTTTTAACTAGGCTTAACGTGGTAAAAGTACCTAATGCTTATGGTAAAAAAGTATATTGTCTCTCCATGGAAAACGAGGGTATAAAAGTCGACTCTGCCATTTCGTCTCAAGTAGAGTTCGTTACCCATAATCAACTTGTCGTTGTTGTAAGGACTCATCCAGGCAGTGCTCAACTTGTGGCTCGTATTATCGATATACAACCCCATGAAGAGATATTAGGGACAGTTGGGGGAAACGATACTGTAATGATTGCACCAAAAGACATAAACCGTATCTCTGAGTGCGAAGCGATAGTACGTAAACGCTTAGGTATGACTGTATAAAAAGCAGCTCATCTATAAACTCTTTGACCCGTCCGAGCGTCTATTGCAAACTAGAACATTACCGTCAGTAAGTAGTCATTCACAAGAGGATGACTATAAGCCTAGCGCTTTCAAAAAACACTGAGAGGGATAATACATGTCTATATTAAGGATTAAAAATGACTAAAGTACTTCATACCGATCAAGCTCCTGCAGCTATTGGCCCATACGTTCAAGGTGTCGATTTGGGTAATATGGTTTTAACTTCGGGGCAAATTCCAGTCATTCCTGAAACCGGTGAAATTGTGTCAGATGATATAGCTAAACAAGCTCGTCAATCTTTGGACAATGTTAAAGCCGTTGTCGAGTCTTCCGGTTTAGGTGTTTCTAATATCGTTAAAATGACTGTTTTTGTTAAAGATCTTAACGATTTTGGTACTGTAAATGAAGTCTATGGTCAATTTTTTGATGACCATAAGGTAGCTAACTATCCAGCAAGATCTTGTGTTGAAGTTGCACGACTGCCAAAAGATGTGAAAATTGAGATAGAAGCCATTGCCGTAAAATAGGTTTTCTATTCAAACTAAATAAAAAGCGCATGTGTGAGTTATTACCCATGCGCTTTATTGTTTATAGCTCTATTTTGTTATTTTTGATTGTTTAAACGTTCTACTTCTTGGTCTAACTCTTCTAGCTTCGCTTTCATTTGTTCGCGCACTAAGTTTGCTAGTTCACGTACATTCTCTTTAGAATAATTTTCAGTACTTATCGGTGGAAGCATTTCCACTATAACGTGGCCATTATTCCAACGATTAAATTTTATTTTGTCTTGGGTTGTACTACAAACTATTGGAATAATAGGTAAACCAGCCCCTATAGCTGCATGAAATGCACCTGTTTTAAATGGTAGCATTCCGCGACCACGAGAGCGTGTGCCCTCTGGAAACATCCAAACGGACACATCGCTAGATTTCATTCGATCCACGACTTGATCAATTGTGCCTTTTGCTTTTGAACGGTTAAAACGATCAATAAGTATATTGCCAGTAATCCAATAAAGCTGACCAAACAATGGTATCCAAACCAGACTTTTTTTACCTACTGTTACTACTTTGGGCGTAACTGCTGCGGAAACTGTAAATAAATCCCAGTTATTCTGATGATTAGCCACATACATATGTTGGCCTCTTTCGTAAGCATCTTCTGGAAACCTTAATTCCAATTTAAATCCGAAGACACTTGCCATCTTGCAAAACTTACCACCAATGATGTAAACCAGTTTAGGGTTACGGGGAGTAAGTAGGCTATACCCACAGCCAAATACAAACATGAATACTGCAAAAATCATCACTGCAATAACACGTAATAATGCAACCATTTATCTTCTCCGCTATGGTTAGATATATATAAAAGAGTTAGAAATCAAAAAGCCGAAATCGACATGATTTCGGCTATTATTTTATCTAGTTTATTAGCTAGATTCACTAAATCGCTCTATTTGAGCACCAAGCTTATTCAGCTTGTTCTCTATTTTTTCATATCCACGATCTATATGATAAATACGGTCTACAATAGTTTCACCTTTCGCAATACAACCAGCGATAACCAAACTTGCAGAGGCACGAAGATCAGTTGCCATTACTTGAGCAGCGCTCAGTTCTTCTACATCACCACAAATGACAGTATTACCCTCGACTTCCGCTTTTGCTCCCATACGTTGTAATTCAGGTACATGCATAAAACGATTTTCAAAGATAGTTTCAGTGATAACACCACCACCTTGAGCCATCATATTCAATAATGTAAATTGAGCCTGCATATCCGTAGGAAAACCAGGATGAGGGGCAGTTCTGATTGATACTGCTTTTAGTTCTCGACCCGTCATATCAAGACTAATCCAATCATCACCGGTTTCGATCTTTGCGCCGGCTTCTTCTAGCTTAGCTAAAACGGCTTCAAGCAGAGATGATTGTGTTTTTTGACAGACTATTTTACCACCAGATACCGCTGCCGCGACCAGAAATGTTCCCGTCTCAATACGGTCAGGTAATACGGAATGTTTACCACCACCTAAACGCTCAACACCTTCAATTGTAATAGTATCGCCACCAGCACCAGAGATTTTGGCACCTAATGTGTTTAGGAAGTTAGCTGTATCTTCAATTTCAGGCTCTCTTGCTGCGTTATCTAGAACTGTCGTTCCTTCAGCAAGCGCTGCCGCACACATTATCGTGATTGTCGCCCCGACACTGACCTTATCCATAACAATATGCGCGCCTTTCAATCGTCCATCGACTTCAGCTTTAACATAGCCCTCGTCAAGAGTGATAGTCGCACCTAATTGCTCAAGACCATGAATATGCAGGTCAACCGGTCGAGCACCTATTGCGCATCCTCCAGGAAGGGACACTTGCCCTTTACCAAAACGTGCGACTAAAGGCCCTAAAGCCCAAATAGAAGCGCGCATTGTTTTTACAAGATCATAGGGCGCGCAATATTCATTGATAGTACTACTATCAACATGAACAGATCCATTACGACTCACTTTCGCACCAAGACGTGTAAGCAGTTCCATTGTGGTATCAATGTCCTTCAATTTAGGCACATTAGATACTTCTACAGGTTCTTCAGCCAAAATTGCTGCAAATAAAATTGGTAAGGCTGCGTTTTTTGCTCCGCCGATTTCGACTTCACCACTAAGAGCGGTATCGGAGCCCGTAACTCTAAACTTTTCCATATAAACCTTATAACGACATCAATTTCTTATCGCGTTCCCATTCTTCTGGGGTAAACGCTTTAATAGTAACAGCATGAATATCATTTCGTTGAATGTATTCCATCAGAGGAGAGTAAATTAATTGTTGTTTTTTAACTCGACTCAATGTTTCGAAACATGCGTCAATAGCAATTACTTCAAATTGACTTCCGTCACCTTTTACATGAATCTCTTGAATTTCAAGAGATTCTTCTAGAATTTTTTTACGTCTGTACTTTCCACGATAGATCCCATCTATTTTTTTATATGATTAACCAACATGGTTTCTATGTTGCTCAATTGGAATAATGTTCGTAACTGCTCAGGCACGAAGCTGAGCATTATATGACAGTTTGAATTTTTTGCATGCTGAATTAGATGAATTAACATAGCCATACCCGCAGAATCGACTCGATGAGTCTCTTCCAGTGAGACTTCACATTCTGAACTGGTCGGTTCCCAATCTTGAATAGTGGCCCAAAGGGCAGGCACAGTATCCCGGGTAAGTTCACCTGAAAGTTCATAGCCACTGGCTTTTTTTAACCACTGACACTCACTCAATTTGCCTCTCCTTCAAATCGGATCGGCCGACTAGATAACTCTGCTAATTCTTCAGTAACAGATGGAATGCCTTCTTTTCTAATTTTAGGGCCCCATTCAGACTGTTTGCTGGATAGAAGGCTAACACCTTCTGCGACCATATCAAAAGCCAACCATTCACCTGTTTTCTTGTTTACTCGCAACTTAAACTCAACCTTTATATCCGGTCGAGGAGCATCAACCACATCAAGCTTAACGCTATAGTTTCTTTTGGTAACGTCTAACTTTGTTTTGGGTTCAAACCGAACGCTTTGATCAGAGTATAGAGTTAACACCTGCGCATACGAAGTAACTAGATAATGACGAAAGGCCTCAACAAACTCTCTTACATTGTCTTTATTTTTCTCTTGCTTAAGATACTTGCCCAGCACTTTCAATGCAGAATAACGATAATCGACATAAGGCATCAGCTCTTCTTCAACGACAACCTTTAGTCGTTCAGGGTTCTCGCGAATACTTTCATTTTCCAATTTTAGTCGATCAAATAACTTTTGAGAGACCACTTTAGTCATCTCATATGGTTGGGTTCTATCGATATCTTGCGCGTAACCTGTGCTTGATATTGCTACCGTTAAGATAGCGACTTGAGCAATTTTCTTTATCCAATTCATAATCCGTTACTCCTCATCAGAACCGTTTACGCTATATAGTACTTGTCCGATTAAGTCTTCCAATACTAATGCTGATTTCGTATCTTCAATAAAATCACCATTTCCAAGCATCTCGATATCTTCATCTACAAAACCAGGAATAAGGCCAATGTATTGCTCACCGATTAAACCTGAGGTTAATATCTCTGCGCTTGAAGTTTCAGGAAATTGCCCATATTGTTCATCGATAGATAAAGTAACCACAGGTGTAAAACTGTCTTTATCTAGATCAATCGCACTCACTCTACCTACAACTACTCCACCAATTTTTACTGGTGATCGTACTTTCAGGCTACCAATATTATCGAAGTAAGCTTGCAGTTTATAAGCATTTCCAGAGCTCAGTCCTGTAACGTTCGCGACTTTAAATACCATGATTAAAATAGCGATCACACCAGCTAATACGAAAGCACCGACCCATAATTCCAATTTACGTGTTTGTTGCATTATCAGTTCCCGAACATCAAAGCTGTTAAGACAAAATCCAGTCCTAACACGGCTAAAGAAGAGTGCACTACCGTGCGTGTTGTTGCTTTACTTATACCTTCCGAAGTTGGTATCGCATCATAACCATTAAATAAAGCAATCCAAGTAACGGTAATTGCAAACACCGTACACTTTATAAAACTGTTGCCGACATCGCGTCCTAGTTGAACGGATGATTGAATAGCAGACCAAAAACTACCATGATCAACACCTTTCCAATCAACACCAACTATTTGCCCGCCCCAGATACCAACCGTTATAAAAATCATGGCAAGTAAAGGCATGGAAATTAGCCCGGCCCAAAATCTAGGTGCAATGACTCTTTTTAGTGGGTCTACGGCCATCATTTCTAGGCTGGAAATTTGCTCTGTTGCCTTCATTAATCCAATTTCTGCCGTAAGGGCCGATCCCGCTCTACCGGCAAATAATAGCGCAGTCACTACTGGTCCTAATTCTCTTAGAAGCGAAAGCGTCACCATTTGTCCTAAGCTACCTTCCGCACCGTAATCAATTAAGACAACAAAGCCTTGAAGGCTCAATACCATACCAATAAACAAGCCTGATACAATAATGATAGCGAGAGATTGGACACCAATGCTATAGAGTTGTTTTATCAATAATGGGAAATTTTTTATTGGGTGCGGCCTATTAAATATAGCGCCCACCAGCATTAATGTCGCTCGTCCAAAAGAACGGCATCTATTTATCGCATTTATACCCAAATTTTCTAAATAGCTAAGTAAAGGGTTAAACATGCTTATTTAAGTCCTCTGCAATGGGCTTAGCCGGAAATCGGAATGGTACGGGGCCATCTGCGTGTCCCATTAAAAATTGTTGTACCATAGGGTCTGGGTTTTCTCTTAATTCTTGTGGTGATCCTGACGCTATTATACGTCCATCCGCAAGTAAATATACTTGGTCAGCAATACTCATGACCTCCGGTACATCATGAGACACAACAATCGAAGTTAAACCAAGCGCCTCATTTAAGCTTCGGATCAATTGTACCAATACGCCCATTGTAATAGGGTCTTGCCCCACAAATGGTTCATCATACATGATAAGCTCAGGGTCAAGAGCAATCGCACGAGCTAACGCTGCTCTTCGAGCCATACCGCCAGAAAGCTCACTAGGCATTAAGTTCTCAGCGCCTCGCAGTCCTACAGCTTCAAGCTTTAAAGCAACGAGCGTACTAATTAACTCTTCAGACAATTGAGTATGTTCACGTAAAGGAAAAGCCACGTTATCGAATAGATTAAGATCCGTAAATAGAGCGCCAGATTGAAATAACATGCTCATTTTTTTCTTGCTTGATAAAGCTGGCTTCGCCCTAGCTTAGGGATATTCTGATTATCAAACCAGATCTCACCGAATTCGGGTAAAATTTGACCACCAATAAGCCTTAACAGAGTTGTTTTACCAATACCTGACGGTCCCATAATTGCCGTAATCTTACCTTCAGGAACGGTTAGATTAACGTTATCAAAGATGGTGCGTTCTCCCCGGCTAAAGGTAAGATTTTTTATTATCACAAAATCTTTTTCTGGCATAATCCCACTTTTCTAATTGGCTGATACTGTTAAAGCTATCAATTTAAACGTTATAATATCGACAATCTTGGCTAAGATACATAAGATTCAGATTCTAACCCTATTTCGACTAGAATTAGTACTCTTTCTAAGCGTATAATTCACGAATTGAGCAAAGGAATGTCTTCATTTGACTTTAGTACCAAAAAAACGGGAAAACATTCCCCCATTAGATTCTCCAAAATTAAACTTCCCTTTTATAACGCTGAAAGTAGAATTAGCGGCCACCTGTTTAATAGTGCAATTTTGTAGGAATCATCATGCTTGAAGCAGTTACTTTTCTAATAGTGGGTTTAATATTTTTAGTCTGGAGTGCCGATAAATTAGTTTTCGGTGCAGCAGCTCTGGCTAAAAACATCGGTATATCACCACTTGTCATTGGAATGACCATCTTAGCTATGGGCTCTTCAGCGCCAGAAATGATGGTTTCTGCGACAGCCTCACTAGCAGGAAAATCTGATACCGCTGTAGGTAATGTGCTGGGCTCAAACATTGCCAATATCGCGTTGATATTAGGCATAACTGCACTAATCAAACCACTTTCAATCAGTTCTGGCGTCATTCGTCGTGAACTTCCTCTCATGATTGTAGTCACTTTATTAGCAGGTGTTCTTCTTTGGGATAGCCACTTAGGCTATTACGAAGGTGTCACCTTGTTCGTGCTTTTTGCTGCGTTCATCATTGCAATGATGCGAATCAGCCACAAAGAAAAGAAAAATGGTGATTCATTTATTGAAGATCAAGAGTCCGAAATACCTGATGGTGTCAGCAATTGGAAAGCTGGCATGTGGGTTGTTATCGGCCTAATTGTACTTCCTCTTGCCGCCGACACATTGGTGGATAACGCTGTCGTTATAGCAAAGTTTTTCGGTATGAGCGATCTAATTATCGGTCTAACTATCATTGCAATAGGCACTAGCCTACCGGAATTAGCGGCTTCACTTGCGGGAGTATTAAAAGGTGAAGATGATATGGCTGTAGGGAATATTATTGGCTCAAATGTCTTTAATATTTTAGCGGTAATGGGCATTCCAGGCATCCTCAATCCATCCATGTTAAGTGAACATGCTATGGCACGAGATTTTTGGGTTATGCTTGGGGTTTCTTTGCTATTAGTACTTTTTGCCTTAGGAAAATCACGGAGCATCAACCGTATAGAGGGTGGTATCTTGTTTGCCTGCTTTGTCGGTTACCAAGTTTACCTCTTTGCGAATATGAGCGCATAATTCAGACGTTACTAATAGACTACATCGGAGTTTTTAATACATGTCCACGTTCGACTATAAAAGTTCAGCCATTAAGGTCTTAGATACTGAAATTGCAGGGCTCAAACAGTTAGTTCAATACTTTAATGATGACTTCTGTTCAGCATGTGACTTAATCCTTAATAATAAAGGGAAAGTTGTTGTAATGGGCATGGGTAAGTCAGGGCATATTGGTAACAAAATAGCGGCGACATTAGCAAGTACAGGAACTTCAGCATTTTTTGTTCATCCCGGGGAAGCCTCACATGGCGACCTTGGAATGATAGAACCAACAGATATTGTCATTGCTATCTCCAACTCTGGTGAGTCTTCCGAGATACTCTCTCTATTTCCTGTTCTGAAACGATTGAACATAAAGCTCATCAGCATGACTGGAAAACCACAGTCTACAATGGCGAAACTATCCGACATCCATCTGCAGATCACCGTTCCAGAAGAAGCGTGTCCTCTAGGTCAAGCACCAACAAGCAGCACAACCGCAACACTCGTTATGGGTGATGCTTTAGCCGTATCTTTATTACGTGCTCGCGGTTTTACGTCTGAAGACTTCGCGCTCTCTCATCCTGGTGGTGCATTGGGAAGAAAACTGCTTCTCAAACTAAAAGACATCATGCGCACAGGCGAAAACCTCCCTAAAGTGACAGAAACAGCCTTAATTCGAGATGCTTTAATAGAAATATCTCAAAAAGGGCTAGGCATGACTGCTATTGTTGATCAATACGACAAAGTACTTGGCATATTTACAGATGGTGATTTAAGACGGTTGTTAGATGAACAAGTAGATGTTTACTCCACGCAAATTGGTGATGTGATGACCAAAAGCCCTACAATGGCCGTTCCGAACATGCTCGCTGTTGAAGGGGTAAATATGATGCAAGAGAAAAGAATTACCAGCTTATTGTTGTGTGAAGACGAAAAATTAGTAGGCGCTCTCAATATGCATGATCTTTTAAAAGCAGGAGTAATGTAGTGTCAATTTCATCTCAAAACAATCTTGTTACTACCTTGTATGGCTCCGTTTCAAAAGAGATTTTCGACATTGCAAAGGAAATTAAATTACTCATCTGCGATGTTGACGGCGTTTTTTCAGACGGCCTAATTTACATGGGCAACCAAGGTGAAGAAATAAAAACGTTTCATACTCGTGATGGGTATGGCGTAAAATCGCTCATGAATGCTGGAATCGAAATTGCGATTATTACTGGCCGAAAATCACAAATTGTTCAAAACAGAATGGAAGCGCTAGGCATAAAGCTCATCTATCAGGGACAAGATGACAAAGTCAAGGCATACCAAGACATCTGTTCTAAACTAAGTATCTCACCAGAATTTACTGGGTACATTGGAGATGACCTTATCGATTGGCCTGTTATGGAAAAAGTCGCATTGAAGGTTTGTGTTGCAGACGGACACCCATTGCTTGCGAAACGAGCTAACTATGTAACCCATATAAAAGGCGGTTATGGCGCAGTGAGAGAGGTGTGTGACCTAATATTAGAAGCTAAAAATGAGTTAGATGCACATAAAGGTCTGAGCATATGAGCATTTCTCGCCTTTTGTATACCATCTTGATATTAGTAGCCGGCTATTCCGCCTACTATTTATTTGGTGTAAAAGACGTAGAAGTAATCCAGATTAGTCCAAACCTTGAACTGCCGGCTCTCAGCGGCCGAGATGTCGACAACGCAAGTTATAACGATTATGGTGTTAGAAGTTATCGAATTACCTCGGCTTATTTAGATCACTATGCAGTCAGCGGTGACACAAAATTCGAATACCCTGTCCTTTATATTTATAAGGATGGTGAACTTAAAGAGTGGGAAATCACAGCAGATCGTGGCACTTTAGATAAAAATCACGTCTTAACTCTGTATGATAACGTGCTCGCAAAAAACTTATTACCTGATGCTGGTTTTGATACCATGGCAACAGACAGCCTCTCTATTCATTTGGATAATAGAGATTTTTGGGCAGACAATCCGGTATTGTTGGTCGGCCCAACATTTGAAAACAAAGGGCAAGCGATGAAAGGTAATTTTGGCCAAAACGTCGCTACGCTGCTTAATCATGTACAAGGTAGATATGAAACTTTTACACCTTAGCCTTATAGCTTGTCTACTCGCGACAGGCAGCGCTTATGCACTTAAGTCTGACTCTGAACAACCAGTATATATAGATTCTGACACTCAAAATCTAGATATGAAAAGTAACACCGTTACTTTTACGGGTGATGTAAAACTTAAGCAAGGGAGCATAAATATCAATGCCGATAAACTTATCGTCATTAGAAACCCTGAAGACGGCTCACTAAGAGAAATCGAAGGTTACGGTGCACCAGCCACATTTTCTCAATTAACGGATGATGGCAAAACATTAAACGGACAAGCTAAAGAGCTTTACTATGACGTAAGTGATGACCAACTGACGATGATCGCTGATGCTGTGCTGTCTCAAGATGAAAGCACCATCAAAGGGAATAAAATCACCTACAAAATAACCTCACAAAAACTTACCGCAGATAGCGGTGCAGGTGAACGCGTCAAAACCGTTCTTCAACCAGCGCAAGCAAGCAAACCATAATATGGCAATATTAAAAGCAGAGCACTTAGCTAAAAGCTATAAAAATAGAAAAGTCGTTGCCGATGTTAGCTTAACGGTCGAATCAGGGCAGATAGTTGGGCTGCTTGGCCCAAACGGTGCCGGTAAAACCACTTCTTTTTATATGATTGTCGGCCTTGTCGCACGCGATGAAGGCAGGATCATGATTGACGATAACGATATAAGTATTCTTCCAATGCATAGTCGTTCCCGTATGGGGATTGGCTATTTGCCTCAAGAGGCATCCATATTTCGAAAGTTATCCGTTGAAGACAACATAATGGCCGTTCTAGAAACACGGAAAGAACTAAGCAGAGAAGACAGACAAGATAAAATGGAAGACTTGTTGGATGAATTCAACATTCAACATATCAGAAAAAACACAGGTATGTCTCTATCAGGCGGAGAACGTCGACGCGTCGAGATAGCAAGAGCCTTAGCTGCAAACCCAGAGTTCATATTACTGGATGAACCATTTGCAGGTGTCGATCCTATCTCTGTCATCGACATAAAAAAAATTATTGAACATTTAAGAGACCGAGGGTTAGGTGTACTTATAACTGACCACAACGTCCGCGAAACACTTGATGTATGTGAAAGAGCCTACATTGTTAGTCAAGGTCACCTCATAGCCGAAGGGACACCAGATCAAGTTCTTAACAATGAACAGGTAAAACAGGTTTATCTCGGTGAACAATTCCGTCTATGATTAAAGTAACAAAGAAAATGGATTTATTTGGTGCCTAATTTTAAGCATCAAAAATAAGAACAAGGTTTTAAATACTGGATGAAACCATCATTACAACTCAAACTTGGCCAACAGCTTGCTATGACACCTCAGTTACAGCAAGCAATTCGCTTGTTGCAACTGTCGACTCTAGACCTTCAACAAGAGATTCAAGAGGCATTAGAATCAAACCCTTTACTCGATGTCGATGAAGGCCAAGAAGAAGCCGCGGCTTCTGAAAACAATGAAAAAGAAAAAAACGATACCTCAACGGAGGCTACTGCTGAAGTAACCGCAGAACCAGAGGCGCAAGACAGCTCTGAAGTAATTGAAAAGTCAGAAATTTCTGACGACTTAGAAATTGATGCATCATGGGATGATGTTTACAGTGCCAATACAGGAAATACCGGCATTGCCCTTGATGACGATATGCCTATTTATCAAGGAGAAACCACTCAGAGCCTTCAAGATTATCTTCTATGGCAACTCGACTTAACTCCCTTTTCAGAGACAGACCAAACCATTGCAACGGCAATAATTGATGCGGTTGATGATTATGGTTATCTAACAGTATCTGTTGAGGATATTCTTGAAAGCGTTAGTAGTGAAGAAGTTGAATTGGATGAGGTTGAAGCCGTCTTAAAACGAATCCAACAATTCGACCCGTTAGGTGTGGCCTCTCGAAACCTTCAAGAATGTTTACTCCTTCAGCTTGCTACTTATCCCGAAGATACTCCTTGGTTAACAGAAACAAAGCTTGTGTTAACTAATCATATCGATCAGCTAGGTAACCGCGATTACAAACTAATTTCTAAAGAGAGTAAGCTAAAAGAAGCCCAACTCCGCGAAGTGATGCAGTTAATTCAACAGCTTGATCCTCGACCGGGCAGCTCTATAACACCAGATGAAACAGAATATGTCATCCCAGACGTCTCTGTGTTTAAAGATAAAGGAAAATGGTCAGTTACGATAAATCCAGACAGCGTACCAAGGTTGAAAGTAAATCAACAATACGCGGCATTAGGTAAAGGCAACAGTGCTGATAGTCAATTTATTCGTAGCAACCTACAAGAAGCAAAATGGCTAATAAAAAGTTTAGAAAGTCGTAATGAAACTCTATTAAAAGTATCTCGCTGCATTGTTGAGCATCAACAAGACTTCTTCGAATTTGGAGAAGAGGCCATGAAGCCAATGGTTCTAAATGACATAGCCTTAGCGGTCGAAATGCATGAGTCCACTATTTCTAGGGTAACCACGCAGAAATTTATGCATACACCTAGAGGTATTTTCGAACTTAAATATTTTTTCTCAAGCCATGTAAGTACTGATAATGGTGGAGAATGTTCATCAACGGCAATTCGAGCATTAATTAAGAAGTTGGTCGCGGCAGAAAATACAGCCAAACCATTAAGTGATAGCAAGATTGCCGCACTGTTAGCTGATCAAGGGATTCAGGTCGCAAGACGGACCATTGCAAAATACCGTGAGTCTTTAGGTATTGCTCCTTCGAGTCAGCGCAAACGCCTACTGTAGGCATCGATAAAAAGGAAAGTCTATGCAAATCAATATTAAAGGGCATCACGTTGATCTTACCGATTCAATGCAAGACTACGTCAATTCGAAATTTCTAAAACTAGAGCGTTTTTTCGAACATATAAATAATGTTCATGTGGTATTGCGCATAGAAAAAGTGCACCATATCGCGGAAGCAACACTGCATGTCAGTCAAGGTGATATTCATGCCACGGCAGACGAAGAGAACATGTATGCTGCTATAGACTCTTTAGTAGATAAGCTAGTACGCCAGTTAAACAAACATAAAGAAAAACTTAATAGTCATTAACTATGCAAATTAACCAAGTACTCTCATTGGACTGCACTAAAAGTGCAGTCCAATGCACAAGTAAAAAGCGAGCTTTAGAGCTCATCAGTCAAATAGCTGCCGAACACACTGGGCAAAATTCAAACGAACTGTTCGAATGTATGCTAAACCGTGAAAAAATGGGCAGTACTGGCATCGGTAACGGAATTGCAATTCCGCACGCAAGAATGACATGCTCAGATGAAGCAGTGGCTATTTTAGTTCAGTGTAGTGAACCAATTGCGTTCGACTCCATTGATAATAAACCTGTCGACCTATTATTTGCTCTTCTCGTCCCAGACGCACAATGCAAAGAGCATTTAAAAACGCTTTCTTCTATGGCTGAACGCTTAAGTGACAAGCAAGTTTTAAAACAACTTAGAGCAGCTAAAAGCGATGAAGAGCTTTTTGAGGTAATGATAAATAAAGCATGAATGGTGTAACTCAACAACAGGAAACAGCCCAATTAGTCATTATTAGTGGTCAGTCTGGCGCAGGAAAAAGTGTTGCGTTAAGAGTACTCGAAGATCTCGGTTATTATACCGTTGATAACCTCCCCATTGATTTACTCGACCAATTCATTAATTCGACGAAAAACAGTCAACAGAATGTTGCTGTCAGCATCGATATTAGAAATCTACCCAACAATCCTCAGTTTGTTACCCAGAAACTAACAGAATTAAGAAAAACGACCGATATGACACTGTTCTTTTTGGGAGCGACTCCTAGCTCCCTTTTAAAACGGTACAGTGAAACCCGACGCATTCATCCGCTTTCATTAGGCAAAGACAAGCTATCACTCGATCAAGCAATCGAAAAAGAGAAGCTGATTCTTGAATATGTAAAAGAGCAAGCCGATTTAGTCATTGATAGTAGTGACCAATCTCTGCACGATTTAAGTGAGTTGGTTCGCACAAGAATCTTAGGCCGAGAAAGACAAGAGCTCGTTATGGTATTCGAGTCATTTGGATTTAAATATGGGTTACCCCATGACGCTGACTATATTTTTGATGTGCGTTTTTTACCGAATCCACACTGGCAACCAGAGCTTAGGCCCTTCACTGGATTGGATACGCCCGTAAAGAATTTTCTTCAGACTCAAAAACAGGTCATCGAATTACAACAAGATATACAGCAGTTTATACAAAAATGGCTCCCCTCTTTAGAGCAGAATAATAGAAGCTACCTTACCATAGCGATAGGTTGTACTGGAGGTAAGCACCGCTCTGTGTATATAACACAACAACTTGGGGAATATTTTAAGGCCCAAGGTAAGCAAGTACAGATTAGACATACCAGTATTGAAAAACTCCGAGGTTAATTAGTGACTCAAAAATGTAGTAAAAAAGTGCTAATCCAAAACCGCTTGGGCTTGCACGCTAGAGCGGCGGTTAAACTCGTTGAACTAGCACAAAGTTACGATGCAGACATCACCGTCAGTAATGAAGAAAACAAAGAAATGTCAGCAGACAGCGTGATGGGGTTAATCATGTTAGAATCGTCGCAAGGTCAATACGTGACCATTTCAGCCACTGGTACCGATGCACCCATCGCTTTAGACGCGGTATGCGAATTAATTGAATCCAAATTTGAAGAAGACGAATAATCGATTTTGACACTGTTCCATCAATATCGATTATAAAAAATTCCTCTTGGTAATAAGAACTTATTAAATAAGGTACAAAATTAGGTTACTATTCACGAATTATAGTCACTAATTTATGTGGGGGAGAAAATGGCAGAGCCGCAACAAGAACTCGATCAAGCTCAACAAGCTCACCAAACCCTACAAGAAGTCAGCGACGCTCTCGATAGCGGTCGCTTTGTTCATGTTCGTCGCCAACTGCAGGACATGGAACCGGAAGATATCGCTCATCTTCTAGAAGCCTCTCCACGAAAATCTCGCGATGTACTTTGGCAATTAACCGATCCTGAAGACTATGGTGAAATCCTCGATGAACTAAACGAGGATGTCAAAGATGCGCTTGTGTCCCAAATGCCGCCTGAAAAGCTTGTAGAAGCAACAGAAGGCATGGATACCGATGACTTGGCTTATGTACTTCGAAGCTTACCTGATGACGTATCTAAAGAGATTTTAGGTCAAATGGATATCGCAGATAGGCATAGAGTAGAAACGGCTCTTGCTTATCCAGAAGACACCGCTGGCGGTATCATGAATACCGACGTAACCACTATTCGTGGAGACGTAGAACTCGACGTTGTATTGCGCTATTTGCGCATGAAAGGTGAGCTACCTGATGTTACCGATGCCCTCTATGTCATTGATGAGGATAGTCGCCTCATTGGGCATCTATCCTTAACAACATTGATAACCACACAACCTGATATTCAAGTCTGTGATGTGATGGACGACGCTGATGAAGCTATTCCAGTGGACGCCAGTGATTCTGATGTTGCTAGCTTGTTTGAGCGACGTGATTGGGTATCGGCCCCTGTTGTTGATGAAAATCAACACCTTGTTGGTCGAATTACCATCGATGACGTTGTTGATATTATCCGTGAAGATGCTGAGCACTCAATGATGAGCTTAGCTGGTATGGATGATGACGAAGATACCTTTGCTCCTGTTTTTCAATCCACCAAACGAAGAAGTGTTTGGCTTGGTGCAAATGTACTCGCAGCCCTTGCGGCAGCCTCAGTCTCCAACATGTTTGAGGCAACGCTTGAACAAATGGCAGCAATTGCAGTACTCATGACAATCGTCCCTTCTATGGGAGGGGTTGCCGGAAATCAAACCGTTGCTCTTGTTATTCGAGGGTTAGCTCTTGGTCATATCGGTGATAGTAATAAGAAAGAATTACTGCTAAAAGAAGCGGCGATTGGGTTCTTAAATGGGCTAGTTTGGGCATGTATCATTGGTGGAATAGTCGTGGTGTGGAAAGATGATTGGTTGCTTGGCGGTATTATATCTGCGGCAATGTTAACCAATTTAATCGTAGCGGGTATTGCTGGGGTTACTATTCCAATATTTCTTAAGAAAATGAACATTGATCCGGCTTTGGCGGGTGGGATGGCATTAACTACCATCACTGATGTGATTGGCCTATCTGTCTTTTTAGGGTTAGCCACCATATTTATTTAATGACAAAATGCCTAGAGCTTAGCACCTAGACATTTTGTCATAACGTTGTTTTATTCCCCAGCGACTTTCATCGATTCAATTAATACCGACCCAGTCTGAATCTGAGATCGTGTTTCAATATCAGAGCCTACAGCGACAATCTGCTTAAACATGTCTATTAAGTTACCTGCAATGGTCACTTCGGAGACAGGGTACTGAATTTCACCATTTTCTACCCAGAACCCAGCCGCTCCTCTAGAATAATCGCCAGTGACAACATTAACGCCTTGTCCCATGAGCTCAGTGACCAAAAGTCCAGTTCCAAGCTCTTTTAACATCTTTTGAAAGTCTTGCCCTGTCGATTTCACAAACCAATTATGAATACCGCCAGCGTGCCCAGTCGGTGTCATGTCCAATTTACGTGCTGAATAGCTCGTCAGAAGATAAGTCGCCAGTATACCGTCGGTAATAATAGAACGATCTTGAGTGAACACACCTTCACTATCAAATGGACTAGAAGCTAATCCTTTGAGGGCATGAGGTTTCTCTTCGATATTAAACCAATCAGGAAACACTTGAGTGTTTAAGGCATCCAGTAGGAAAGACGATTTTCGATATAGATTACCACCACTAATGGCCATCACTAAATGACCGATCAGTCCTGTAGCAACATCTGCAGCAAATAAGATAGGGAACTTACCAGTGCCTATCTTACGCGCATCCAAACGAGCGACCGTTTTTTCAGAAGAGCTTATACCGACTTGTTCCGGTGTCCACAAATCATCGACAGAACGAGCAACACTATAGCTATAGTCTCGCTCCATGACACCATTTTTTCCTTCACCGATCATGACACAACTGGTGCTGTGACGACTAGACGCATAACTCGCGAGTAGACCATGGCTATTCCCATAAACTCTTAGGCCATAATGACTATCATAACTAGCACCGTCACTCTGCTTAATGAGATCGCTATACTCTAGAGCGGCGGTTTCTGCTGCTATAGCAATTTTAGCAGCATGGTCCGGGTCGGGCTCATCGGGGTGAAAAAGATCCAAATCAGGAATGTTTTTCACCATGAGTTCTTTCGGTGCAGGACCTGAGAATGGATCTTCCGACGTGTATTTCGCTATATCAAGTGCAGCCTCAACTGTTTGTTGTATCGCTCTTTCACTTAAATCTGATGTGGATGCACTACCTTTGCACTGACCACGGTAAACCGTAATGCCTAAAGCACCGTCACTATTAAATTCTACGTTCTCTACTTCGCACATGCGAGTTGACACGCTAATGCCTGTTGTCTTAGTAATAGCGACTTCTGCGGCGTCTGCCGTTCCAGTGGCTAGTTTAAGCGCTTTCTCGACAGCAAGTTCAAGTTCTACTTTTTGCTGGGCAATCTGTTGTTTTGCGTCCATAATTTTAGTTCTTTCTAGATTATCTTTGCTTAGAATAACAAGCTTTTCGCATTCTCCCCATAATTCTTGCTAAAATAGTGTTATATCTCTCTAGATAACTACGAGTATCTAAAAAAATGGCCAGAAAAAACCAAAAAGCACCATGGGAAGAAGAAGAAGAAATCATCTGGGTGAGTAAAACCGAGATGAAGAATGATATGGAAGAGTTGCAAAAAATCGGGGTAGACCTAGTGGGTTTGAAAGCCTCTGTTTTGGAAAAATTCCCGCTTCCCGACACACTACGTATTGCAATCACAGATGCGCAACGTTTTAAGAACGAAGCAAAGCGTCGACAGTTGCAATACATTGGCAAGTTAATGCGAACAATTGAAGTGGAACCAATTCAAGCCGCCTTAGATAAATTTCATAATAAACATTCTCAAGCTACCGCTGAGTTACATAAACTTGAACAGCTTAGAGATAAACTTATTGAGCAAGGTGATGTAGTGCTCAATGAAATATTAGAAACCTATCCAGATGCAGACAGGCAGCGTATGCGCCAACTTTACTTACAAGCAAACAGAGAAAAGAAAGCGAATAAACCGCCAAAAGCCTATAGAGAAATATTCCAAATACTGAAGGAATTAAACGAAAAGCCCGAATAGTACCGTTCTCACTGTTAGGGCTAGTGTAATACTAGCCCTAATTTTTTGTATTTTTGCTTAAAACTCTAAATACAGACTATTCCGTACCACCCACGGTAATCGAATCTATCTTCAATGTGGGTTGCCCAACACCAACAGGCACACTTTGACCCGCTTTACCACAAACACCAACACCTTTGTCTAATGACAGATCATTTCCTACCATAGAGACTTGTTGCATCGCTTCTATACCTGACCCGATAAGTGTCGCTCCTTTTACTGGACGAGTTACCTTACCATTTTCAATTAAATAGGCTTCTGAGGTTGAGAATACAAATTTACCTGAAGTTATATCCACTTGCCCACCACCAAAGTTTGGCGCATATAGCCCCTTTTTAACCGTTGATATGATCTCTTCTGGCGTATGCTTACCTGGCAGCATATAGGTATTGGTCATTCGTGGCATTGGCAAATGGGCATAAGACTCTCTGCGTCCATTACCCGTTGGGTTTACCCCCATAAGATGGGCATTATGCTTATCTTGTATATAGCCTTTCAGTACTCCGTTTTCAATAAGAGTATTGTATTGTCCCTTTACTCCTTCATCATCAATATTCAGTGACCCACGGCGATCAACCATGGTTCCGTCATCAACAATAGTACAGAGTTCAGAAGTAACCTTGTCGCCGATTTTTCCTGAAAAAACTGAAGAACCTTTACGATTAAAGTCCCCTTCAAGGCCATGACCAACCGCTTCATGTAATAGTACTCCAGGCCAACCTGCGCCTAATACAACCGGCATTGCTCCCGCAGGTGCGGCATCTGCCTCTAGGTTAACCAAAGCTTGTCTGATGGCTTCGTCCGCGAATGCATAAGCCGCCTTTCTTCCATCATCATCTGCAATAAATTTGTCATAACCGTAGCGACCACCACCACCAGAGCTCCCTCTTTCTCTTCTATCACCTTTCTTCGCTAATACACTGATAGAAAGTCTGACTAAAGGTCGAATATCGGCAGCATATGTGCCATCTGTAGCAGCAACTAGTACCTGTTCATAAACGCCACTCAAGCTAACCGACACTTCCTGAATCAAAGGTTCTTTGGTTCGAATATAGGCATCTAGTTCTTTGAGGAGATCAATTTTTTGTTGCTTCTCTAAGCTTTCTAACGGATTGATATCGGAATAACTATTGTTGTTAGAAGAACGACTAAACGTTTTCACTTGGCCAGACTGCCCTTGCTGCGCAATACCTTTCGCAGCAACAGCACTTTGCATTAGACTATCTAATTGGATTTGATCTGAGTAAGCGAATCCTGTTTTTTCACCTGCAACGGCTCTGACTCCTACGCCACGATCAATATTGAAAGATCCGTCCTTAATAATGCGATCCTCCAACACTAAGGACTCATGCCAACTAGACTGAAAATATATATCCGCATAATCAATTTGACGTGTTGCAATGTTCGCTAACGTATCAGCAATATTCTGTTCAGTTAAACCAGAGGAGTTGAGTAAATCATTTTCCACACGATTAATGGTCATTCGTTGCCTTTATTCTGCTGTTAATAGAGTTTGAAATCGTACATGTCTCTGTAGAGGCATATTGCTTCGTACTGATTGCGTTATCCGATGATCTATATCATCGAGCAAAACTCCGACTTCACTGCTAAGTTGTTGGGTGATTTTACCCCAAGGTGAAACTATCATTGAGTGTCCCCACGTTTCTCGGCCACATGGGTGTCGACCGGTTTGTCCACTTGCGATTAACCAACATTGAGTTTCAATTGCCCTTGCTCTCAATAATACTTCCCAATGTGCGTCTCCAGTTGGTGCGGTAAACGCAGCTGGTAGAGTAATAATTTCTGCTCCTTCTGATACTAGCTTGGAAAATAGCTGTGGGAAACGAATGTCATAACAAATTGCCAGTCCAAGCTTTCCTATAGGAGTATCTACAACGACGACTCTCTCTCCGGACTGAAAAACTTCAGATTCTCGATAGCGAGTATGTTTATCGTCCACATCGGCATCAAACATGTGCAGCTTGTCATAATCGGCAACCAACTCTCCCATGCTATTGATAACTATGCATGTGGTACTGATTTTGTCCTCTCGGATGATGGGCATACTTCCAATAACTAACCACAATTTATAGCGTTTAGCCATGGCAAATAATTGCTCTTGAACAATACCCGAACCTAGTTGTTCCGCATTGAGTCGATAGTCATCTTTAGACCCAAATACGACGCAATTTTCAGGAGTTAGAACTAATTTAGCACCATCTTTAGCCAATTGCTTAAGCTGAATATCGATAAACGCCAAATTTTTTAATGGTTCTGGGCCAGATGTCATCTGGATTACACCAATACTATGCATATTACTTCCCTGCCTTTTTCTTAGAATCGGGTAGCGTAAACGCACCTTTACTCCATGACCGCTCTATCACCTCTGGGGAGTCTAGCGGCCCTACAACGTGGTAACGAATTTTAGTAAATACATCCACAACAGGAGAAATAACCGTTGAAATCGCAAACACAACAATAGCAGTTTGAGGAGCAACGGCAAAGGCGGTCAGTACCGGTATCCCCGAGGTTAAATCTGGCGTAAATTCCACTTCAGCATCGACTCTATTTAGATTTAGATCCGCCATACCGCGAATGCTCATCTCACCAGCCGTCGCATCCATTTCTATATCATTGGTAATAAATATACCATTTTCAATTTTACCAGAGCCTGTGATACTACTAAATGCTAACCCATTATCAAAAATGTCGGTAAAATCAAGCTGCATCTTTCTAATAATGGAGTCTAAACTAAACATCCCTAATAGTTTCGCCGCTCCACCCGCCTCAGATATTATCCCTTTACCGAACTCCGTTTTCATCTCACCATTCAACGTATTTACTTGTGCAGACCAAGGCGCACCCTGCCATGACAGCTGCGATGAAATGTCAAAAGGTGCTTTTTGTATACCAGAGCTAATGCCGAACCTATCCATCAATTCGGTATTGTTTTCACCTTTCATAGTCATATCTATGCTTGATTGACTCGTGGTATTGGTAAGATCCCACCAACCTTTTGCTTTGATGTGATTGGTTCCACTATTGATGTCAATGTTTTTCCAGTTAAGGCGCTCACCTTGCCTTTGCAGATCAACGTTTACTCTGCCAACTTTATAACCTTGTAACCAAAAATCTTTAATGTTTACCGTTAAGTTTGGTATCAGTCGATGGAAATTACGATCAAACTCGCTGATTAATGGCTGCTCTTTATCAGCATGAAATAAAGGTTTATCCGAAGCACCTTCATCCAACCAAGGTACATATATGTGTAACCAGTCCAGCGCAACAGTCAAATCATAAGGTTCTAAATAATTTGCTTGCCCTTTAACTTCAGAGCTATCGACACTAAGAATCCAAGATAAGTTTTTTTCTTCGCGTTAAATTTGACCTTATGCCAATCAAGAGAAGCCAATGTAAGCGTATCTGCCGATATATTTAGTCGTTGTGGCACGGGAATTTCAGGAGTATTCATCTGACTCAAGCGCGACGATTGCTTTGTGGTAGTCTGCTCTGTTAGCAGTGACAGCCAGTCATCAAGGTTAAAATGAGGAATCCGCAATATAACATCATGTCCTACAATTGGACTAACTTTGAACCCCCCTTTACCGACAAGTAAACTAGTCGCCTTTAGAATTGGCGTTGACTTGGTAATATCAATTTCTGCTTGGTATTTCACGTCTGGCAACTGCACGCGAGCTGAAATAACCTCTTGATTACCAGAAGCTTGCATCTGTAACTTAACTTTGTCTCCAGACACTTTATCCAGAGGGGCTGGATATTGACTCGATATAAACTCTAGATTGGCAGATGTATCAACTTGATAAGTGAAGCCAACATCATTAAGTTGAATGTCTAAATCCATACTCCATGGGGCGTGGCCTTGCACTCTTTTCGTCCATTTACTCCCGACGTAAGGCGCTAATGGTTCGACTTCCCAATCCCCAAGAATATTAATATCTACCGCATAAGATGATTCTAAATCTTCCCCTTTAAAATCGACTGATATCGGTTGTTCAAGTAGGCTTGCCGACAACCCAGAAGTTTGAACAATATCATTATCAAAGGTGATTCTACCTTTTGCTTGCTCAAGCTCCATTGGCGGGGTCTGAATACTAATATGATTCCCCACTAAGTCAGCGTATCCCCAAGCCCTAGACTCTTGGCTCATATCAAATGGTATTTTGAGTTGGAATTCCGACGTCACATTTCCTTTTACTCTCACGGTGGTTAACGCTGCCCCCACAGAGTTAACAAGTGGTGTCGCCATCATGTAATCACGAACAGCTTGACCAGTACCCGTTGCCTTCGCCTCTATTTCTACCGCACCCGTGGGTCTCAAATGCGCAATCTGTCCAGTTACCCTCTCTGCTTTAACGCCATTTAATGTTGCTGACCGAGAGTCTAGATACATTGATTCATTTTCAAATAGCAAATCAAGTTGCATATCAGTGATGGTTGGCCAGTTTGTATCAAAGCTAAATTTGGTGTTATACAAACCAACTTGAGCCTGAAATACGCCATTATTTTGGGTGTATGGGAAGGAGCTTAACGGCCCATACCAAATAATCTTCGCATTTTCCGCTTTACCACCTTGTATGGCGGTAGATAAGTAATCGGTTAAGCTTTGTCCCAGCGCTCTTGTTGGCAAATAGCGCCATGTTTCACCCGCGTTATAAACATCCGCTTCAGCGTACAGTGAGAGAAAGGCTGGTTGATCGGTTGGAAAATCAATTTTAAAAGCACCTTGAGCTTGTAGATCCGGTGTTGCAACGGTAATTTTATCTGCCCAAAGTCGCCAACCAAAATCGTCTAATTCCCAAACTATTTCGACTTCACCGTTTTTTATTCGTAAAGGTGCCTGGAATACATCCCCATAAGGCAGTACATCATCAACCAAGGTTGCACGTGCAAATAGTTTTGAACCATTCCCGGAAATATCCGCTTTAAGATCATGAACTTCGGGTAATAATTCCCACTGTTTTATTCCCGCACTACTAATTGACGCAGAATAAGCAACCGACGTATCTTCTTTGGCTTTTGATACTCTGATATCTTCAATCAAACCGTGCGGGTCTAATCTATCTAGCCATTGGTTAACAGACGCTGAGTTCGGAACTAAGTGCGCTAAAGGTCTTAAAGAGGCTATTTCGAGTTGGGATGCGTTGAGCGTCCATTCGTCTGGTTCCCATTTGAAGGCAAGATCCATACTAGGCCACTCATATTCATTACTTCTGATTCGAAGTGAATGTCCACTTACCTGCCATCCTTCTTTGTCTTGTAGCGGTATGAGTTTAAATATACCTTCTTCTATTTGGAGTAAGTGGTTACTTTCTTTTTTCCATAGCAATTCTGATGGTAAAAGCTCTACATAAGCGTGTATTGGCTGATTATTCTCGACACTAAACCAACTATTAAAACTAATGTGGCCACTTTCTATGCCAGTCTGTTCCATTAATTCATTGCTTAGCCAAGGCGTAATTCTTATGTTGTTCGCCTGAAGGTAAAAATCACCAGAGATATCTTGAATCGAGCCATTGTCTTTGAAATCTGCTTTGACTGCTAATTGGTTAATATGGCTACCTGAAACACTGATAGAGCCTTCTAACTTATGCTGCGTTCCTATGTTACGCCACCTTAACTGCTCAATATCGAGAGCTCGACTATCGCCATCATATGTTTGATAAACAACCTGAGAATCGAATAAATTAAAGTCTTTTAACTGACGGAAGAACAGCTTCTCTATCTGCTCAACAAAAGTAAGTCTCTGGCCTTGCTTTACGCTTTTTTCTTGTTGCCCATCATTTTTTTCAAAAAAATTAATACTACTGACGTCTAGGTGTAAACCTTTAACGTTCAGAGAAGCGACTTGAGGTTCAAGCGTGATTAGAGATTGAATCAGATCAAATTCGAGCTCGACGGTATCAATAGAAAAAGTGATGTCTTCAGTTGAGTCACCTTGAACATCAAGCTGCCTGAGGGAAATAGAAGGGTGAGTATTTCGCCAGTATCCTTTTACTTCTCCAATGCCAAAAGGAATGCCAGTAATATCACCAACTATTTGAGAAATTTCGGACTTAAAGTCATTCAATCGAGGAAGAGAAACACGCAAAACGGTCACAGCAATGGCTAAAGAAACCATTACTGTGACAATTAACCACATTACAAATCGCCCACTACGGGCGGCAAATGAAGTCACAAATACTCCATTACATCATGACGACGTCGAACTGTTCCTGAATATAAAGAGGCTCAGCCTGAATCTTAACTTGTTTTCCTATGAAGACTTCTAACTCAGCAAGAGCATGTGACTCTTCGCCTTCTAGGGTCTCGGCTACGGCTGGTGAGGCATATACTACAAATTTATCAGCTTCATAAGCTCGATTAACACGCGTAATTTCACGTAAGACTTCATAGCAAACTGTTTCAACAGTTTTCACTGAACCACGGCCTTCACACGTTGGACACTTAGAACAGAGAACATGTTCAATACTTTCTCTTGTTCTCTTACGGGTCATCTCAACTAATCCCAAGTTTGTAAAACCATTGATATTTGTTTTTACTCTATCAACAGCTAACGCTTGCTCTAGTGATGCGACAACTCTGTTACGGTGATCTTCCGACATCATATCAATGAAATCGATAATGATGATACCACCTAAATTTCTTAACCTTAATTGACGAGCAATGGCTTGAGTCGCTTCTGTATTCGTATTGAATATAGTCTCTTCAAGGTTTCTACGTCCCACAAATGCACCCGTATTAATATCAACGGTTGTCATTGCTTCCGTTTGATCGATGATCAAATAACCACCAGATTTCAATACCACTTTACGATCTAAAGAACGTTGTATCTCGTTCTCTGCATCAAACATATCAAAGATAGGCTTATCGCCTTCGTAAAGCTCTAATTTATCTGTAAGCTCTGGTACGAATTCTGAGGTGAATTCTTTAAGCGTTTCAAACACCAATCGAGAATCCACTTGAATTCTGGTCAACTCTGTACCTACAAAATCACGTAAAATACGCTGAGCAAGGCCGAGTTCACCATATAACGTCGAGCGAGTTTTGTACTTTGCTCGTCTTTCACCCACTTTTTTCCATAGTCGTTTTAAGAAAACAGCATCTTGAGCAAGCTCTTGTTCATCTGCGCCTTCTGCAGCAGTCCGAATAATGAATCCGCCTTCTTCATCACAATATTCTGCAACGGTTTTTTTAAGCGGTTTCTTTCTGCTTCACTATCTATTCGCTGAGAAACACCTACATGGCTCGCGCCAGGCATAAATACAAGATATCGAGAAGGGAGTGTAATGTCAGTGGTGAGTCTGGCACCTTTTGTACCAAGTGGGTCTTTGACTACTTGAACAACAATATCTTGGCCTTGACGAACTAGCTCTGAAATATCCCGAACCTGAAACTGTTGTTTTTCGTTTTCCGCAACACATTCCGTATGAGGAACAATATCTGAAGCATGTAAAAAAGCGGCTTTTTCTAATCCAATATCCACAAAAGCGGCCTGCATTCCCGGTAAAACACGAGATACACGACCTTTATAGATATTTCCAACGATTCCACGGCGAGCTTCACGCTCAATATGGACTTCTTGAAGGATACCACCTTCAATCATCGCTACCCTTGTTTCACTCGGAGTAACGTTTATCAACAACTCTGCACTCATGAGAGTACCTCAGTAAGCTTATAAAAATTCTTGCAAGAGCTGATCAGTTTCAAATAGAGGTAAGCCTACTACCGCGTAGTAGCTCCCTTCAATACGTGAGACAAATCGCCCACCTAAACCTTGTATTCCGTAACTACCAGCTTTATCACACGGTTCGCCTGATTGCCAATATTGGCTTATTTCTTCTTCTTTTAAAGGCTTAAACCATACGTCTGTTGTCACAAGCTTCGATAAAAACTTGTCTTTGGTGACAACAGTTACTGCCGTTAATACTTGATGCTTTTGTCCCGACATCGCTTGCAACATCTGCTTAGAATCTTGAAAATCAGCCGGTTTTTCAAGTACTCGACCTTGTAGTACCACGACCGTATCTGAACCTAGGACCGTTGCATCTTGATGCGCCATTTCTAACCCAGCAACGGCTTTTTCATAGGATAGCCGCAACACGTAGTCAGAAGGAGATTCGTCTTCCTCTTTTTTTCTATTACGTCTGGTTTAACAATGTGAAAACGATAACCAGCCTGTTGCAATAATTCTTTTCTACGTGGTGAACCTGAAGCTAAATAGAGATCCATTTTATACACTTACTCGTGTTTATTATCTTATATGCCAGTGTCTACGAACTCTTCGCAGTAACATAAATAACCAAGGCCAAAGGATACAGTCTATTAACCCTGCCCATAGTGACATCGGATTAAAAACAACATCTTGGATGATATATTCTCCACCAAACTCGAAAATTTTGGCCATCACGCTAATCAGCCCAATAAATATCGCTTGTTGCCAAAGTGCCATATTTCGGATTACAAGAAAATTAGCCGCAACTAAAAATACGGTAATGGACATCACTATGCCACGAATACCTAATGTGGAACCTAGCAATAAGTCCCATATTAAACCCAAGACAAAACCCGTACCTACATTGACTCTATGTGGTAGAGCCAATACCCAATAACAAGTAACGAGAAGTAACCAAGATGGTCGAAATAGATCCAGACCACCGGGCCAAGGAATAGTTTGCAATATTAATGCGACTAGAAAAGTCGCCCAAATCACGAGCTTCCCACGAAAAATACTATTGGCCATTCGAGTCCCCAACTACTTCTGCACTTTCTACTGACTCGATACTATTGACTAAAGATTTGGCCTGTTGCTGCCTATTTTCATTTGGCCATACAAGTAGCAAATACCTTAATCGATCAAACTCAACAACTGGGTCAGCCTCAATTTTAGCGAATTGACGGCTATTATCATTGTCCACCTTAGACACATATCCAACTGGGTACCCTTCAGGATATAGACCACCTAAACCAGATGTCACCAACAAGTCACCAACTTGAATATCAGTGCTAAGCGAAATATGTTCTAAATAAATCGATTCAAGATCGCCACTGCCTGAAGCAATCACTCTCAAATCATTACGAACCACTTGGACAGGAATCGAGTTATTTGAATCCACAAGCAGAAGTACTCTGGCGTTATGCCCGGCAACAAACGTTACCTGACCAACAATACCATTTTCGTTTATAACCGGTTGACCAACGTAAACACCATCGGTATGGCCTTTATCTATCACCACTTGATGTCGGTAAGGCGAAGAGTCAACAGCCATTACTTCAGTAACAACCTTCTTCTCATCGCGAATAAATGGCGAGCCTAATAGCTTGCGTAATCTTTTGTTTTCTTCTTGATATTGATTCAATAGCCCTAAATCGCTTTTTAGCAATAATACTTCTCTTTTTAAAGCAGTATTGCTTACTAGCAATTCTTGTCGAGAGTTAAACCTCTCATACAAACCATCGAACATAATTCGAGGTAAATTTGCGGCATATTGAATCGGAGCGACAACGCTGTTGAGGACATATCGAACATTAGAAAATGTATCAAGACGACTGTCAGCCAGCATTAAGCTGGCTGATAGTGATATTGCGAAAAATAGGCGCAATTGCAGAGAAGGTCCTCTGCCGAAAATTGGTTTCATTCCATTTCACCCACTCGTACTGGATAAATGGAATTATTCTTCACTAAAAAGATCACCGCCATGCATATCGATCATTTCTAACGCTTTACCGCCACCACGAGCAACACACGTAAGTGGATCTTCAGCGATAACAACAGGGATCCCTGTCTCTTCCATCAGTAATCGATCAATATCTTTCAATAACGCACCACCGCCCGTTAGCACCATGCCATTTTCTGAAATATCAGCGGCAAGTTCTGGCGGACATTGCTCTAGAGCAACCATGACAGCAGATACAATACCTGTTAATGGTTCTTGTAGCGCTTCTAAAATTTCATTCGAGTTAAGCGTAAAGCTGCGAGGCACACCTTCAGCCAGGTTACGACCGCGAACTTCAATTTCCGCCACGTCATCGCCAGGGTAAGCAGAACCAATAACGTGTTTGATTTTTTCTGCTGTTGCTTCACCAATTAAGCTTCCGTAGTTACGGCGCACATAATTGATAATAGCTTCATCAAAGCGGTCACCACCTATACGAACAGATGAAGAGTAAACAACATCATTAAGTGAAATAACCGCAACTTCAGTTGTTCCACCACCAATATCAATAACCATAGAACCGGTTGGCTCGGATACCCTTAGGCCAGCACCTATTGCCGCGGCCATTGGTTCATCAATCAGATAGACCTCACGAGCACCAGCGCCTAATGCAGACTCGCGGATAGCACGACGTTCAACTTGTGTAGAACCACAAGGAACACATACCAGTACGCGCGGGCTTGGTTTAAGAATGCTGTTGTCATGCACTTGCTTGATAAAGTGCTGTAGCATTTTTTCGGTTACATAAAAATCCGCAATAACGCCATCTTTCATAGGACGAATAGCAGAAATAGAGCCTGGCGTACGGCCGAGCATCTGTTTCGCTTCATGTCCTACTGCCGCAACGCTTTTTGCTGTTCCTGCGCGTTTTTGGCTAATAGCAACTACTGAAGGTTCATCAAGAACAATACCTTGTCCTTTAACATAAATTAGGGTGTTTGCGGTACCTAGATCAATTGATAGGTCATTTGAAAACATACCACGAAGTTTCTTAAACATATTCTTCGCTCATTCGCATAATATTAGAAGACAAAATTGCACTAAATGTACCAATGCATTGCCATTACAGCAAGGCATTGCTGCATAAACATGGGGTTAATCTCTCTTTTTCTTACAACCTTCTGACAAAAACCCCTTTTTAATAAGTTTTACTGCCCTGTAAAGCGATTTTCTCCTCGGAAAATCACTCTGTCATTTCCTCGGTAGATGCCAAACGTTACGACGGCCGACGGATCTTCTTCCTCTGTCCCATCCCAATAATATTGTAACCATGGCTGATCTACGTCAGAGCCGTAACAATTTATGTTGCTCCCAGAGACGCTATTGTCTCCTTGCCTTAACCACACCTTTACTTGCTCTCTAGCTGAGGTGGATTGCTGAGCATAAAGATCGCTAAATTCTCCAGTTTGGACGTTTGCATTTGAAGATGCGCCTTCTAAGGTAACATTACTGCTATTACTAAGCTCCGACCAAAGGACTTGTGTGCAGTAACCAGTAGAATTTAATACGCTACCGCTGTCTTGGCTGTTTTGGATAAAATCATCACTGCTTTCATCCCAGTATTCCACTCTCAAGGGAATACTAATGTTAGTTCCTTCATTGCCACCAACATCATCCAGTACCATGCGACCATACCTAAAGTCCGGTTGCTCTGAAAACCGTTGACCCGATAATGTGCCATCCAGATTAGAGTCAAAATCTAAAGACTCAAAATCCACTTCGTCAACTTTACTAGAGACCAATCCAAAATTAGAATTGCTGCTATTAAACGGACCATCTAATGTTGCTCCATTTTTCACAAAACTAAAGTCACTGATTCCTACTGTAATTTGCCCCGTGCTCGAGCCCCAATCAGAAGCCGACCAAGCTAGGTTTAAAGGCAAAATGCGACTTGATTCCACATTTTGCCAGTTGTCATTGCCATCACTATCAGGAATATTAGCGGTCGCTCTGTAGGTGATAGTGGAAATGTATGATGAGCCAAAACGTCCATAATTTGTCGTTATTAAAGGGCTTCCTTCATTGTCACTTCGGCTACTTTCTGCCTGAACAATAAAGTTGTGCTCAATATCCTGCCCCATATACGCAAAATCACTGTGGTTATCTGCGTATTTCCAAACGGTGTCGCTATTTTCAATGATGGTTAAGTGGTGAGGATAAAATCGTCCAACTTCTCGACTTCCCGTATCAATGGTCATATCTAGATATAAATTCGTATCACTGTCTGTAATGTCGTCAATATCTGCCGATATCAGTAAACTACCCACCTCATTCCAGTAAAGGTTATTGAATAGATAGTACGGACTGTCCGTGGTACCACTATTTGCGGTATGAAGTAGACTCTCTCCAGCACTAATGATAATACCCGATTCATCTTTAATGATGATCGACGAGCCTGTACCAGTGACACCACTTGTTGGTGTCTGCTTTTCCGCTCGAAGATAAACGGTAGCCGTTTCTGCATCACTAGCAAAAAAATTGGTGGTGATATCCGCACTACATTTAGACTCTAAGTCTGCGGTTCCCGCTGACTCTACATAAACAATGGGTATGACTTTGAGTGAGAAGAGTTCGCCTGCAGCCGTATAGGCGCTTCCACTACTAGAAGTGCCATCCATCGCTGAGCCGTTTTCATCACATATTGCGAATGTCCACGGTCTAGCATGAATTTCAAATGCACCACTAAGGGTACCAGTCCCATCAATTGGGCAATCATCAAAACCAGAGCAATCAAAATTCGTATCCGTGAGTGTGAGTAAGGATTTACCTGACTCCCAGTACGTAATATCCAAATTTGCAATACCATCTTCAAAATCAACCGGGGTGCCACCACCCGACTCATTGCTAATGTCTAAACTGCCCAGTGTTCCTGTTAAAGGCGATATTAATGAGTGAGTATAGGGGACACTACTTTGGTCATAATTGTCGACTTCCGTTTTGCTTCCATCATCACACGCAAGCACTTTAATCGTAATCTGCTGCTCTCTACCTGCGACCACCTTTTGCGTATCCGAATCAAAACTAAAAGGAACGAACTGATAAATACCGTTTGCCGAGTCAGCATCAGAGTAATTAACGAGACTCGCCTCTACATCGACTTCACCTGCGTTCGTTTTAGTTAAGTAGAGTGTTAAAACACCATTTACAACACTAAAGGTACCTGAGCTCACACCAGTTGTCGTGCTATCACTCGACAGCAACCCACCGTTGGATGCTTCGACAAATACAGTGCCTGAAAAATCATTGGCAACCCCACTTTGGTCTCTCACTTCAAAGCTCAATACCTGTGTATCGCAGACCAGTGAATAATCGATCGTTGGCTCTAGAACCAGTTCATACTCAGTAGGTTGTGATGTATCGAAACAGCTACTGTTTCCAATTATTTTTGCTCCTGACTGACTTAAAGTTAGATTTTTAGCCGTCGCCGCCCCTTCTAAAACTGAATTTTCTAACGTTAATCTATTTGCAAGAATTTTGGCTTTTAACTGACTTCCACTGTTAATCTTAATAGACATTGTTGCGTCTGGGCCAAGTATGGTTACATCGTCAGGTACCCCAGTTTGTATAACATCAATAGGATTATAAAAAGTGAAAGTAGTGCCGACAAAAATATTGGTATCGGTTCCTGTTTTTATCGAGTTACCCTGTGTATGAATAAGAAAGTTTTCAAACGTATAATTACCACCACTCGAAAACTCTGTTATTACTGGCGAGTTATACACATTGTAATTCTGTATTCTAAAATCATCTTCCGCAGGAAAAACAACCGTAAAGGACTCGTTGTTTATGCTAGTAATACTCAGGCTTTTTAAACTCTTAAGAATATAAATCGTGACATCTTGTCCCTGCTTATCATAGGAACAATATTGACTATTATTGCCACACACCCTTTTGTAACTATTTCCATTGTTACCATTGTGGCCTTCAATAACTAACACATCACCAGGGAACACGTCACTGATTTGCAGATCTACCTCAACTTTATCGATACTGTCGAGCCCATTAATGCAATAACCCGACTCACAGTTGTAATTAGAGGAATACGTATGATCCGATACGTTATCAAACGCCGTATTTACGTAATACTTATTATCTGAACCTTGGTAGACGTAGCTAGATGGCCACCCGTTAATATGAAAATCACTCGTCTTAGGGTTCGTTAAACTTAAGTTATCATCGTTATTTGGCGTCGTTCCTTTTGTGTACCAAGATTGAGCCGGTGCTGGAAATAGTTGGCATACACCAATGTCTTCTATCTCTTCATAAAAGACAAAATAGCCTATCTCTTCTGAGATGTGCGCTCTACTTCCTGAATTCGTTGTATCCTCCTCTATAACGAAGCTCACTTCCGAGCCATTGATATCACAACGACGAAGCCAACCTCCATCACTGCCATTTCGAGTCTGTTGACTCGCGACAACCCCGGTTAAAGAGTTCAAAGAAGTGGAGGCATAAACCGCACAACTATCCGCAATGGGCGTATCATTACTTCCATTAAGCGTATTTAAAGTTGAAAACGAACGAGAAAACTCAACGTGTGTATCTTCAACTGTGCCAGTAAAAGGCTCCGTAACAAGAAAGGCAATTTGTTCCGAATTATAGTTATAACCTGAAACTGACGAGCGAGACAATTCCAGAGACAAATCGACGCTAACCCGAGAAACACTCTTAATCCCTGTCGTAATCCAGTTATCATCATTATTACGACTTTGAACCTGTCCTAGAACGACGGGAGTTGATGTGAACTCGACGAAATTGGGATTTTGAGAAAAATCGACGCTAGTAAAATTAGAGGTAGCATTCGTGCTAGTACTACTGATGTCTGCGTAATCTGCATACACTTTATTTCCGTCAAAATAAGCAACACCCGGCTCAATAGCAAGATAACTCACGGAAGTCATTGGCTCTGAATTTGATGATGAAATAGCAGAAGGAATTTCTTGTACAATGCTTGCGCTGGTTGTGGATACCGACGTCACCGATAATGAAGCGGGGATATCCGCATCCATCAGCCCCGTATCAATGGTCGGCATAATAAAAACAAGAGGGGTAATATCGAATGTCTCTTCAAAACTGATATCGCAGCTACCACCGTTACAACTTGCCACGCCAAATTCATACATAGCATCATCACTGTATTGCCGTTCAAAACTGGGTAACGAATCTTCGCAACGGATATTTGACGTTCCTGAAGTACTCTCAATAACGGTACTATTACCGTTATGTATTTCTCGAACGCTACTATCCAGTGGGGCTCCCCAACTAGTCGTCGAGGTGGCTTTTCTGTAATAATTCAACTCATTTGTGGCGGCTTCATATGTTATGGCTGCATCATATTCACGAAATAGTGTTCCTCCATTAACATACAAATCGACATCATACATTTCAGCTGTTTCGCTACGACTTGTACTGAGTAGATAGAAGTCCTCATGGGAACCAGGTTGTTGAAGTTCAACGTTTTGAATGTAGAGCGCACCAGAGATATTAAAATAAACGGTAAAATCAGAGTTTGCGTTGACGCTACAACTTTCACTATCCCTATTCGAAGGTAAATCCCCTAAAGCCCAACTAAAAGTAGACATAAGACCAAGGACAATAGTTAATAACAACCTCATCATTACTCTCCAACCGCCTTTAGCCAGACTTCTTGTTCACGCTGTACCTGAAAAATTGACCCTGAACTACAAACAGCCTGTGTAGTGATACGATAATATTTAAGGTCGTCAGGCAATGTTGCCTCAGGTGCAGTACAGCTTATTATCGGCTCATTACAGGGCAGCTCATCGGCTAAGTCTACCCCTGCTGTAGTATTGTTGTTTATCGCGGTGCAGTTAGTAGCTAACTCAGAAAGGCTTCCATCGCCTCCAATGGGATATAACCGGGTAAGTGCCCATTCACTAGCGGAATTGGCTAAAAACCAAGCTTGAGTGCCTAAGTTTTCTCTTGTTAACGTGTCTTGGTTCGACCATTTTATGCGGATTAAATTAGTGGCGAGCAAGCTCATCACCACAACGATAAATACCGCCATGATGATCATATTGCCTTGTTGCCTTTTTACTTTAGCAGCGCGCCTTTGCTTAAGGTACATTTAACACCTGCACATCGTGTTTATAGAAGCTCTCTTCGTCATCATTAACAAACAGTAAATCCATGTGGACCAGACCACCTCTTTGTAATGTCGGCTCGGTATATTTAAACTGGCTTCGTGAAAAATCTAGTCCATCACCCACGGTATTTTTGCTCCCTGAGCCCACCGCTTTCGTCATAACACCTGTACTTGAAATACAATAAGAGACCAGATCAGAATAAGTATAGTAACGACGGGAAATTGAGTGGCTATCAAAATCATCATCCACTTTATAGCTGTAGACCGTAGAACTCGTGCCCAATTCAACTTCAGTACAAGAAGTAATACCATTATCTCGGCACCCCGCCAAAGAAACAGATCGACTATTGTTAGTAAGATCTGAAGGTTGGCTTGGGTTTATAGTGAGGCGGTCACCGCTCGCACCGCTCATTCGTGCCCCTTGATTGTCGACCACAAATTGAAGGGTACGGTCTATCTCATTACGTGAATAAAAACCTGCATTATTGATAGGATAAAATGTTAGGCACTTTTCAACTAGCGGATCACTCACGACATTAAAACTATTTGGCACCGCGTGGCGTATTTCCCGGGTAATTTTTTCGATGATAAATCGAGCTTGATTTTGAATTCTCTGTCTATCAATACTATCCGCGTAGCCACGACTGCCCATTTCAATGACAGAACCTGCGCCGATAAATATGATGCCCACAATAATGATGGTCATCACCATTTCTATAAGAGTAAAACCTTTAATTTTCATCAATAGTTTCCTCTATGAGCAACAAAATCGTACGCGCCATAGTTACCTGCAACAATCTCTACTGTCACTTTTTTAAACTGACTTGAGCCATCAATTGAATCTTCAACAACGACGACATTTGCAACAAAATTTGGGTATTCGTCACTGATATTCTCACCCAAAATATCGGTCAAGCTGCCCACTTCACTCTCTGTACAATTCGACTTACTTGCCTCATTTGTGTACCAACAACCGATATAATCATCCACATCATTAAAATTTTCAGGTTTACGTTCAGTACCATCAAGCTCATTTGAGCCAGCATCAGGCCCTAAAGAGGTAGAACAAGACACCAAGTCTCCATTGGCATCACTTTCACCACAGCGAGTAATGCCGCCATCGGGATCGCTATAATGATCATACCCTCTCGCTAAAATTTCTGTCATTAAGCTGTTAGCCAACGCAGAGGCCCGCACTTCATAGTGTGAACGAGCAGAGTCTTGTATTTGAGGAAACAGAAAAGAAGTCAGTGTCACCATCGCAATACCAATAATAACGATAGCAACGATGCTCTCAATCAGAGTAAACCCTGCCGCTTTTATTGTGTACCGATTAACAGCCATAAACATATCCTACGCTAGTAATACAGACACTAACGGTTTCTGTCGGGCTTTTTATATCAATTTGCACGCTGCTCGGGGTTGGTTCTCCCAACAGGTCAAAATCGACCGTCATACTCGGTTCAAAACTCACATCTGCTGGTAAAACAAGGTTATTGCTGCGTGAGTCATCGGTTGAGCTGCAACTGGCTAAAGAGCCTAAGCAATCACTGGTTACCGAAAGGCGATATTCCGATGAAAGGCTGTCTGAGGAATCGATATTGGATTGCATACGACCAAGCTGAATCTGGCGTATGATTGATATGGCTTGTTCTTGAGCTGCATAAGGGGAAAAACTGGAAGATCCGATATAGCGGCTAGCCGCATAGACGGAAAGTATGCTGAGAAGGAGAATAACAACGACTAGTTCAACTAGGGTAAAGCCGCTTGAATAACTGAGCTTCGACTTCATAAGATCCACTTTGTTATACCATAGATATTAATCGATAATTAACCCTGCACACTCAATAAAAAGAATAAATACGAGGAGCTAATAAGCTCCTCGTATTATTTTTGCTATTAATCGCATTCTTCGACAACGATCGTTGGTTCTTGTGCAACTGTTCCAGCAGGAACTAAACTATAGGAAACATAACAATTATCAAGCGTTCCTGTTGTGGGAAGGGTCAAGCTAGCCAACGTGTAATAAATGAAATTTGTAGCGACTCCTCCAGTGATACCGCTGCTTGCAACTTCTACCCACTGCTCGTCATCATCAAGACCAGTAACTACAGCTTCAATACCCGTTGAAGTTGCAGTCGGGTAACCCCATGCAATATTGACAGTTTTTCCATCTATAGTACGATCAGTAGCTGTCGCTACAGATTCATAGCCTTCAATAGCAGACTTCGCATACACTATTCCTGAAGCACCTTGCATTGCTCCTCTCAAACCTTCCAAACTTGCTTGGCGAGCGTCAGTCTGCAAATTCAAAAACCTAGGTGCCGCTGTAACAGCTAAAATACCCAGAATAACAATTACCACTACCAATTCGATTAGGGTAAAACCACCTTGTCTTTTCATAACTTCATCTCTCTAAATAAAATGTCACAAGCTCAGAACAACTGAATACTTGAAATTATAATTAATGCCAGATTGCCATACCTACGCTAATAAGTAGAGCTAATATACTAATAAATAGTGATGCATATCATCAATATCGTGAATTTAATTTGTTAGGTTAACCAACACACGTCCTGTGGTTATATCGTACTCAAAATTATGGTTCGTTGTGCCTTCTAATTGTGTATACGTACATGACGTCCCGCTGTTTGTCGCTTCTGCAGAATAGCGCGCATCTGTGTCCGAGGTGTCATTTTCAACAACCGTTGGCGGGTTTTGTAAAAGGTTTTCCATCAACTCTAAACAAATAGCATCTGTCGCCGCTGTAACATCAGAGCTTGTTGTGCTTGAAACCGCAATTGGGTAGCCATCACGAAAGCCACTGTTGGCTGAATCGGTAAGGATAAAATCAACACCGTCGTAATCAACCATATTCACATCGTTCTCTTGAGGTCTTGATTCCGCTTCCCATTGAGCTCGCGCAGAAAGTACTGCTGTTGCATAACCACCCGCAACACCTTCAATACTCGCTTTTTTCGCCTCGTCTGTGATATCTAAAAACTTTGGCAATGCGGCTACGGCTAAAAGGCCAACAACAACAATGACAATAACTAATTCAACGAGCGAGAAACCAGCCTGCTTCTTCATACTATTTTCTAACCTTTTCTTTGGGGCGCATTTTATCTATATGTATCATTTACTTGATTAACCTTTTGTTAATTCATATGCACCACTGATAAATCAATACTAACTGATAGCTTTTTATCTATAAGTTTCAATATTATAGCACTGTGTTCTTTATAAGAATAACTACAAATATAGCCATTTCCGATATTATTACTTTTTATACTTGTAAATTTCTGCCCAAATACATCTTTGCTTTCATTTAGTAGCAAAAGCCAGTACTCACAATCAACAATGTCGTTTTTGATTGGTAAAGGCCAACCTTCTGAATTAAATTGAATTTGTTGCCCTTCAATTAGCATCGTTTCCGGCCGTTTTTGAATCAACCAATTCTCTTTGTAATAGTTGGCCTTATTCAACATTCGTTTTGCAGCAACGGCATAAGCCGTTTCTACCGTTGTAACTTGTAACTTCTGTCCAACATATAATACAGAAAACATCAGTATCGATATTAGTAATAACCAAACCGAAAACCGCGGAGAGACTGTCGGAACCATACTCGGTTAACCTTTGCCCTGAATAGCATCCAACATACCCCACATTGGCAAAAATATTCCTAATGCGAGTATCAATACGATACCAGAAACAAAAACCAGTAATATTGGTTCTATCCTTGCCGTTAGTGTTTTTAAATCATAGTCTACTTCTCTATCATAAAAATCAGCCACTTCTAATAATAGCTCATCGATACGTCCAGTCTCTTCACCCACGGATATCATTTGAATAACGAGTGGGGTGAATATGCCACTATTAATTGCCGTATTTGAAACCGTTCCGCCCGCTTCTATCGAACTTTTCATCGCTAGCAGACGCAATTCTAAATATTTGTTTCCCATCGCTTCTGCAGATAAAGCTATAGACTGATTTAGTGGTACACCTGATTTCAACATAAGTGCGAACGTTCTAGAAAATCGGGCCATTTGAGCTCGAGTAACAATGCTCCCCACGATAGGCATCTTTAATCGAAAACCATCCCACTTTTCTCTGCCATTAAGGGTGGAGATCCAGGCTTTAAAAGCAAATAACGAACCGAAGATTCCCGCAAGAATAGCACCCCAATACGAGACGACAAAGTTAGACGTACCAATTAAAATCCGCGTTGGTAGTGGTAAATCGACACCAAATCGGCTAAACATACTCGCAAACTGGGGGATGACGAAGTAATTTAATATACCCAAGGCGATTACAACAAAAGCGATGACAAAGGTGGGGTATCGCATCGCACTTTTTATACGCTTTCTTGTTTCTAACTCTTGTTCATAATAGTTACTGAGTTGAAGCAATACCTCATCAAGCCGACCCGTGTTTTCACCCACGCTGATCATAGACACAAACAGCGGACTAAATACATGGCTATGCATTCCCATTGATGCTGATAGGTTTCGGCCGTTAGTCAGCTCAGATACGACTTCTTCTAAGGCTTTTTTGAGTTGTTTATTCTCTGTATTCGACGCTAAGCCATTGATAGAGCGAAGTAACGGAACCCCTGCTTTGGTTAAGCTGTACATTTGACGACAAAATATAACCAATACTTCTAAAGGAAGAGATGGCGTCAGCATTTTAGCGAGATCGAAATTCGCCAACCCGCTGCTGTTTTCACCACCTACAGTAATAGATGTAGGGATAATACCTCGGTTTATCAAGGAATCAGCCGCTAGCTCTTCAGTGGGTGCATCAACATCCCCTGTTACTTGCTTGCCATCGGACTGTCGCCCTTGATATCGAAAATTTGGCATCGCTTACTGTTTACTCCGCATATTGGATCTTAATAAATAATTCTTATTATAAGTAAATAGGATCACTGCTACCTGACGTATCACCTTCACCGAGGGCCATCACTTCTTCAACACAGACCACCCCTTTCAGAGCCAGCTCCATAGCAGAAGCTAACAGTGGTTTATACCCTGGTGCTTTTCTTGCCTTCTTAGCAAACCCGACAGCATCATCCGCACGAAGCGCATCCATCATCTCTTCTTCGAGTTCTAATAATTCAAATACACCTATACGACCTTTATATCCGGTTAGGTTGCAGTTTTGACATCCTCGACCTTTTAAAAAAGAGGCATTAGACTGATTAGGAAAACGGCTTTCTATCCAACTATGTTGCCCAGTATCAAGCTCTATTGGCGCGCTGCAATCTGGGCATATTTTTCGGATTAGTCGCTGTGCAAGTACCGCTCTTACCGAACTAGCAACAAGGTAGCCTGGCGCTCCCATGTCTATCATTCGTAAAGCACTGTCTACCGCATCGTTGGTATGCAATGTACTCAATACTAAGTGTCCGGTCAGTGCTGCTCGCAAACCTATTTCAACTGTCTCTTGATCTCGCATCTCACCAACAAGAATAATATCTGGATCTTGGCGTAGAAAGGTTCTTAACACTGTCGAAAAGTCTAAGTTAATCTTTGGGTTGACCTGAACTTGATTCACCCTAGGTAGGCGATATTCAACTGGGTCTTCCGCTGTGATTATTTTTTTAGAGGCGTCATTTAGCTCTGATAACGCACCATACAGTGTGGTTGTCTTACCGGACCCTGTTGGGCCTGTCACTAATATCATGCCATGAGGACGCTTAAGCTGGTGCCTGAATCTATCTAGCAGATCAGCGGGTAATCCTGATTCTTCTAATTTTCTAACACCTGCGGTTTGATCTAAGAGACGCATAACTACTGACTCGCCATGTTGAACCGGCATAGTCGACATACGTATGTCTATGGAGTGCCCTTTAGATCGAATATTGAATCTACCATCCTGAGGCAATCTTTTTTCAGAGATGTCTAAGTTCGCCATCAACTTTAATCTAAGCACCAACGCAGAGGCGATATTCACTTCAGTCAACAAGGTTTCATGTAAAATACCATCGATTCGCTGTCTTAAACGAAGTACGTTTGCATCTGGCTCTATATGAATGTCCGATGCCCCTACTTGTACGGCATCTTCAAATAGTGAATTAATTAACTTAACGACCGTAACTTCATCACTATCAGCATCTTCTGATAGCCCAAAATCAAACGCGTCCGTGGTCTGATGCTCGGCTTGTAACTGCTCTGCAAATGTGGCGATCTCTTTTGTTCGGCGATAATAACGATCAAAACCATCAACGAGCTGATGCTCCGGTGCGATAACGAATTCAAGTGTATATTGAGAAAGGCGAGTTAGAAGTGACTCTTGCGCAGATAAATCCGCAGGGTCACTCATTGCAACGCGCAATGTATCTCCATTTTTACCTATCACGAGAGCACGAAGTCGACGAGCATGTACCTCTGGTAAAATTTGAACGGCGTCAATATCGATATCTGCACGGCTAAGATCGATAACGGGTAGAAGTAGTTGCTGAGACAGAAACTCTAGCATTTGTGTTTCGGTTAAGAAGCCAAGCTGAATGAGCATATCACCCAGTTTTCTTCCTGTTTTCTTTTGAGCAAGCAGTGCATCTTCTACAGCCTGTTCGGTAATAATGCCTTCTTCTACCAGCAGGTCACCGAGTCTCTTTCTTAATTTAATTTGCACTGGACGTTTCCTCTAAACTCTCGAGAAGGCTCAGGCGATCACGTATAAATGCCTGCGTCTGTTTTGATACACCAACTCTGCCAATCGCTTGTTGATACGATTTTTTCGCTTCTGGATACATCATTTTTCGTTCTTGTTGTATTGCTAATCCTAGCCACCAGCGAGCACTGTCTGGTTCTTTTTCTACCAGCATTTGATAGGTTTCAAATGCGACAGTGCCGTTTTTAATCTGCTGAGCAAGTGCCGCACGCATCGCAAGGTAATCTGTATCTACATCGTTTGGTAAGTAAATAAGTGAACTAAGCGCGGCTTCTGGCTGATTTTCTTTTATTAGGATCTTAGATAGCGCAATTCTCAGTGCCTGACTGTCTTCATTTAATCTGATTCCGTGCTGCAATAGCTCTATAGACTTGCGCAAATCTTTCTTACCATAATATAGCGCTGCCAAACGTCGACGAGTATCTTCATCTGACGATTGATATTTAAGAGCGGTTTCGAACTCAGCAATAGCCCCATCTAAATTGTTGCTATCAAGCTCTTTTTTTGCTCTTTCAATCGCGTTATTCGCCAGTTGCCGTGGTGTCAATTCAACTTGTTCAACCGCCATACTTCCTACGACACTTTCTTTTTTCGCTGGTGTCGCTACTTGCGCAACTAAAACTGGAGGAGCGACAGGTTTCTTCACTATTGGTGTCGGTTTCTTCACAGTTAAGCTGGCTTTTTTTGATACCACGGTTATTGGTTTTGCCGAATTGATTGATTGGTTTGATTCTACATACACGCTAACGTTTGCATTCTCGATAACTTTTGATGTCGGTGAAGAGCTTATCGATGTCGCTATTGTTGGCTGCGCCGTTCTCTCATCTTGCGTAGGTATAGATAACGGCTCAGAGATGGGGGTAACAAGTGTTGTCATCTGCTGAGAAACAGCCCAACCACCCACACATAAGCTTAAAGTAAAGCCACCAACAGCCCATGCTAATTTATTGCTACTTGTCACTGGTGTAATTTCTGCTTTTTCAATCTTCGACTCTTTTTCAACATCTTTATTTTTATTTTCAATGTCGGCTAGAGCTTTATTCATTACACTCATGTCGTTCTCCAACCCCATAACGTCGGCGTTTTATATTTTGGTTTGAGCGCATCGTAGGTATCTTGAATTGCGTCATATATAAATTGATTTTTTATCGTTTTCTGTTGATTTCCAAACGCTAAAATTAAGCTTTTGTGGCAAATTTGATTAATCAATCTAGGGATACCTTTACTCGCTTTCCATATCGCTTTTTTTGTCTCAACGAGAAGAGTGATTTGTCTCCACCACTCATATCTATTCGATATTGAATATAGGCACACCCTTCCGAAATAGTTAGCGGCCTTAATATTGAACTAAACGTAATACGCTGCCTGAACTGCCTCATATGATTGGCTTCCAAGCGTTCGTCTAATTCTGGTTGACCAAACAAAACTATCTGCAACAATTTTTTATCTTCAGTTTCTAAGTTACCAAACAAACGTAGGGTTTCTAACGCTTCATCACTCAGTGCCTGCGCTTCATCAATTAAGGTAATTACCTGCTTACCATGCAGAGAAAGCTCTAATAATTTTTGCTGGATTGCATCGACCATTTGATTCGTCTCTACACCATTGATACCCAATTCTTTTGCTATTGCTGAGCGTAGCCCATCCCCTGAAAGTACCGGGTTAGGTAAATAAACTAACCCTACATCATCTGGTAACTGGTTAATAAGCATCCGACAGACCATCGTTTTACCCGTACCCACCTCTCCGGTAACTTTAATCAAACCCTCCCCCATTTTCACCGCAGAAATAACCGTCTGCAGAGCTTCATAATGAGGGGTAACCCTTGAAATAACTCCGTCGTTGGCGTTAGTCCAAATGGTGTTTTTTTAAAACCAAAAAAGGTTTGGTACATGATTACTCCGAGTCAGGGAACCACTCCTGTAATAGATCGCGTGAACGTTCTACTTCTTGCTGCCAAGTATGTACTCCAACAACGGTTGGTTTGAGTAAAATAACCAATTCTGTTTTTTCGGTATATTCCGTGGTATTTCTAAATAAATACCCAAGTCCAGGAATATCGCCTAATAGAGGCACTTTAGAAACCTGATCCAAGGTATTGGTTTTCATGAGACCACCAATAACCACAACATCTCCGTCTCTTGCTCTAATAATTGAATCTGATTCGCGAATAGATGAACTTGCCATAGGAGCATCATTTAAGAAGTCATATGTCTTTTCTTCTACATCAATAACAGCAGGATGAACATGCAACATCACATTCCCTTTCGCATCGATTTGAGGTGTTACATCTAATGAGATTCCTGAGAAAAATGGTGTTAGTTCATACTCTTGTGATAGAACAGTTTCATCATTTACTTCAATGTAATCATTACTGACTGCGGTAACATAATACTCATCCACTCCCACTTTTATCACCGCTTTTTGGTTATTTGCGGCGGTCACTCTTGGGCTTGATAAGACATTAAGATCACCTTGAGTAGACATAAAACTCAATACGGCTTCAAAGCTGCCGTCGCTAATGGTTACGTTGGTTTGACCGCCAAGTAATGAACCAATATCGTCTTGTCCAGGCAGCGTACTCGAAAGCGCTGTTCTTGCGATATCTACCGTTCCACCACCAATAGATGCACCGATATTGGACCAGTTAATACCTTGCTGATACCCGTCACTTAAGGTCACTTCCATTATTTTTGCTTCTAAAATTACCTGGCGTTGTAATCGTTCATGAGAAATATTTAGAAACTGTTTGATATCTCGAATTTCGCTTGGTAGAGCGCGAACCGTCAGCACACCAGCTTGGGCGTTAACAGAAACACTTCGTCCGCCCTCGGTGCCTATTAAACCTTGTGCCGCACTTTGAAGTTGAGTCCAAAAATCACTTTCACTTGTGGTTTCAATTGTTGTACCACCGGTCGTGTTGCTCGAAGAGCTACTCGAACTGCTGGAACTACTAGAATCATCACTGCTAGAGTCATCGCTATCATCTTCCGTCGATACTGTACTTGTGGTAATCGTAGTAAGTGAACGCCCACTTCGTTTTAGCTGTAAGTAGTCTACCGCTAACGTTTCTGTGCGCATTCCTGCTGGGTAAACTTGGATTATTTTCCCGTTTTTAATGATGTCATAACCATACATATCTCTAGCTACATCAAGTACTTCATCTAAAGTAACGTCAGATAGCGTTACGGTAATGCGACCAGATACATCAGGGTGAATAACAGCACTGTACTCCGTATTATTGATGATACTAGCGAAGAATGTTTTAGCTTCAACACCATCTGCTTGTACTCGAAAGCGTTTCAATGACGTTAATGCTGTGCTGCCATGCGAATCCAGTTCTGGCATTAAGTCGGCCTGAACAGATGCAGGGAGTTCATCTAAACTTCGACTATTCGCATTATTGACCGCTTCATTCAAGGCTTCTTTTATTTCTACTGGATCGCGGTGTCCCATTGAACACCCCATCAACGATGAAATAATAATTCCAATTACAACTTTACGCATAATCACTATCAAACCTTAGTTTTAATTCTTTATATCTGATTTAAACAGAGCTAAATGATGCGAAGTATTTCCTCGCACGACTGTTACTTCTTTCTCTGTGATCATTTTTACTTTGTAGCCACTTACCACGTCATTTACATTGGCTAACTTATCATCAAGCACAGCATAACAATCCGAATCTTCTTTACATACAATGCTTTGCAGTCTTGGTACGGGGTATTTTTTTATCGCGCTCTTACTAGCAGCCACCTTTGGCTCAATCCAGTTCAATGGCGCTGTAGGATCTTGAGAAGCCAATACTTTTGATGCTAAAAAAACCAACAAAAGCACACCTAGATTCATTCGAAAATTAACCACCAATGAACTCCTGTCTTGTCCCCAATGTGTATACCACTAACACTAATTTTGCTTTAGGGTACGCTTCAACTTCATATTGAAAGCTTCGCCAAAAATATTTCACCTTCATTGACTCTAATGCTGCTAGGTAGTCTTTAATATCAAAATACTTTCCAGTAAGCTCTAATCTTACAGGGTGTATGAAATAACCCGCACTTTCTTTCGCATCGGATAGTATCGACTCGGCAGGAAGAGACTGTAAAGACACCAGTTTTAACGTCAAACTCTTGTCTAGAACGGTTTCTAGTAACTCGGCCATATCAGAAGGTGATATTAACCCACCAACAAATTCAGAAAGTTCAAGAGATAGTGTCTGGCTTTCATCAGAAAGCTGTGAGAGTTGCTTCTCTAATTCAGCGTTAGGATCAACCAATAAACGTTCTTTTAATGACACTATTTCTGTTTCAAATTTAGTTATTTGCAAAGACTCTGCATCGCTCTGCTTTTTCTTTATCGTGCTTAGATTTTGAATTGGATCGATTAACAGAGTAAGTAAGATAAAAAATAGCCCAACTAAACCGCCTACTGATATCAACCATTTTTCTCGTTGAGATAATAGTGCAAACTTTTCTGAGAGCTTATTCCATGTTTGCATTTACTCTCCTCCCGCTGAAGGCAAGCTTTTCGATTCATCTTGCGTTACCAATTCGAACGTTACAATATCTTGTTCATTTCGCCCAATATTCATGCTTTCAAAGGTTCTTCCAACCAAATTAAGTTCGGTTTTAAATTGCTTTACCCATTTGGGCACACTGCTTGGTGTTCTCGCGACGCCCTTAAGATTCAGAACTTTTTCATTTAACTCAATATAGGAAATGGAGATATCATTTCTACCTAATTCAGACAAAGATGTCATAACTCCGGAATAGCCTTCCTTCAAAGAGTCATCAAAATGACGAATCACTTCCAGTGTCGATTTTTTCGCGTCAATATCGGCTTCTATTCTTTCAATTGCTTTAAGCATAGTTGGATTAGGTTTATTGTTCGCAACTTGAAAACTAAGTGTTTCAAATTCTTCTGCTAGTCGCTCTTTGTTTCTTGTCTTCACTTTCAATACTTGTTCAGTCACAGAAACTTGGTATGCCATATAGCCATAATACCCACACATAACCAACGCTAGAAGAACCCATATCGATACCACACTGCTTAGTGTAAATAGCTCTTTTTTGGGTTTTAGATGACTAGGGTATAGATTCACACCATCATCAGTGATTAATGAAAGCGTGTCACATAGTACCTGACCACATAAACCAGTATTATTTAACGCTGACACCTGAGTATTAAGGCGTTCAGATAAAGCCTTCGCTAACTCCTTTGAATCATCTTCATCACACATCACCAATAGATGATTAATTGCGGTATCGCGCATTTGAGATGATAGGTAGTCAATTGACCTCTGTAGTTCAAGTGCAATACTGTCAAGCTGCAATTCACTGGAGGCAACACCAGTAAGCGGAGAAACAACGCCTCGTATTACTCTTTGAAACCTACTTTTAGTCTCTACAAAAGCTCCGACTTTATAGCTGTCTTTTACCCCACGATAAAGCAGCATGAAGTTATCTATTTCTGTCGGTACATGCCCCCACACTTCGTCTTCTGGAATAACTCGACTTAACGTTATCTTTGCTTTATCTAATACATCAACCAGTGGTGTTAGATATTTCTTGCTTAGAACATAAGTTTGCGCTCGACGACCATCTGGCAACAAATAAGCATCAGCAACAATCTCGGTTACTCGTTCATTAATCAGATCTTTCAATAAAAAAGGCAGAGCGACGGCCCATTCTTCTTTAGGAAGTTCCGGTTTTTCTATTTGATAGCTTTGATAATAATGAGAACTAAAAACAACCGTTGCAGAATATTTGTGGTTTGCAAACGAACTAATTGCAACTTGTAACGCAGCCTCCCAACTCGATTGGATAGGAAACTGCAATGTCTCTGCATCGGCCTTGACAGAAGACGCGATATAAATAGCATCAACTTGGATTATTATTCTAAGTTGATTCTTGCTATTAGATGAAGAGGTTAACTTACTAAATAGCGATGGGACATTCATATAGTGTTCACATTATCCTTAAAACTTTTTACGCCAACGATTTCTGCGGCCAACCTGTACTTTGGGCGCTTCTGGTTTAGGTATAATTTGATTCTCTGCCTGGAACATTCTTCCTTGACCACCATCAACGCCTAATTCAACTAGGCAGTTCCACTCTTTACCGCGCTCCACACCAACCGCAATGACCTGTGTATTAGTCCCCTCACAAGCGCCGACTAAACTTCGGATAAACAGCTGATTTTCTTGTCTTTGTTCTATTTTTTTAACTAGGCTTCTGTGAAGTTTTAAATAGTCTATTTCGAGATCTTTAATGTAATGAGTGCTGGTTATAGTTCGTCCTGCTTGTCCAACAATGACTTCACAACCTAAGCCTGAAATCATTCTTACAACAGGTCGCATGTAGTCCAAGTGGTTAACAAGCTGCCCCTCTACAAATTCAAAGCTTAATTTACTTCTTGTTTCTGCTGTTAATTGTAGCAGCTCGTCTCTCAACCATCGGATATTCATCCGGTCTTTAAACGGCTCAACATTTAGGTTTATAGAATAACATGTTCCAAGAGTTGTGGTTTTTATAAATGTTAAAATAGTTTTTACAACCAATTGATCCATATGAGATTGATAACCCACTTGCTCAATAGCTGACATAAAGCGAGAAGCTTTTAATATGCCTAAACCGTCATCGTCTATTCTGGCAAATAACTCATTATGCAACAAGGTCGTTTTATTGGAAGCATGATTGATTAAATAGCATGGCTGCTCAAAGACCAAAACCTTCTCATTCGAAAAACATTTATCAAATAAAGTACGCCACCTAACGGAACCGCGCGAGTCTCCCGAAAGGTCCTTCTTATGAAAACGGCTCCAATTATTACTGTTTTGCAATTGAGCACTTTTCACAGCGGTCTCTACTTCACTAAGAATATGGCCTCTTCGCTCTCCTTCCGAATACACGGTAATGCCGATATGACACCAATTATCATGGTCCATGGTGTTTAGCAGTGATACTTTATCTAGTTGACGAACACATTGATTAGCGAGAACTGAAATATCTTTGCTATTTTGATGAGGGATAATTACGGCAAACTCTGATTCGAAATACCGGGCAAAAACGACATCAGGAAAACGCTGTACAATGTTGGATATCACATTACCGACTTCAACGATAAATTCATCACAACGCTGTTTATCAACCGATTCTGTTAGATTGTCCCAATCATATATTCTAAACAGAATGATAGAGCCATTGGCTCCACTTTCTTGTAACGCTGATTCTAATTTCGAATCAAAAAGTACTCTGTTTGCCGCTCCGGTCAATTGGTCTAAAAAGGTGTGTGTGCGTATAAAGGTATCGAAACGACTCCGCTCTTGCCTTGCGTCTTGAAGCTCCTCAATTAAAACGTCTAATGCTTCACTTGCAGTATATGGCCATTCATTGTGATCGCCTTTAGCATGCTGAGCAACTCGACCAGCTAATATCATTCTTCCTCGCTCTTCTAGTAACTCAGAGCCTCGGAGTTGTCGTTTGAGCCAATTAACTCCTTGAAAAAGACAGAATAGAACCAGAGCAATAGCCAACGAAACAGAAGATAAAGCACTAAATGAATGGCTCTGCTCCAAGTAAGGAGACAGCACTTTTATCTTAATAGAAAAACCCGCATTTTTTTCTAGTGGGTAGCTTTTTTCATACAGGCGAGATGTGTCTGTTGGGTTTGAACTATTCACGTAGTGATAAATCATTTCCTGAGATGAGAAGAGCTCTAACTCAATGATGTTACTTGCTCGAGACAGCAGTGGGATCCACTCTCTGACATTCTGAGCATCTTGATCGTCAGCTAATGACTGGTCTATGACAGAAACAATGCCGTCTACTTGTTGATTCAGGTACTCTTCGCCGATACTTCGAAATGTAAGTGTTCCACCAACAAATAGAATGAACATTGCACCAATAACAATAATAGTAACAAAAGCGGTTAGTCGTGTACTCAATTTAAGAGTTGGGGTGTAGCGCATGAATAGCAAAATCCTTTTAACTATTTTATCTTAACCCTTGTATCTAGCGTAATCCTAGATTTATATGCTTCCTCTAAGATATTAACCTTTATGTACGAGATGTGAATGCATGAATGCTTGATAATTCTAGTCTAGATCTCAATTAATCAAAAAGTCAGAGACTTACAATCGATATTCTACATCATCGCCTCTAATTTCTGGAAAAGTACACCATCTGATTTATGGGTCTTTAGTTAATAAGACCGCAAATAGTTAAGCAGAGCACAAAAAGTTAAACAACGTATAAAACGTTAAAAAGCCCGCAAAAGCGGGCTCTTTTAATGGTTCTAATCGACAATTAACTGCTAAAACGGAATATCGTCATCAAAATCCATTGGTGGTTCATTATACTGAGGCTGTGCTTGTTGTGGGGCTTGCTGAGGTGCACGTTGCTGAGCCTGCTGTGGCGCTTGTTGTGGTGCTTGCGCGGGTGCTTGTTGCACAGGTTGTTGAGGCTGGCCCCATCCACCTTGTTGCGGAGCTTGTTGAGTTGGAGCTCCACCTTGACCTTGGCGACCACCAAGCATCTGCATAACTCCGTTGAAACCTTGAACAACAACTTCAGTGGTGTAACGATCTTGACCACTTTGATCTTGCCACTTACGAGTTTGCAATTGGCCTTCAATATAAACTTGAGAACCTTTACGTAGATACTCGCCAGCGACTTCAGCTAGTTTTCCGAAAAGAGCAACTCTATGCCATTCCGTTTTTTCACGCTGTTCGCCTGTCGCTTTATCACGCCAGCTCTCTGAAGTAGCAATAGTAATATTAGCTACTGCACCGCCGCTTGGCATATATCTCACTTCTGGATCGCTACCTAAGTTGCCAACCAAAATAACCTTATTAATTCCACGGCTCGCCATGATCTGCTCCGTATACATGTTCTATAAAAATATAAGGCGACAAGAATACCATGAACTTTGATAGTCTCAACCCTTCTTGTATCTCAATGCCGACATATAGTATGAATAAAAGATAGATTACGCATACCTATTTTTGACTTAATTTCGAGTAACAACTCACTTCAATGAAATCCTACGGTCTAATTCATTTATATAAATCAACATCATACGAAAATACGTATAATTTCTTTCAATAGTCCATGACAGTTCAAAAATCTTCACGCTAAAGTAAAGAACATTTCTGACAATTGAGGTAAGTACGATGACAAGTAAAATGAATGTCGTGCATATTGAAAATGATACTTACTTTTCAAACCGACTAAAAAACGCAGTGGAAAACCACCCAAACAGTTATTATAGCGAGATACCAAAATCTGACATTGAAGATTCAACTTCACTAACAGGCACTTTTCTCTACGTTTTCGATTTCAAAACGGCAACGGAAATTGAAGCCCAACTCAAGCAACTTACTGAAATTAATAAATACTGCTTTACCGTCGTCTATGATGCCCCTACATCAATTACTACTTCGGATCTTATTAAGCTAGGTCGACTGAAAGGCTATTTATTTTCGAACACCTCCAGCGAAGATATCTCTTTTGCGATTAATGCCCTACTTTGTGGGGACAGTTCACTTCCCCTGAGCATTTCGAACCAATTAATTGAGTATTATCAGTCCCTAATAATTCGTTTTAGCGAACCTTATAACATTAACCTCACCCAGAGAGAGATTCAGGTATTAGAGCGACTTCGTTTAGGATTATCGAACAACAAACTTGCAGACGAGCTCTTTGTTAGTGAACATACGGTTAAATCTCATTTGTATAAAATATTTAAAAAAATAAAAGTATCAAACAGAACTCAAGCAATTGCATGGACACACAAATATTTACCCTAGTCATATATCTGAGAACATTTAGTTCAAAGGTACTATTGTGCCATGCTGCTATGATATTCTATCGTCAATAATAACTAAGAATCATTCGGTATAGGATTTATCTATGATCAAAAAATGTCTTTTTCCAGCAGCTGGCTACGGTACTCGATTTCTTCCCGCTACGAAATCTATGCCAAAAGAAATGATGCCAGTGGTTAACAAACCACTCATCGAGTACGGGGTTGATGAAGCCATTGAGGCAGGCCTGACCGGCATGTGTGTAGTTACAGGCCGAGGTAAAAACACGCTCATCGATCACTTCGACAAAAACTACGAACTTGAACACCAAATAAATGGTACCAATAAAGAAGAGCTATTAGGTGATATTCGTAGAATTATGGACTCTGCCCATTTTACCTATATCAGACAGCGTGAAATGAGAGGCTTAGGCCATGCGATTCTTACAGGCAAAGAGCTCATTGGTGATGCACCTTTTGCTGTAGTTCTCGCTGACGATTTATGTGTGAATGAAGAGGGTGATGGCGTTCTCGCACAAATGGTTGCGCTATATAAACAATTTCGTTGCTCAATTGTGGCTGTTCAAGAAGTACCAAAAGAAGATATTCATAAATATGGTGTAATTTCTGGAGAAATGATTAAAGACGATATTTTTCGTGTAGATGATATGGTCGAAAAGCCAGAACCTGGAACAGAACCAAGTAACCTCGCTATCATAGGTCGTTATATCTTAACACCTGATATCTTTGACATTATTGAAAATACTAAGCCAGGTAAAGGTGGTGAGATTCAGATCACTGATGCTTTGTTGCAACAAGCTAAGTCAGGGTGTGTTTTAGCTTATAAATTCAAAGGTCGCCGTTTCGACTGTGGTAGCGTTGAAGGTTATATAGAAGCGACAAACTACTGCTATCAAAACCTATACAAAAAAGATGAACAGAAAATGGAATTAGATAAGCACGCTACTGCAAAAACAAGTTAAAGATCTATTATTTCTGCATAAATGCCACCTCTTTAGGTGGCATTTTTACACTCCCATACTAACTGTTTTTTTATACAGTAATTCTTGCAGATAAATTTTACTGTGCGATACTTGCCCAATAGCAAGTAAAGTGAGCAGACAAATGGATCAAATAGAAATCAGAGGGGCTAGAACCCACAATCTAAAGAACATCAATTTAACCATTCCACGAGATAAGCTTACCGTTATCACCGGTTTATCAGGGTCGGGAAAATCCTCTTTAGCATTTGATACCCTTTATGCAGAAGGCCAGCGTCGTTATGTTGAGTCACTATCCGCGTACGCTAGGCAATTTTTATCTTTAATGGAAAAGCCAGATGTTGACCATATCGAAGGGCTTTCTCCTGCAATATCTATTGAGCAAAAATCCACCTCTCACAACCCTCGTTCAACTGTGGGGACCATTACTGAAGTATACGACTATCTAAGGTTGCTTTACGCTCGCGTTGGAGAGCCTCGCTGTCCTACTCATAAGGTTCCATTGACTGCTCAGACCGTTAGCCAAATGGTAGATAAAGTTTTAGAGCTGCCTGAAGGCTCTAAAATGATGTTGCTAGCACCGATCGTGAAAGAACGTAAAGGAGAGCATACTAAAACTCTCGAAAATCTGGCGGCACAAGGTTTTATTCGTGCTCGTATCGACGGTGAAACCTGTGATTTATCTGATCCACCTACGTTAGAACTCCATAAAAAACATACTATTGAAGTAGTGGTCGACCGATTTAAAGTGAGAGGAGACTTACAACAAAGACTCGCAGAATCGTTCGAAACCTCATTAGAACTATCAGGTGGAATTGCCGCAGTATGTTGGATGGAAGATAAAGAAAAAGAAGACATCATTTTTTCTGCAAATTTTGCCTGTCCACATTGTGGATACAGCATGCAAGAACTAGAACCAAGGTTATTTTCTTTTAATAATCCGGCAGGTGCCTGTGCTACATGCGATGGATTGGGAGTACAACAATATTTTGACCCAAGCCGAGTCATTCTCAATGACAACTTAAGTGTCGCTGAAGGGGCAATCAAAGGTTGGGATCAGAAAAACTATTATTATTTTCAAATGCTAACGTCGTTAGCTGAACACTACCACTTTGATCTATTTTCTCCGTTTAATGAACTGCCTAAAAAAATTCAAGATACTATTTTAAAAGGTTCAGGAAAAACGGAAGTTGAATTTAAATATATTAATGATCGGGGAGATATCCGTGTTAAGCGACATCCATTTGAAGGGATTCTAAATACATTAGAAAGACGCTATCGAGAAACAGAATCAAACGCTGTTCGGGAAGATTTAACGAAATACATTTCCACAAAATCTTGTACTAGCTGTAACGGTACACGCTTAAGAACAGAAGCAAGGAATGTCTTTATTGAAGATACTCCTCTGCCAGATATCGTTGAAATGAGTATTGCCGAAGCCATCCTCTTTTTTGAAAGCCTCTCACTTACCGGGCAGAAAGCACAGATTGCCGAAAAGGTGATGAAAGAGATAAATGACCGATTACGTTTCTTAGTTAATGTTGGCCTAAATTACCTTAACCTTTCAAGAAGCGCTGAAACTCTCTCTGGTGGAGAAGCCCAAAGAATTAGGCTAGCAAGCCAAATTGGGGCAGGATTAGTCGGTGTCATGTACGTACTGGATGAGCCATCGATCGGCTTACATCAGCGAGACAATGAACGCTTACTCAAGACACTGACTCACCTTAGAGACCTTGGAAATACGGTACTCGTTGTAGAGCATGATGAAGAAGCTATTCGCGCAGCCGATCATGTGATAGACATCGGTCCTGGCGCTGGGATTCATGGTGGTACTGTCGTGGCAGAAGGGACCATGCAACAAATTTTAGATACTCCAGAGTCCCTTACCGGCCAATATCTAAGTGGTGCAAAAGAGATAAGTATTCCTGAAAAAAGAACACCGAGAAATACGAAGAAAACGGTCGAACTAATTGGAGCCACTGGAAACAACTTAAAAAATGTCACTCTTTCGTTACCCGTTGGCCTGTTTAGCTGTATTACTGGTGTGTCTGGTTCTGGAAAATCAACGCTTATTAACGATACTTTCTACAAAATAGCTCAAACTCAGTTGAATGGTGCGACGACAGCTGAACCAGCACCTTATAAAAAAATCAAAGGATTAGAGAATTTCGACAAGGTTATCGATATTGACCAAAGCCCAATAGGTAGGACACCGCGTTCAAACCCAGCAACCTATACTGGAATATTTACGCCAATTAGAGAGCTATTCGCAGGAACGCAAGAATCTAGATCGCGAGGATATAAACCTGGACGGTTCAGTTTTAATGTTCGCGGGGGCCGTTGCGAAGCTTGTCAGGGTGATGGTGTTATTAAAGTTGAAATGCATTTCTTGCCTGATGTTTATGTACCTTGTGATGTTTGCAAAGGTAAACGCTATAACCGTGAAACCTTGGAAGTAAGATATAAAGGCAAATCGATCGACGAAGTTCTACAAATGACGGTAGAAGATGCTAGAGAATACTTTGCTCCTGTGCCTGTTATCGCACGAAAACTCCAGACTTTGATGGATGTTGGTCTCTCATACATTAGGCTCGGTCAAGCCGCCACAACGCTTTCCGGTGGCGAAGCACAAAGAGTCAAATTAGCAAGAGAACTCTCTAAGCGTGATACAGGTCAAACCTTGTATATTTTAGATGAGCCAACAACTGGCCTGCACTTTCATGATATTCAACAGTTATTAACCGTACTTCACAGATTAAGAGACCATGGTAATACTGTCGTTGTGATCGAACATAACTTAGACGTAATTAAAACCGCAGATTGGGTAGTAGATTTAGGGCCTGAAGGTGGACAAGGTGGTGGCGAGATTATCGCAGAAGGAACACCTGAAGAGGTTGCTAATGTGAAAGGTTCTCATACCGCAAGATTTTTGAAACCACTGCTAAAGCTCAAGAAATGACCCCAGAATGAATATGGGTTAAACAATACCCACTTTAAAAACAATAGACTCTAGGTTGTCTTTGAAAAAAAGGTAAAGTAGAAAAGCGAGCTTAGCTCGCTTTTTAATTAGGGATGCAAAAATGGCAATCATTCACCTTAGTGGCACAAAACTCGCTCCAAAAAAAGCTAAGGCACCGCTTAACCGCACATTCATGTTCACAATTGGCTTTGTATTTCTCATCGCCATGCATATTTACATTCCAAATCTTAATGGCATGGGTTTAGCCCTTCCATTTAATGCTTTCGTATGGACTTCTCTTAGTTTTATTTGCGCAATTGGTTTTTATCATATTGCCAGTACAAAGCGAATTCGTTACACCAAGTTAACCATTGTTCTGTTCATTTGCTGTATCATATTAACCCTTCCTATATTTTTTCAATTTGATAGATTCGGGATGCTCACCCAACCGAGGTTAATAGCCCTATGGTCGGGTTGGTTGTTTTTTTTAGTACTACAACAATTCAAACTTAGTAATTTGCATAAACAACGCCTACTCTGGTTTATTGTCATTGGCGCTATTATGGAAGTATTGCTCGGCTATGCTCAGTTTTTTGACTTGTTGCCTAAAGAGACTCTAGGCTACAACACGTTCACCCAAATGCCTTTTGGGATATTTCAATACCCGAGCGTCATGGTAAGCTTTCTATCTACCGGACTAGTGATTTCAGGTTATTTACTTGCAAGACAAGAGAGAAAATACGGCCAAAAGGTAAGTAGAACGCTGTTTCTTTACCTAGTCCCCCTCATCACTGCTCCATTAATCATCATCCTCGCGCGAGAATTTGAATGGCTCGGTACTGCGTTTGGGTCTGTTATTGTTGCCACCTATTTATATCGCTTCTCAACACCACAGAGGTTTAGTGGCTGGATATCTTCTTCAATCGCTGGTGTTGGGGTGGGTTTAATCCTATTTTCCACAATTAGTCTTGATACTCCGTATTCTCAAACACAACAAATTGAACGAGCAACTCTATTTCCACAAGCGATAGATATGTTCATTGAAAAGCCATTTACAGGATACGGATATGGCCGATTTGGGCCTGAATATATTTTATATTCAGCTCGTCAACACCAACTAAACTCTGAATATTCGGCTGGTTATTCCTCCGCTGAGCATCCATTAAATGAAACTCTATACTGGGGAATTGAAGGTGGAATAATACCCATTGTGGCGATAGTAATTGCAATGATAATGGTAGTATTCAAAATGTATTCGGCACGTAAAGGCACCAGATTAGCCATATTTAGCCTATTTGTACCCATTGTACTGCATAGCCAAATGGGCGCTCCATTTTACCTCTCTGCCATCCATTGGCTCATTTTTATCATACTTTTATATTGGGTAGATCAGAGAACCTCAAAATATAAAGTCCGCTCTATTTCAAAAGTCAGCAAGGTGTTAATAAGAACGACAAGCTTTATTGTTCCCGCAATAACAACGATGTACATGTTCGTCGCATTGCAGACCAATATAATGCTATTCAAGTTTGAAAACTCTTTCCCGAGAGACACGAAAATCCTGACTCAAGTGGTCAATCCAATGTCACAGAAATTACGTTATGAATGGAATCTATACAGTGAATCACTAAAGAAAGGTCTGGTCACAGGCAATAGGTTGGATGTTGAACATTATATCTCTTGGGCATTACAAGCGATTAGAGAAAAACCACAAGAACAGCTTTACAGCCACTTAATCATGGCTTACCTAGGCTTAGGTGAGGTCAGTAAAGCAAATCAGATACGTTCAGAAGCCGATTTTTTGTTCCCAAATTTTGATTTTTCTAATATAGATATAGAACCAATTGCCATACACAAAGCGTTTAACGAAGAAATTACAGAAGAATCAGAATTAACCACATCAAAAAATACAGAACCTAAAAATTAGACAAGAAAGTAGAGTGACGATAAACCACTCTACTTAAGGTTTTTATTTATTTAGCGTCTCATCCAACGCTTTTAGACACAAAGCGACATTCTCGTTTCGTGCTGCGTAACCCATTAAACCTATACGCCAAGTTTTACCCGCCAATGCCCCTAATCCTGAACCTATTTCAAGATTATAGTCATTTAGCAAGACAGATCTAACGGCCGCATCATCAACACCATCGGGTATGTATACAGCATTGAGTTGAGGTAACCGGTAAGCCTCATCTACTACAAATTGAATCCCCATTGCTTCAAGGCCTTTCTTTAGCTTTTCATGCATAGCTTGGTGCCTCTGCCATGCATTTTCTAATCCTTCATTTTTCAAGACTAATAAAGCTTCATGTAATGCATAAAGGCTATTTACAGGCGCAGTATGATGATAACTTCGCTTCCCCTCTCCACTCCAATATCCAAGCACTAAACTCTGATCTAAAAACCAGCTTTGTACTGGTGACTGTCGGTTTTGAATACGTTGAATAGCTGCCGCAGAAAAAGTAAGAGGAGATAAGCCAGGTACACAGGATAAACATTTTTGACTACCTGAATAAACCGCGTCTAAACCCCACTCATCCACTTTTAATGGCACACCACCAAGCGAAGTCACAGCATCTACAATGGTCAATACTCCACGCTCTTGAGCTAAAGCGGCTAATGCTTGTGCGTCACTGACTGCACCGGTAGACGTTTCTGCATGTACAAAAGCGAGAAGCTTTGTGTCAGGGTTTGCATCAAGTGTATCCTTCACTTTCTTAATGTCTACGGGCTCCCCCCATTCATTGTCTACAACAACAGCCTTTCCACCACATCGAACGACATTTTCACGCATTCTTTCACCGAATACTCCGTTTCGGCATACAACCACTTTATCTCCCGCTTCCACTAAGTTAACAAAGCATGCTTCCATTCCAGCACTGCCTGGGGCCGACACTGCAATAGTAAACTCATTTTCAGTTTGAAATGCATACTTAAGCAGTTGTTTTAGTTCGTCCATCATATTGATAAATAGAGGGTCTAAATGTCCTACTGTTGGGCGACTTAACGCTTGTAAAACTTGAGGGGAGATATCCGAAGGTCCAGGTCCCATTAATGTTCTGTGGGGTGGGATAAAGCTCTGTATCGTCATAATTATTCCTTTTTATAAGACGCGTAGGGGGTTAAAGACTAACTCAAAAATCATCATCCAACAATTCGACTCTAGTATAGAGGTCTAACCAGTAATTTAAAAAGTTCATTGCGATGTAGCAAAGTTATGGGTAATTATTCATATTAACAATTGACTTTTAAACGCCAACATCGTTCAATGAATGAGTCTTCATTTATTGAACTAAATTTAGACATTACGCTTTATAACAGAAGAGGAGCATTGCCCAGGCAGATGTTTTGTGGAGCCTCAACTCCTAGACATTACATTCAGGGGGAGCAGTGCCGAGATGATAATTCATTGAGTGTGAATATTCGTCGGTTGAATAGGTTGAATCCTATCGACTGTCACCAACCAAGTTTGGTGAAGAGCTTCTGAGGTCCGCATCCATATTTAATGCTTTTCCTCTGCTCTAGTAAACTCTCTTCAATATAACAAAATAGAAAGACTGTTAATTTGAAAATATACTGGGAGAAATGACGTGAGCGCATTCAATGTAGCGAAATTTGGTGGCACAAGTGTTGCCAACTTCGAAGCCATGAGCCGTTGTGCAGAACTTATCGAAAACAATCCAAATACCAAGCTTATTGTAAGCAGTGCTTGTTCTGGCGTAACAAATTTGCTTGTTGAACTTGCTAATGGTGTTCAGGATGAAAAGCGCCGTCAGGTTGTTATAGAGCAACTAGAAGATATTCATTACGCTGTCATTGATAAGCTAGCCGATCCTTTAGCAACAGAGCAGGCTGTTGCCTCTTTATTAAAGAGCGTTGCCTCTGCAGCTGAAGCTGCATCATTCCAAAGCAGTGACAAACTCACCGACCACATGGTTGCTTATGGTGAACGCATGTCGACTCACCTACTTACGCAAATATTAAAAGAACGAGGGGTAAGTGCTGTACGCTTTAATATCCGTGAGATAATGAGAACAGATAGCGCTTACGGTAAAGCAGAGCCAGAGTTGGATACTATTTCAAAACTAGCACAAGAAAAGCTCGTACCACTTTGCCAAAAACATGTTGTCGTAACACAAGGGTTTATCGGTGCTGATATCGAAGGAAATACAACAACATTTGGCCGTGGGGGAAGTGACTACAGTGCAGCTTTAATCGCAGAAGCGGTTGCAGCTGAAGGTTTAGAGATTTGGACCGATGTCCCTGGGATTTACACAACAGATCCTCGTATTGTACCGAAAGCGGCCCCTATCCCAGAAATTAGTTTCAGCGAAGCGTCAGAAATGGCCAACTTTGGTGCCAAAATACTCCACCCATCTACACTGGTACCCGCTCTACGCCATGGCATACCTGTATTTGTAGGCTCATCTAAAGAGCCTGAAAAAGGTGGAACATGGATTAGACAAGAAGTTGAAAGTTCACCGCTATTTAGAGCACTAGCACTGCGCTGCAACCAAACAATGATCACGCTACGAAGCCCAAATATGTTCCAAGCTTATGGCTTTTTAGCCGAAGTATTTAAGATCCTCGCTAAGTATAAGATATCTGTCGACTTAATCACGACCTCAGAGGTCAGTGTTTCACTAACTCTTGATCAAACCAATACGTCAGGTGGCGCTCCTGAACTACCAGCAGAAGCACAAAAAGAGCTAGAAGAGCTATGTATTGTTGAAGTAGAACAAAACCTCTGCTTAGTTGCCCTTATTGGGAATAACATGAGCGAATGTAAAGGGTACGCAAAGAAAGTATTCAGTACACTAGAAGACTATAATCTTCGTATGATTTGTTACGGCGCAAGCCCACACAATTTATGCTTTTTAGTTCGCTCTAATGATTCACGAAGAGCCGTTCAGGATCTGCATAGAGAACTGTTTGAGTTACGCGAATAAAAATTAGTTATCTTAATTAAAAAAGGCTTGGTATTTCTACCAAGCCTTTTGCACATACTTCAACAAAGCGGTTAATTGATGTTAGGCCCTAGCCACTTCTCGGCCTCAAGAATATCCCAGCCTTTCCGTTCTGCGTAATCCTTAACCTGATCTTGCTGTATCTGTGCAATAGCAAAATAACGAGAATCAGGATGCGAAAAATACCAACCAGAAACCGATGCTCCAGGCCACATAGCATAGCTTGATGTCAAAGACATACCAATCGATTCTTCTACATTTAGAAGCTCCCATATAGGCCCCTTTTCTGTATGTTCAGGGCATGCAGGATAACCAGGTGCTGGTCGTATACCTTGGTATTTTTCACGAATAAGGTCATCACTAGAAAGATTTTCATCTGCGGAATACCCCCAAATTTCCTTACGTACTTTTTGATGCAAGTATTCAGCAAAAGCTTCCGCTAGTCTATCCGCAACAGCTTGAATCATAATTGCATTATAATCATCACCTTCGGCTTTGAATTTATCTGCTAACTCTCGTTCACCAATACCACCTGTTACAGCAAAAGCACCTATCCAGTCTTTTTTACCACTAGATTTAGGGGCAATATAATCGCTTAAACAATAGTTAAAACCTTTCGGTTTCTCCGTTTGCTGGCGAAGGTTACAAAGAACCTTTGCAACCGTTGTGCGTGATTCATCTGTATATACTTCTATGTCATCACTGACACTTGCCGCTGGTAATAATGCACATATACCGTTTGCTTTCATTAACCCTTCACGTTCAATCTTATCCAACCAAACATTAGCATCGTCAAATAATCTCTTCGCTTCTTCACCCACTTCTTCGTGTTCAAATATTTTTGGGTATTTCCCCATGAGCGTCCACGTCATAAAGAAAGGGGTCCAATCTATGTAGCCTCGTAATATAGAAACATCAAAATCTTTAAATACCTGAATACCCAACTGTTCTGGTATTGGTGGAGTATAGCTTTGCCAGTCAATCGCGACTTTGTTGTCTCTCGCTCTTTGCAATGACACTGGTTTTGTTCGGGGTTTCTTACGATTATGTTGTTCACGTACTTTGATATAATCTTGCTCAAGCTTTTCAACAAATGCAGGTCGGAGTTCATCAGATAATAGTGAACTACAAACCCCTACAGCACGAGAAGCATTGTTAACATAGACTACCGGATGGCTGTAATTCTGCTCTATTTTAACGGCGGTATGAGCCTTAGATGTTGTTGCTCCACCGATGAGTAAAGGAAGATTGAACCCTTGCCTCTCCATCTCTTTAGCAACATGAACCATTTCATCTAGTGAAGGCGTTATCAAACCAGACAGGCCAATGATGTCGACATTTTCTTCCTTAGCCACTTTTAGAATATTTTCACATGAGACCATAACGCCAAGATCGATTATCTCGTAGTTATTACACTGCAAAACGACGCCAACGATATTTTTGCCAATATCGTGTACGTCACCTTTAACCGTTGCGAGAAGTATCTTTCCATTTGTGCTGCCCTCTTGCTTTGACGCATCAATGTACGGCTCAAGATAGGCAACTGCCTGCTTCATTACACGAGCGGATTTGACGACCTGAGGTAAAAACATCTTCCCTTCACCAAATAAGTCACCAACAACATTCATGCCATCCATTAAGGGACCTTCGATGACGTGTAAGGGTTTAGAAGCGCTTGCTCTTGCTTCTTCTGTATCTTCAACGATAAATTCGGTAATGCCCTTAACTAAAGCGTGTTCCAACCTTTTTTCTACAGGCCAAGTACGCCATTCTTGAGCCGATGAATCATCCTCTTTGCCTACGGCATTTTCTCGGTACTCATCAGCAATTTCCAGAAGATTTTCAGTTCCTTTATCTGTTCGGTTTAGAACCACATCTTCGACGGCATTACGTAGTTTTTCAGGAACGTTATCGTAAATTTCCAATTGCCCTGCATTTACGATACCCATATCCATACCATTTTTAAAACAGTGGTATAGGAATACAGCGTGTATAGCTTCACGTACGTAGTTGTTACCTCTAAAGGAGAATGAAACGTTAGATACACCGCCAGAAATCATGGCGTGCGGAAGGTTTCGCTTAATATCAGCAACCGCATTAATAAAGTCTAACGCGTAATTATTGTGTTCATCTATACCCGTTGCAACAGCAAATATATTCGGGTCAAAAATAATGTCTTCTGGCGGGAAACCTACTTCATCGACAAGAACACGATAAGCTTCTGTACAAATTTGTAATTTACGTTCACGCGTATCTGCTTGCCCAATTTCATCAAAGGCCATGACGATTACGGCAGCCCCATAACGACGAATAAGCTTAGCTTGATGAATAAATTTATCTTTCCCTTCTTTCAGAGATATCGAGTTAACAATACCTTTACCCTGAATACACTTTAGGCCCGCTTCAATGACTTCCCACTTTGAGGAATCGACCATGATTGGCACTTTAGCAATCTCGGGCTCTGTCGCGCAAAGGTTAAGGAAGCGAACCATACACGCTTCCGAATCAAGCATTCCTTCATCCATATTTATATCGATGATCTGCGCACCATTTTCGACTTGTTGGCGAGCTACGTCTAATGCCTCATCATAAAGCTCTTCTTTGATAAGACGCTTGAAACGAGCTGACCCAGTTACATTGGTTCGTTCCCCAACATTGACGAATAGAGTTGCTTTATCAATAGTCACCGGCTCTAAACCCGATAGACGACATGCTTTCGATATATCAGGCAATGCGCGTGGTTTTACGTTTTCAACTGCTAATGCCATTTGGCGAATATGTTCAGGAGTCGTACCACAACAACCACCGACCAAGTTTACGTAGCCACTTTGTGCCCATTCTGAAACATGCTCTGCCATATCTTCAGGAGAAAGGTCATACTCACCAAACGCATTAGGTAAGCCTGCATTTGGGTGAACTGACACATATGTTTCTGAGATTCGAGACATCTCAACAACATACTGCCTAAGTTCATCAGGTCCTAGTGCACAGTTAAGGCCAAACGAAATTGGATTGACATGACGAAGTGCATTGTAAAATGCTTCTGTAGTTTGACCTGAAAGTGTGCGGCCTGATGCATCAGTAATCGTGCCTGAAATCATTACTGGCAACGCAATATTAAGCTCTTCAAATACAGTATCAACCGCAAACGCACAGGCTTTCGCATTTAACGTATCAAAGATAGTTTCTATTAATATTAAATCGACACCACCGCGGATTAGAGCTTTAGTAGATTCAGAATAAGCTTCTACTAACTCATCAAAATTCACATTACGGAAACCTGGATCATTTACGTCAGGCGAGATGGAGCAAGTCCGGTTTGTAGGGCCTAATACACCCGCTACAAATCGAGGCTTATTCGGTGTTTTTTCGGTCCATTCATCAGCTACAGCCTTAGCCAACTTTGCAGCTTCGTAATTGATCTCTGCGCTCAGGCTTTCCATGTCATAGTCAGCCATTGCGATTGTAGTAGCGTTAAACGTATTCGTTTCTAGAATATCTGCACCCGCTTCCAAATAAGCTGAGTGGATCTCTTTAATCAATTCAGGTTGACTTAAAACTAGCAGATCATTATTTCCTTTGAGATCGGAATGCCAGTTAGCGAATCGCTCACCACGATAATCTTTTTCTTCAAGTTTGTAATCTTGAATCATGGTGCCCATACCACCATCGATTAACATAATTCGCGTTTTTAGCTGCTTCTCTATTTTTTCTTTCACTATACTTCCAGCCACGTTTAAGCCTCAATCCTTTTAACTTTAGAACTATCCTATCACACAACGAGTAGAAATCTAGACGTCTAAACAGTTTGATAATAGGAATATTCACAACCCTAAGTCTTTGAACGGTTTTTTAATTATTCACGTTGATAAAGTTCATTTTTCAACCGAGAATAGAACAAATAACACACCATTATTGGAGCGTTCTAATGAGCGTATATGACACTTTATGTTTTCTGGCAGCAGCCGCAATGATAATCGCTTTTATAAATTCTAAAGTAGGTAAATTTCAAACTACTATCGCTATTACTGCTGGTGCACTCATACTCTCCTTAATGATGATTGTCGCAGGTCAAAATGGCTGGTTTCAGCTCAATGAATTAGCCGCAAATACGATTAGCTCTATAAATTTCGAAGATTTTCTTCTGAAAGGTGTTTTAGGGTTTCTGCTTTTTGCAGGTGGGCTAGGTATCAATCTAACCAACTTAAAAGACCAAAAATGGGAAATCACATTACTAGCCTTGGGAGCGACACTTGTTTCGACATTTTTTATCGGCCTAGTGCTTTATGCATTAATTAACTGGCTTATAGGTGTGCAATTTGCCCTTGTTTATTGCCTATTATTTGGCGCATTAATTTCACCAACTGACCCGATTGCTGTATTGGCTATCGTAAAGAAACTTGATGCACCTAAACGGATATCTACACAGATAGAAGGTGAGTCACTTTTCAATGATGGATTTGGACTCGTCATTTTTGTCACGCTTTTTACCATAGCTTTCGGCAACGAAACGCCAACAATTGGATCTGTTTCTCTGTTATTTTTACATGAAGCTATTGGTGGCATTATTTACGGTGCGGCTCTAGGTTTGCTATTCCACTATTTAATTAGCGCAACAGATGATCACTCAATGGAGCTTCTTTTGACATTAGGCATACCAACTGCAGGGTATGTTTTCTCCGAAATCATTGAAGTTTCAGGTCCTTTAGCCATGGTTGTTTCTGGCATCATGATTGGAAACTGGACTCGTTATACTGGGTTCTCTAAAGAGAGCCAGGATCACCTGGATCACTTCTGGGAATTGATAGACGAATTCCTCAATGGATTACTGTTTCTTCTAATTGGCTTATCTATGCTTACTTTCAATTTTCATTCTGAAGATTGGATAGTGATGGTTATTTCGGTCCCATTAGTATTAGCTGCTCGCTATATAAGCGTATTCCTCTCCTATAAAGTGTTCAATCGATTTAGAACCTATAATCCTTGGTCCATAAGAATACTTACTTGGGGTGGGTTACGAGGCGGGCTCGCTCTCGCTATGGCGATGTCTATTCCAGCCGGTATCATGGTTGTGCCTGAAAAAAGTATTGATGTGCGAGAAGTGATACTTGTTATGACTTACTCGGTGGTTGTATTTTCAATTCTAATACAAGGTTCAACTATAACCCCGATGATCAATCGAGCTAAAGCTTGTGAATCTGAACCGCCAGCTCAAGCTCATGACGTAAACCAGAGAAGGTAACCATCGTTAGGGTGGATGTTAAATATTGGATATCAAATAATCGAAGTCAGAGAGTCAATAGCGATGGTAGCGTCTAACACAAATTAGTAATTGTTAGCGCTACCTGTTTCTTAGTCATCTTTGGTGAAGTTATCTTCAGAAAAATGTTCCAAATCATAAGGTGTTTGTTGGTAAACACAATAATTAAGCCAATTTGAAAATAGTAAGTGACCGTGGCTACGCCAACTCGCTATTGGTTCATTGTCAGAATTATCATTCGGATAGTAGTTGACTGGGACAGCAGGATCCATTCCCTCTCCTAAGTCACGCGCATACTCATTGTGCAGTGTATGGGACTCATATTCTGGATGACCCGTTACAAACACATTTCGCTTATCTTTAGTCGCTGCTAAATAAACCCCTGCTACATCTGAAACCGCGAGTATGTCTAAATCCGTATGCTCTTCTAAATACTCCGAAGAAAAATCTGCGTATCTGGAATGAGGTGCTAAAAAGCTATCGTCGAACCCTCTCAAGAGAGGATGAAACTTTTGCTGTATCTTATGAAAGTAGACACCTGAAAGCTTTTCCTTACGCGTTTTCTTAGGTAAGTCGTAAAGTAGTTTCAAACCCGCTTGTGCAGCCCAACAGACAAATAGAGTCGAAGTCACATGCTTACGAGCCCACGTCATGATGGTTTCTAAATGATCCCAATAAATAACATCTTCGAACTGAACTAAGCCTAATGGCGCACCTGTTATGATTAATCCATCATAGTTTTTTTCTTTTACCGTATTAAATTGACGGTAAAAATTATCTAGGTGCTCGGTAGGTGTATTCTTACTAGGTCTGTCATCTATACGGAGCAGCTCCACATCTATCTGAAGTGGACTATTCGAAAGTAGCCTTAGAAATTGTGTTTCTGTTTCTATCTTTTTCGGCATCAAATTAAGGATAAGTACTTTGAGTGGACGAATCTCCTGCGTAGAAGCACGAGACATCGGCATCACAAAAATATTTTCCTTCTTCAATACATCAGAGGCTGGCAATTCATCTGGTATCCGTATCGGCATAACCTTCCCTTAAGCTATCTAGACGTCTAAACAGCCAGACTAATTCAAAACGTATAGTTTGTCGAGTAACAATTAGGGTGTTTATATTTATATATTTGTAGGCTACTACCTTACAAATGATACTAAAGCCACTAATTGACTTATTAGATTAAATGCACATAAAAGAGATAAGGTTTTATGGAAGAATGCATCTGCTAAGCGCATATAAACGTTTTTAGCGGTTCGTGAAATCGAATGAATTTTGATCCCATCATTGATGTCAGTGTGATTGGATACCAAACGCAAAAAAGCCCCAGCATTTCTGCTGAGGCTTCGTAATATACTGCGTAAGATAATGGCGGAGTGGACGGGACTCGAACCCGCGACCCCCGGCGTGACAGGCCGGTATTCTAACCAACTGAACTACCACTCCACATGGTATTCTTACATTAACAAAGTCTGACTTAGATGCTTTGTTAATTTTTGCTTCTATCTTTTTCTAAAAAAGATAAAAACGAATAAGAGCCTGGCGATGTCCTACTCTCACATGGGGAAACCCCACACTACCATCGGCGCTATTGCGTTTCACTTCTGAGTTCGGCATGGAATCAGGTGGGTCCACAATGCTATGGTCGCCAAGCAAAATCTTAAAATTCGAAAAGCCAACAAAAATATAAGTTCTTCACACATTCAATGTTCTTCATTGAGTCCACAAAACCCCTTGGGTGTTGTATGGTTAAGCCTCACGGGCAATTAGTACAGGTTAGCTCAACGCCTCACAACGCTTACACACCCTGCCTATCAACGTTCTAGTCTCGAACAACCCTTTAGGACACTTAAAGTGCCAGGGAAGACTCATCTCAGGGCTCGCTTCGCGCTTAGATGCTTTCAGCGCTTATCGATTCCGAACTTAGCTACCGGGCAATGCCATTGGCATGACAACCCGAACACCAGAGGTTCGTCCACTCCGGTCCTCTCGTACTAGGAGCAGCCCCCTTCAATCTTCCAACGCCCACGGCAGATAGGGACCGAACTGTCTCACGACGTTCTAAACCCAGCTCGCGTACCACTTTAAATGGCGAACAGCCATACCCTTGGGACCGACTTCAGCCCCAGGATGTGATGAGCCGACATCGAGGTGCCAAACACCGCCGTCGATATGAACTCTTGGGCGGTATCAGCCTGTTATCCCCGGAGTACCTTTTATCCGTTGAGCGATGGCCCTTCCATTCAGAACCACCGGATCACTATGACCTGCTTTCGCACCTGCTCGAATTGTCATTCTCGCAGTCAAGCGGGCTTATGCCATTGCACTAACCACACGATGTCCAACCGTGTTTAGCCCACCTTCGTGCTCCTCCGTTACTCTTTGGGAGGAGACCGCCCCAGTCAAACTACCCACCAGGCACTGTCCTCACCCCAGATTATGGGGCTAAGTTAGAACATCAAGCATACAAGGGTGGTATTTCAAGGTCGACTCCACTCCATCTAGCGACGAAGTTTCAAAGTCTCCCACCTATCCTACACATGTAGGGTCAATGTTCAGTGCCAAGCTGTAGTAAAGGTTCACGGGGTCTTTCCGTCTAGCCGCGGGTACACTGCATCTTCACAGCGATTTCAATTTCACTGAGTCTCGGGTGGAGACAGCGTGGCCATCATTACGCCATTCGTGCAGGTCGGAACTTACCCGACAAGGAATTTCGCTACCTTAGGACCGTTATAGTTACGGCCGCCGTTTACCGGGGCTTCGATCAAGAGCTTCGTCCTAAGACTAACCCCATCAATTAACCTTCCGGCACCGGGCAGGCGTCACACCGTATACGTCATCTTACGATTTTGCACAGTGCTGTGTTTTTAATAAACAGTTGCAGCCACCTGGTATCTGCGACTCCCGATAGCTCCATCCGCTAGGGATTTCACCGTCAAGAGCGTACCTTCTCCCGAAGTTACGGTACCATTTTGCCTAGTTCCTTCACCCGAGTTCTCTCAAGCGCCTTGGTATTCTCTACCCGACCACCTGTGTCGGTTTGGGGTACGATTTCTTATAATCTGAAGCTTAGAGGCTTTTCCTGGAAGTATGGCATCAATGACTTCACCACCGTAGTGGCTCGACATCGGGTCTCAGCCTAACAATTTCCCGGATTTACCTAAGAAATTAGCCTACACCCTTGAACCTGGACAACCATCGCCAGGCTCACCTAGCCTTCTCCGTCCCCCCATCGCAATTATAAGAAGTACGGGAATATTAACCCGTTTCCCATCGACTACGCCTTTCGGCCTCGCCTTAGGGGTCGACTTACCCTGCCCCGATTAACGTTGGACAGGAACCCTTGGTCTTCCGGCGTGGGGGTTTTTCACCCCCATTATCGTTACTCATGTCAGCATTCGCACTTCTGATACCTCCAGCAAACCTTACAGTTCACCTTCAACGGCTTACAGAACGCTCCCCTACCCAACATAATAAATTATGTTGCCGCAGCTTCGGTGTATAGCTTAGCCCCGTTACATCTTCCGCGCAGGCCGACTCGACCAGTGAGCTATTACGCTTTCTTTAAATGATGGCTGCTTCTAAGCCAACATCCTGGCTGTCTGAGCCTTCCCACATCGTTTCCCACTTAGCTATACTTTGGGACCTTAGCTGGCGGTCTGGGTTGTTTCCCTCTCCACGACGGACGTTAGCACCCGCCGTGTGTCTCCCGGATAGTACTTACTGGTATTCGGAGTTTGCAAAGGGTTGGTAAGTCGGGATGACCCCCTAGCCTTAACAGTGCTCTACCCCCAGTAGTATTCGTCCGAGGCGCTACCTAAATAGCTTTCGGGGAGAACCAGCTATCTCCAGGTTTGATTGGCCTTTCACCCCTAGCCACAAGTCATCCGCTAATTTTTCAACATTAGTCGGTTCGGTCCTCCAGTTGATGTTACTCAACCTTCAACCTGCCCATGGCTAGATCACCTGGTTTCGGGTCTATACCTAGCAACTCGACGCCCAGTTAAGACTCGGTTTCCCTACGGCTCCCCTATACGGTTAACCTTGCTACTAAATATAAGTCGCTGACCCATTATACAAAAGGTACGCAGTCACAGGACGCAATGCCTGCTCCTACTGCTTGTACGTACACGGTTTCAGGTTCTATTTCACTCCCCTCACAGGGGTTCTTTTCGCCTTTCCCTCACGGTACTGGTTCACTATCGGTCAGTCAGTAGTATTTAGCCTTGGAGGATGGTCCCCCCATATTCAAACAGGATATCACGTGTCCCGCCTTACTCGTTTTCACTTAAAATGACGTGTCGGTTACGGGGCTATCACCCTGTATCGCGATACTTTCCAGAATCTTCACCTGCATCATTAAAAGCTTAAGGGCTAATCCAATTTCGCTCGCCGCTACTTTCGGAATCTCGGTTGATTTCTACTCCTCCGGGTACTTAGATGTTTCAGTTCCCCGGGTTTGCCTTATTAACCTATGTATTCAGTTAATAATACTAGCTTATGCTAGTGGGTTTCCCCATTCGGAAATCGTAGACTCAAGTGGCTTTTACTGCCTTATCTACGCTTATCGCAAGTTAATACGTCCTTCATCGCCTCTGACTGCCAAGGCATCCACCGTGTACGCTTAGTCACTTAACCATACAACCCCAAAGGGTCTTTATGTATGGCAAACAACCAAGGTTATAAATCGTTGTCTCTTTATTATGAGCGAGACAACATTTTCGATTTTGCCGGACTCAAATATTAAACAATCTAACCGAAGTTAGTTGTTTCCAAGAACACTTGAATGTGTGTTGGTTTGTTATTACCGAAGTAACAACAAGTACCTATCAATTTCTTTCTAAAAAGAAGTCAATAGGATTTGAGAACTTTTATTTTGACAACTTAATCACAGCCTTGAGCCGTTTTATTTCACTTTTTCAAAAGTGAAAACAATTAAGTTATCAGTCAGCTTTCCAAATTGTTAAAGAGCAAAGATTTTCATTCTACTTAAAGAAAAAAACCATTTTTAAATACACTCAAAGAATGTGCTTAAAGATGGTGGGCGATACCGGGCTCGAACCAGTGACCCCCTCCTTGTAAGGGAGGTGCTCTCCCAACTGAGCTAATCGCCCACAGTCATTTGCTTTATTAGCTAAAACAAATCTGTGTTTCTTTTCAAGAATGGTGGAGCTATGCGGGATCGAACCGCAGACCTCCTGCGTGCAAGGCAGGCGCTCTCCCAGCTGAGCTATAACCCCATCTTGAGTTTTAATTCCTTCGTGGGAAAGAATGGTGGGTCGTGCAGGATTCGAACCTGCGACCAATTGATTAAAAGTCAACTGCTCTACCAGCTGAGCTAACGACCCAATGGTATCCCGTAGGGGAGTCGAACCCCTGTTACCGCCGTGAAAGGGCGGTGTCCTAGGCCTCTAGACGAACGGGACACAGGTTGTATAAAAGTGTTGGGCACTTTCACACGCGCACCCGCAATTAAGCAGGTACATTTCTTTCATCTTCACTTATCAAAAAGTGAAAACAAAAGGCTCTCTTTACTTTCTAAACCTATTCAATCTGTGTGGACACTCATCAAGCAATCTATCGTTTAAGGAGGTGATCCAGCCCCAGGTTCCCCTAGGGCTACCTTGTTACGACTTCACCCCAGTCATGAACCACAAAGTGGTAAGCGTCCCCCCGAAGGTTAAACTACCTACTTCTTTTGCAGCCCACTCCCATGGTGTGACGGGCGGTGTGTACAAGGCCCGGGAACGTATTCACCGTGGCATTCTGATCCACGATTACTAGCGATTCCGACTTCATGGAGTCGAGTTGCAGACTCCAATCCGGACTACGACGCACTTTTTGGGATTCGCTCACTATTGCTAGTTGGCTGCCCTCTGTATGCGCCATTGTAGCACGTGTGTAGCCCTACTCGTAAGGGCCATGATGACTTGACGTCGTCCCCACCTTCCTCCGGTTTATCACCGGCAGTCTCCCCAAAGTTCCCGACATAACTCGCTGGCAATTAAGGATAAGGGTTGCGCTCGTTGCGGGACTTAACCCAACATTTCACAACACGAGCTGACGACAGCCATGCAGCACCTGTCTCAGAGCTCCCGAAGGCACTAAGCTATCTCTAGCAAATTCTCTGGATGTCAAGAGTAGGTAAGGTTCTTCGCGTTGCATCGAATTAAACCACATGCTCCACCGCTTGTGCGGGCCCCCGTCAATTCATTTGAGTTTTAATCTTGCGACCGTACTCCCCAGGCGGTCTACTTAACGCGTTAGCTCCGAAAGCCACGGCTCAAGGCCACAACCTCCAAGTAGACATCGTTTACGGCGTGGACTACCAGGGTATCTAATCCTGTTTGCTCCCCACGCTTTCGCATCTGAGTGTCAGTATCTGTCCAGGGGGCCGCCTTCGCCACTGGTATTCCTTCAGATCTCTACGCATTTCACCGCTACACCTGAAATTCTACCCCCTCTACAGTACTCTAGTTTGCCAGTTTCAAATGACCTTCCGGGGTTGAGCCCCGGGCTTTCACATCTGACTTAACAAACCACCTGCATGCGCTTTACGCCCAGTAATTCCGATTAACGCTCGCACCCTCCGTATTACCGCGGCTGCTGGCACGGAGTTAGCCGGTGCTTCTTCTGTAGCTAACGTCAAACAACAAACGTATTAAGCTTGCTGCCTTCCTCACTACTGAAAGTACTTTACAACCCGAAGGCCTTCTTCATACACGCGGCATGGCTGCATCAGGCTTTCGCCCATTGTGCAATATTCCCCACTGCTGCCTCCCGTAGGAGTCTGGACCGTGTCTCAGTTCCAGTGTGGCTGATCATCCTCTCAGACCAGCTAGAGATCGTCGCCTTGGTGAGCCATTACCCCACCAACTAGCTAATCTCACTTAGGCTTATCCAATCGCGGAAGGCCCGAAGGTCCCCTCCTTTCCCCCGTAGGGCGTATGCGGTATTAGCTATCGTTTCCAATAGTTATCCCCCTCAACTGGGCAAATTCCTAAGCATTACTCACCCGTCCGCCGCTCGACGCCTAATAACGCACCCGAAGGATTGTTAGTATCGTTTCCGCTCGACTTGCATGTGTTAAGCCTGCCGCCAGCGTTCAATCTGAGCCATGATCAAACTCTTCAATTTAAGTTTTTTGGCTCAATGAATACTGACTTTAAATTGCCTTTTACTTTTTAGCCAAAGCCAAATAGTAAAGTGTTCTTTAAAGTTCATACCATTCCAACAGAATGGTATTTAAATAACTGTGTTCGATATCCGAAGACATCAAATTAGGTCACTCAGTTCATTGAAACCGATTTTTGATTTCTTGCCCGAAAGCAGAGAATCATTGTCGATTGTCATCAACGAGTGCCCACACAGATTGATATAGGTTTAAATTGTTAAAGAGCGTTGCTTCTAGGCTTTCCCTTGAAGCGGACGTGCATTCTAGCGATTTAAAGTGAAGAGTCAAATACTTTTTCATTTTAATTTCGAAAGGCTTTTTCAAGCTGCTCGTCTTACTGATTTATCTGCAAAGCCTTGTGGGCTCTGCCGTGTCAGTGGGGCGCATTATAGAGAGATGAATCACATTGGCAATACTTTTTTTGCATTTTTTTAAGAAAAAATAGCATTAAAATGAGATCGTCATTTTAAGTGCTATTTTTACAACTTTACTCATAACTGACTCACAAGTTATCCACAGACTTGTTCTTTTCTGATTGCAAAGTGAACAATTTAAATCCCTAACCCCCCTCTTGAAGGTCATCATCTTCATGAAGGCCACACTCTCTTTTTAATCCAAAAAAGCGGGTTTCCTCTTCACTCATTCCTTCTTCCCACTTTTTAGTCGTGTGGGTGTCACCTAAAGACAAATATCCTTCATCCCGTAGTGGGTGATATGAAAGCCCATTATCAACTAAGTAGTAATGAACTTCTTTATTCGTCCAGTCAGCGATTGGCAGAAACTTAAATACCCCATTTTGTATAGATAAAATTGGCAGGTTTGCTCTAGAACTCGATTGCTCTCTTCTCAACCCTGAAAACCAAACTTTAGCGCCAAGTTCGTTAAGTGCCCTGCGCATTGGTTCGACTTTATTAATCTTGTTGTACTTTTCTATCCCCTTTACACCTTGCTCCCATAGTTTTCCGTGCCTAGCCTCTTGCCATACTGGACTCTCTAATGCACTGAAGACCTTAAGGTTCAAGTTTAGATTTTCGGTCAATTCGTCAATAAAGCGGTATGTTTCTGGAAATAGATAGCCCGTATCAGTCAGAATTACCGGTATGTTAGGTTTCACTTCATTAGATAGGTGTAACATCACTGCGGCTTGAATACCAAAACTTGAAGATACAACATGATTCTCAGCCAAATTATCAATTGCCCATTTAACGCGTTCTTGAGCTGATAGAGATTCTAACTCCGCATTAATTTCTGCAAGTACTAAGCTTTGCTCCACTTTATTAAGTGCGTTCAGTTCGCCTAAACTAAACGCTGCAACAGGTGTCTTAAGCATAAAAGTCTCTCTTAGAAATAATTACTTCCTCTATGATTCCAGCTCTTATTGTAAAATCACCAAAGCTTTCATTTTCATTTCTCTCAGTCGCCCATAGTCCAACCAACGTATCCATCTCTTCTAGGATTTGCTTGTCAGTAATGTTCTCTTTATACATTTTTGGTACCCGCGTACCCGCTCGGTTACCACCTAAATGCAAATTGTACCGACCTGGCGCTTTTCCTACTAAGCCCACTTCCGCTAGCATCGCTCGACCACAACCGTTAGGACACCCAGTAACTCTTAGTATGATGTTGTCTTGTTCCTGAAAATTATGTTTCTTTAAAATATTTTCAACATCAGTAACAAATTGAGGCAAGAAACGTTCAGCTTCGGCCATTGCTAGCGGACACGTAGGAAATGCAACGCAAGCCATAGAATTTATTCTTTGGGATGACACTGTGTCATCGACTAGCCCATGCGAACGAGCTATAGCGTCTATTTTATCTTTTTGGTCCGGAGTGACTCCCGCCACAATGAGGTTCTGGTTTGCTGTCATTCGAAAATCGCCGGTATGAATTTTTGCGATCTCCGCTACTCCAGACTTTAAAGGCTTATTAGGAAAATCCAGTAATCGACCATTTTCAATAAATAGGGATAAGTGGTAATTGCCGTCAATACCTTCTAACCAACCTATACGATCCCCACGAGTTTTAAACTCGTAAGCACGACTATCAGAAAACTGAACGTTGGCTCTTTTCTCTACTTCCGCTTTAAACACATCGATACCAACTCTATCTAGAGTATATTTGGTCTTTGCGTTCTTACGATTAGACCTGTTTCCCCAATCACGCTGAGTCGTTACCACTGCTGCGGCTATGTCTAACGTTTTATCTAAAGAGATAAAACCAAAATCATCTGCCTTTCTTGGGTACGTTGATGTATCGCCATGTGTCATCGCGAGGCCACCACCAACAAGTACATTAAAACCGATAAGTTTTCCGTTTTCCGCAATAGCGACAAAGTTAAGATCATTTGCATGAACATCTATATCGTTGTTCGGTGGAATAACGACTGTCGTTTTGAATTTACGTGGCAGATAATTACTTCCAAGGATAGGTTCTTCATCTGTCGTTTCGACTTTTTCACCGTCTAACCAAATTTCAGCATAAGCGCGGGTCTTAGGTAACAAGTGTTCACTTATTTTTTTCGCCCACTCATAGGCCTCTTGATGTAACTCTGATTCTATTGGGTTACTGGTACATAAGACATTACGGTTTACATCTCCTGCAGTAGCAATCGAATCAATACCAATAGAGTTAAGCGTCTGATGCATCAACTTGATATTCGGTTTCAATACACCATGGAACTGGAATGTCTGCCTTGTCGTAAGACGAATACTGCCATAAGAAGTATGTTCGTCTGCAAACTTGTCTATTGCTAGCCACTGCTTCGGTGAAATAATACCACCGGGCATTCTTGCTCTGAGCATTACGTTATGTAATGGCTCTAGTTTTTGCTTAGCGCGTTCGGCCCGAATATCTCGATCGTCTTGTTGATACATACCGTGAAAACGAATTAATTGAAAGTTGTCAGCAGTAAAACCACCTGTTATTTGATCTTTCAGATCCGTTTCAATTGTTCCTCGAAGAAAATTGCTCTCTTTTTTAAGTCTCTCATTAGCAGAAAGAGGGCCTAATACTTCACCTAATACAACTTGATCACTCATTAGTACACATCCCTCTGATAACGTTTTTCTTTACGTAAATTATTGATAAATTCTATTGCAGACTCTTCGCTAAGCTGACCATGTTCTTTAGCGATAGTAATTAATGCATCGTTCACATCTTTCGCCATTCGAGTAGCATCACCACAAACATAGATATATGCACCCTGTTCAATCCATTGCCATACCTGCTCCGAATGCTCTAATAGGCGGTCTTGAACGTAAATTTTTTCTTGCTGATCTCGGCTAAAAGCCACATCCAGTTTCGTCAAAAGACCCGCTTTTAGGTATTTTTGCCATTCAACTTGATAAAGAAAATCTTGCGTGAATGTCCTATCACCAAAGAACAACCAGTTTTTACCTGCTGCATCTCTGTTATCACGTTCTTGTACGAAACTTCTAAATGGTGCAATGCCAGTACCTGGGCCGATCATAATTAACGGTGCGTTATCATCAACGGGCAGTTTGAAGTTATTGTTGTGTTCAACAAACACCTTTATTTCCCCATCTTCTTCTAGGCGCTGAGCAAGAAAACCCGAAGCTCCACCTAGACGTTTTTCACCCGCCTTTTGATACTCAACAAGCCCAACGGTTAGGTGCACTTCGTCTTCAACCTCTGACTGCGAAGAAGCGATAGAATATAAACGTGGGGTAATTTTGCGGAAAAGACTAATAAGCTCATCTGCTGTTAGTTTGGCTTTCTTCTCTAGAAGCACATCAATCACTTGAGTATTTGAAGAGTAGTCACGTAATTTATCTTTGTCTTCAATCAGCTTTTGTAGCTTCTTACTACCTGAAAGTTGGGCATACTTTGTGACGAATTGAGGATTGCTTGCCGTTATCTCATATTTGGAGATGAGCGCTTCACGTATCGACATGCTTTCACCTGAAACATCAACACTCTCTACACCAGATAATCCTACTTGACCTAAAATAGCGTCTGCCAGTTCAGACCCATTTTCATACCATACTCCAAGCGCATCTCCAGGCTGATAGCTAATACCTGAACCATCTAGATCAATTTCGATATGGCGAACATCTTTGCCTGAATCACGCCCTGTAATTTTTTGATTCGTAAGCAGTGTTGCTGTATACGGATTTTGCTTGGTATATTGACTGTGAACCGCTTGAACTAAAGGGGCTTGTTTTTCGACAACTTCGACAGAGCTAGACAGTGCATCTTTAACTTTGTTTAGTGAATCAGATATCCATTGTATTGTAGATTCTTCATAATCCACGTCACAATCAAGTCGCTCTATAAACGCTGTTGCACCTAACTTAGCCAGATAACTATCGAAATCCTTACCCGTTTGACAATAGAACTCATAACTAGAGTCACCGAGAGCGACCACTCCGTATTGTAAACCATCTAGTTTTGGTGCTTTTTTCGATTGTAAAAACTCGTGTAATTCAATGGCATTGTCTGGTGGCTCACCTTCACCATTAGTTGAGGCGACAAAAATAACATGTGTTTCTTTGGCTAAATTCTTGCCTTTGTAGTCACTCGCATCAAACAATTCAGCAGTAATACCTTGTTCTTCTGCAGAGGCTTTAATTGATTCTGCGACACCTTTTGCATTACCTGTTTGTGATGCAAAAATAATAGTTAACTTACCAGCAGGCTGTGAGTTATTTACTGCTGTTTGATTCAGCGATGTATTTACGCCACCGGGCTGTGTTTGGCTTAAACCCCAAAAATAACCGCTTACCCAAGCTAACTGCTGGGGTGACAGCTCTGATACAGCTTGTTGTAATAGACCTGATTGCTGATCATTTAACGGGCTTGCTAGTGCAGAGAGTTCCTTTGATAACATTGTCACGACATTCCTATTAATTGCGTGACTATAGATTAACCACTCACGCTAATAACAAGAAAGAATAGAAGTTCATGTTTTATAACTTTTTGAGATAAGAAAATTTGAAAGAAAGGACTTATGCTATTTTTCTTCAACTCTAACCTGATTAAATCCAACTGCCATTGCAGACTTTGAGGCTACATCCAAATCTAGATACTGACACCCCTCACCTTCAGAGTCCGTTAATAGCACCAGTCCACCATGAGCGTGCCTGAACTCAACTATCCAGGTTCCATCTTGCACAGAAGGTTCTATAATTGCTTCAATTAGTTGGTTTTCTTGATATAAAGTTCTTAATTCTGTCAACGTCATAGCAACTTCCCTAATCACCCAATAACTAGATGTTATGAATAACACATGATAAGCATGGCTCATAAGCGCTAATATGTTAATTATTTTCTAACTTTTATTCCTAACTGGCATAAAAAAGCACCACTTAATAACGTGATTGCTTATATAGCTTAAATATTTTACCGATTACAAAATGACGCTCATACCCACAAACCAACCATCTATAAACACCGTGGCTTCATTTTCTTTGTCTTCATTGAAGGTATAGTCCATAACTCGATAGCCAGTTCTAAGAGCAACATCTACTGTTTGTAGATCTAAGGTATATTCAAAGCCCGCAATGAAATCGGCCGTTTTCTTATTGCCACTATTATAAAAATCAAACTGACCAATAATATCTAGATTGGTATTAGGAATTGTTATTGCGCCGTTGGCGTAAAAGCTCCATGTGGTCATGTTGAAAGCCACATTTTCTTCGGAGTATGTATACCGGCTATTTTTATAATTAGAGGCATTAATACCTAAATCAAGAGCTAAGCTCTCGTGATCCATCACATCGTAATAAAATATAAAATCATATTTATCAAATGAAGTATGTTGAGAATCAATTTCACTATATCTAAACTTGAAATGAGGGGCGTATGGAAGTTCTGTTTCTAGTACAAGCGTTAAAAAAGGCGTTTTATCTTCATCGTATCGTACATCGCTGATCTTAGTGCTTGCCCACCAATAATCTAAACCAACCTCACCACGATAAAAATCGTCCGCTATTGCCGATTGAGATATCAGAAATATTACGCAGCCGAGCAACAGTTTTTTTCCAGTGTCTATCATCTCCTCTCTCCTTTTGTTAACTGTCCTAGTAACGTATTGATACTAGCACACTTAATAAGAAAGAGTTTCTACAAGTTTTTAGCGATTAACGAGTTGTTGTAATGTAATTTTTGTAAAACCACACACCGATTGCAATAACAATTATCCAAGGCAATAGCTTAATAACAAATCCTATCATTCCCATTAAAAACATCACAAACATCGTGACACCGAGCGCGATGAACACCGTCATCATACTGAGCCCAGTAAAAAACAAAATACCAACAAACATTATAAAAAACAGTAATTCGAACATAACTCTCTCCCGTTTATCCCCACGCGTCTGAATGATTTGATGTAGTGGGCTTTAAAAGTAACACAGCAGGATTCAAGCCACTTTTATAAAATTAAAAAAACCTTATATTTCAGATAATAAAAAACCATCAGCATTAAGTCTGATGGTTTATAACGCGCTAACTGGTAAAATTAACCACTTACATGGCTAAAATTACACATCTAATTCTTTCGGAATTTTCGCTAATGCGGTTTCTACAACTTCAATACCAGCGCCTTTTTTATGTGCATTCTCACTTATATAGCGACGCCATTGACGTGCTCCAGGCATACTTTGAAAAAGTCCTAGCATATGACGCGTAATATGCCCCAAATAAGCGCCTTGCTCTAATTGGCTTTCGATATAAGGGTACATCTCATGAACCACTTGGCTCCGCTTTTTAATAGGTTTATCTCGCCCAAAAATTTGTTGGTCCACTTCAGCAAGAATATAAGGGCTTTGATAGGCTTCTCTGCCGACCATCACACCATCAACATGTTGTAGATGTTCAACAGTATCTGCTAAGGTTTTCACGCCACCATTCAATCCGATATTTAAATGCGGAAAATCTTTTTTCAGTTGATAAGCCCTTTCATAATCTAAAGGTGGTATTTCTCGGTTTTCTTTTGGGCTTAATCCACTCAACCATGCTTTACGCGCATGAATAGTAAAATCGTTACAACCACCACTTTCATGAACTTTAGATATGAATGTGGTCAAAAACTCATAAGAATCTTGATCATCTATACCGATCCGAGTTTTAACGGTTACGGGTATATCAACCACATCCTTCATTGCTTTGATACAACCAGCAACAAGATCCGGCTCTCCCATCAAACAAGCACCAAAGCGTCCATTTTGTACTCGATCAGAAGGGCAACCTACATTAAGGTTGATTTCATCATAACCACGTTCTTGCGCCAATTTTGCACAAGTTGCAAGGTCAGCAGCATTTGAGCCTCCCAACTGCAGGGCAACAGGGTGCTCTTCTTGGTTATAAGCTAAAAAATCACCTTTACCATGAATAATAGCGCCCGTTGTCACCATCTCGGTATAAAGCAACGCCTCTTGAGTTAACAAGCGATGAAAGTAGCGACAATGTCTGTCCGTCCAATCGAGCATGGGTGCGATGGAGAGGCGAGAAGCTGCGTATTTACTGGTGTTATTAGGCGTTGTCATGTTTTCTCTGGTCTTGTGATACTGTATAAATATACATGAATTAACTTGAATTGCGCTCAATATCTTCTATCGGTACGCATATAGTACGTATATAAAGAGTAGGACAATGGCATCATTCAGCATAAGAAAACGCAAGCTATCAAGCGGTGAACTCCGCTTCACAGTTGACGTTATCGTAAAAAAGAATTCCGCGATTATACACAGAGAATCTAAGACATTCAGAAAAAAGAGTTGGCGCGTTCCTTTGCCATGAAACGGGTAAACGAATTAGAGAACAACGGTATATCATCCGTTAAATCCGTACCGTTATACGTACTACTCGATAACTTTATGAATGACAGAGATTTATGGGATAAAACTGGCCGCACAAAACAGTATGTCATTAAGATGCTTAGAGATTGTGATATTGCAAAACTACAAAGCAATGAACTTATGACGAGTGACTTGATTGAGCATTGCAGAAATAGAAAAGGTGCAGGAGCGGGTCCCGCTACTCTTTATCATGATATTGCTTATCTTCGCTCTGTAATGAAAAAAGCCAAACCTGTTTTTAATATCACAGCTAATTACTCTATTTTTGAAGAGGCTGTTCCCGTTTTAGTTGATATGGGTTTGATTGGTAAAAGTCAAAAACGAACCAGACGGCCAACAGCAACAGAGCTAGAAAGGTTAAAAGAAGGTTTAAAAAAACGCCAAAATACGAAGCCTAACGGCCAAAACAGAATTCCATTCATTGATATTTTGGAGTTCAGTATTTTAACTTGTATGCGAATTGGGGAAGTGTGCAAGATTAGATGGGACGATATACACGAAGAACACAAGACCGTTATTGTTAGAGATAGAAAAGACCCACGCAAGAAAGCAGGTAATCATATGATTGTCCCCTTGCTTGCCGAATCATTTGATATCGCAATGCGACAACCTAAAAAAGGGGCTTTGATATTCCCTTACAACCCTAGAAGTGTAACAGCCGGATTTCAGCGAGTAAGAAACGATTTAGGAATAGAGGACTTACGCTATCACGATTTAAGGCGTGAAGGTGCAAGTCGATTATTTGAGAAAGGGTATTCAATTGAAGAAGTCGCTCAGGTTACAGGGCATAGGAACCTAAATATACTATGGCAAGTTTATACTCAACTATTTCCTCATAAATTGCATGACAGACACTAATTATAAGGCCCTAATAAGGGCCTTATTCAAAATTAATTAAGTTTGATTTATATACTTCTATTATTGTCTCATCCACAAAAATCTCGTTTTTCGATTCCTATCATTTTTTAGCTACTTTGTTTATTTGTTCCAAGAGTTTAATCATGCCCTCAATAGATACATCTGCGGGGTGATTATTTTTCTTAACCAAACTAGAAACTTCGTCCAACTGCATAAACAGCCCAGCTAACTGCTTGTTTATTTCTTTTTTAATTTCAATATCTTCCGTACCAACCAAGGTGGAGATGTATGTAGCTCCTCCACCTAAAAAACCACTTAGGTGGGTATATCTAAGTTCCATCATCTGATGAAGCTTGAATTGACTAAAAAAGAAATACGATAAAGCTAGCATCGATATAGCACCTACAACCCTCCCTATGTAAGATTGAATAATCATCGCATTGCTAGCACCCGCATCTATCATTGTAAGCTTACTAATAATAAGTGTATTTACTGGCATGAGCGCTAAAATTAAGATGAATGCCCACAAATAAAATTTTTTTGATTTGGTGCTACTCTCTAGCTCAGACTTTATATTTTCACCAAAATTTTTCTGAAGTCCCAACTCAGATTTCAAACCAAGTAGTTGCTTGATACCTTCATCTACTTTGCTCTGAACTGATATTGTCAGACTCTGGATTTCATTTTGCATTTCTAATAGAACTTGACTCTTGAATATTTGCACCTCCTCCATCACCATTTTTTGCGGTGATAAAATATTTTCAATAAATTCTTGAACTGGTGTAAAAGCATCCATTCCTTCTTGGAAGTAGGGAATTACATTCTGACTAGTAGGGGCTTTAGCTATGCTACTGGTCCACTTTGCATTCCAAGCATTAAAGAAATTTGTGTCAAACTCAATTAACATAATGTTTAATTCATCCCAGCTTTCTGCGATTGCCAATTGGTTGCGCAAAGAATGATAAAACTGTCTTTTTTGGTCAAAGCGCTTTTTAATAGCTACTGCTTTTTGCTTGATTTCATTTGCATTTGAAAGTCCATTAATCTCTTCTTCATTAAATAAAAAATTACTCATACACGCAAATTCCAACTGTTTGTTATCACCGCGACTATACGCTTATTAACAACTATTTAAAATCAAAAACACCTAGTAACGTTAATACCAATCTCGCACATTAGGTACTCGAATATCTCCACGCCTGCCATTACCATGGCATATTAAACAAAAGAAAGGCCATTACTAATAATAGCCCTTCTTTTGTTTAAAATTTTTAACTAGTTTTTATGTAATTCAAGGCTTGATTTTAAGTGTTCTGTTAATTTTTTTCTAAATACGTTTTTCCGCTAATCGAATCCGAATACATTATTGTTCTTATACCAGATATATCGAATGGTAATTTTTCGCGTGCGTCGCTACATAGAAGTATTACTTGTTTATTTATAGCATGTGCATATCCCAACTCATAGAATACGTTCGGATTATCGGGGGATATTTCTGCGATAAGTAACGATGACTTCCTTATGTTTTCTATAATATCGGCTATTATCGGCGTATTACTGGAAATCTCATCTGCTCTAATAACTTCTATTTGAAGTTCTGCACATATTGGGAGTATCACATCTCGATATACGGATTCGTACTTAGGGCTAAACTCCATAACAACGAATGCTTTAGGCTTATTGGGTGTAATATTGATATCACGGATAGAAACACTTGAATTACCGTGAAAAACAATTTCAGGATATGATTTATATAAAGCCACTTGTCCAGACACAATTTCCATTCCTTCAATAAAAACCTTGGTTGAGTCCGCATTTGCCTCTATGCTAACTTGGAGTTCTTGGTCTTTTTTAAATGAAAATTGAGTTACTGAACTAGCTACAGGGATAAAAGCTTTAGTATAGTTATGCTGCCATTGAATAGTTACTTTTGGTATATCAACTGTAGTAAATGTAATATAAACAGGGCTAGTACCTTGCCCTAGTACCAATGAGAACGTAGTACCAAAGTCATTCAAATTAACCTTGAATGTAAATTTACCCGTTATAAATTCTCTATTAGTTTTATACGTTTCGTAATGAAGTGTTTGATTTTGTGACTCCTCACCACCTTCTTTACTGACCGACTGGGCAGGAGGGCAGTAATCTATTGTATTACCTTCTATTTTGTCGAACCCTTTCAGGTTTATCCATTTCTGTTCGCCCATACGACCCTACCCTTTTGATTTATGCTTTATTTGAGTTTTCCCTATCTTACTCTTTTTTTATTCACTCAATTTAGTATTACTTACATTTTGACTTTATTATGGTTAATTGTTTAAAAATGTATATATCGAGAGTTAATATCTTTATTCATAAGTACAAAAAACCACTTCTCTGAGTGGTTTTTTGTACTTTATACTCGACTGAAATAACTTAGCTTCTAATGTTATCTATTGATACCTGAATCTAAGGCAAGTAGTGACAAACCATTGTTAATGGAAACCTACTGACGCTGAGCGTTACATTATGCTCAATCATGTTTAAGCTCATTGCGCAGCGCTTCATAGATACCAATAAGCAGTGGAACAGTAGCGCCAATCAGTCCCCCGATTTGAACGCCTGAACCGGTGACCGATGCAGATATTAACTCTGGATGACCAGTGGCAAGTGCTGCGCCTGATGCCACCAATACTAGCCCCTTTTTGGTGCTCGGTTGCGATAAGTCGAGTCCAATTTTCTTAAAAAATTTATTCATAACAGTTTATTTCCTTTTAGCCATTTGACTGCATAGGCGCCTAGAATCGTTGCGCCTACACCAATTAGTATTTTTTGAAACATCTCTTTCTTACTCATGCCAGTTCGACTCCTTTTTTCGCCTCGGACAATGAGTAGTGACGCCCATTTTCCATGATGGACATGGCGTGAAGCATTCGAGCTAACAAATCATCGTCCCAAAGATTCAATGTGTTCTCTGAGTTAACACCGAGTTCTTTCGCTACGAACGTGATGTAGTTTTCTGTGTGGTTTTCACTCGACGGTGCAAACTTAGAGATGATGCCGCGCACTGAATTGAGGCCATACAGCTTTTCATAGTTGCGCAAGAGCTTCGCCCCTGCGCGGAACCCATATTTAGGATGTTCAAATTCTTCAAAGACAGGATCAATATTGGTGTCGCTTTCACCTTGCCAATTATTCCCCTCTTTGATGTTGAGCGGATTGTTGTTGCGTATCCCTCGATTCACTCTAGACATAGCGCCTCCGTTTAAATAGAGCAGTTCATCATTTGTTAGTTTTGGCCGAGTCACATACTTAATCGCTATGACAGCCAACACGCCAATCACTAGCATTTTCATATTAATTAAACTCAGGTTGTCGTATATCGACACGGTGAATAATGGCTTTGAATACACCGCCCATTGGAGGCCCAACAGGACTACCATTTTCGAAAATACCTATCCGCAAACGAAAATCATCGAACACGTTCATGTCCATATTTTCTACAGGGAAGGTCAACGTCATGATCCCACTGGTGTGATAGTAGAACCCGTTAAGAATGGTTAGCGGAATGGTGTCAGGAACCACACCCATGTCGTTATCTCTTACCACACCGATATTCATGGAATAGACCGCATCGGCATCTATCGTGTCGCTTTCAAAAAGGGCTGAGACAGATAGACAAATGCGCACATCACTGGCACCACCTTCACGGTCAATCACTTCATGAATCGCTTTGCCAAAATCAATTTCGTCTGTTCCATCTCGCAAATACTGGGCGTCTATCCACTCGGTAATGTCTTGCCTTAGAGAGTATTCACCCGAATCAATTTCTCTATCAAACACAGCAAAGATGATATTGAGCGGGGTATCGCTTCCACCCCCTCAAAGTTGTCTATTTTATCCGCTAGATATTCAATTTTTGTGCGTTGGGAGCCTTGCGGCATCTCGCTCAATACACTCATAGATGCACCTCAATAATGCTTACTTGGTCACCGACATCACCAGTTAACGTGATTTCAGCGGTTGTGTTTAATTGGAGTTTTTCCCCGCCATGAAGCTCAAACGCTCCAACTAATACAGGGCTAACATTGGTTGTCATTGCTTTGATGATGAGCGTGGTACGAGTTAAGCTCTCATCAATGGTGTGAGGCATTTCGCCTACGGTAGACTCAAAGCCATTAGCAAGCGGCAATGCGCTCACTTCTATGCTTTGTCCTGCCTCCACTTGAATGGCCGGTAGCGCATTCACTTCGATACTTTGACCGGCTTCAATTTGCAGCTCTGGTAGGGCGCTAACCTCGATAGCTTGCCCCGCTTCAATTTGAATCGCAGGAAGCACGTTAATATCAATGGACTGCCCCGCTTGTATTTCCATGGGCGGCTGCTTCACCACTTCCATTTGTGAAAGCTGTGGAGCGATATACTCACCATTGCCGGTGATGATTTCGACAACACCAGTGTCACCCAAGTTATCGACATACAACCGACCGCGCAGGGTGGCAGATTTAATCTGCGCCCCTTGCTTTAGAAGGTAAGAGCCTTGTCCGTCACGCAATCGAATATCACCGGTCGCTTGAGCAATAAATGCAAAGTCGCCCATACATTCAAACTGCAACGATTCATTGGCTTGCATTAGTCGTTTAATGGTCATGTGAACACCTCTCTGGCAACGAAAACAGCCGCGACACCACCGACAACAATGGCAATGGCTTTGACCACTTGCTGCGTGGTTTCAATCTGACCACCATCAGCTTGTGTGGTTGCCAATTGAGCCACGGTATCAAGGCTTTTGCTGTGCTGTGTGGCTGCGCTACTGGCTACGGCTGCTAAGTGCTGCGCATTCACACTACTGGCGCGCTCAACGCTGTCCATGGCGTGTGTGGTGACGTCGGTATTGCTATCAATGACGGCCTCCACTCCATCACCTAACGTTGTCATAGTGAGCTCGGCCATTTCCGAGGCTTTTTCAATGGCCCCGTGGTCGGTCATGGTGATATCAAGTTTGGAGTTATTGACACCGGCAACGGTCACACCAAGGTTGTCACCCTGTATCCCGTTCTGACCGCTAATACTGGTTGTTTGTGTGTTATTGGTACTGCTAGAACTGCCGCCCTTACCCATACCTAAACCCCTTAAATCTCAAGTGCGTGAATGGTTTCCACAATTCCGCCCTTATGTTCTATACGTTCGATTTCACTCGCCCCAATCATTCGATATATCCGACGCATGCCTTTTTTGTAGGTATGACAAATCAAGCGCTTGTGACCGGCTTTTTTCACCACATCAATCAAGGTCGGCATACATTTGGCTAAGCCATGGCCGACTGAAATAATGAGTAAATAGCCGTCGTTAGTGACTTGACCAATAATACGAACGGAAAAGCCGTCCCCTTTGAAATGGTAAAAGCTCGCGTGATGCCCTTGAACTCGCTCCACAATGTCGGAGTGTTCGAGTTTTGGATACGGAGCCCCATCAAAGGCCGGTTTAATGATTTCGCAATGCGCGGGAAAATCCGGCATCTCTGGGCGAATTAGTCGAATGCTCATGTTATTTCTTTCCGCGAGTGAGAAGGAAAAGCGCAAGCAAGCCAACCGCCCCAACAACGAGTAAGGTCTTATTGCTTTCACCTGCGCCCATATTTAGGCCGCCAACAGTGAACCCGTTGTTTGTGGTTGCGGTCGCGGTACTTGGCCCCGCAGCGCCACCCCCTGCATCAATCGGCATGGAGCCGCCACCGGTTAAAGACGTTAATGCACCTAGCATCAGTTGCCCCCTTTTAGCTTGCTGTAGGCATAAAGCCCCACACCACCAACAGCGGTGACCGCGATAAGCTTTTTGGTACTAGAGCCGGTAAAGAAGCCAGCCGCAAAACCGGCCGCACCACCGAGTAATGGATAAAGTAAAATCAATGGCATGATGGTTAATCCTTAAACGCGATAATCACACCCAATACGGCCAATCCCCACACACCGGCAATAAGCGCGGTTTGTGTGTTAAAGCCATAATTGGGTTGCACTGGCAACGGATTGACAAGCTCCCCGTGGGTTGCTGCGCGGGCTCGGACGTTGGACGCTGCTCTTCCGGTGCGGCTTCTTTGGTCTTTTCAACCTCAGAATCTACCCAAGCATTCCAATAGCGTTCGCCACCCTCAACGACCGTGTCCGTTATGCCGCCAAACCATTCCCCTGCATCATCAAGTAGAGACATAGCGCCCCCTTATTTTTGCGTTTGATTAGGAAGCGGTGCGACTTGGTCAACACGTTCAACAATCAATGGAATGGCACCCGCATTGCTTTTTTCCACTTCAAACTTAAATTCTTGGTTTGAAGCCGTGTTCATCATGCCGTCGGCCGCAAAGCCATAGCTGATAAAATCCAACGTGAAGTGGTCTGCCATGGGTTCAAGTTCGGCTTGCTTTAAGTCGAAATCGTTATCGGCTTTAGTTGCATTGAACTGTTCAATGTTGTCTCGAAGGACTCGCATACGAGTAATGTCATTGCCGCCAAAATGAACGCGCTTTAAGTTGACCGCAGGGCTACGCTCTGGATAGTCAAATGGAGTACGACCTGCGGCCGCAGCGTTCCACGTCAGTTCATTGATTTTTGGCATGTAGTAACGGGTATCTTGCGAAGGAAGCACATGAGCACGAGCGCGGATAGTCGGTTGTGTTACTGGGTCGCCATTACCATCAACAGAATTTGGTGAGGTTTTAAGCGTGATGTACACAAACCAAATTTCACCTTGAAGGGTGACCAAATCACTTTGACGCATGCCGATTTTAGTACGCGCTTTGCGCTCACCAAACGGAATGACATAACGACCGGCTTCTTTGTACACTTTGGCGTGGTCAGTAATGACCGCAAGCGACTTGCCCGACAAGGAAACGATACTGTCACCACCGTTGACCACTTCGATACGTTCAATATCGGTGGCGTCGGTGATGTTCGTGATAAGTTCAATGTCGTGATACGTTGGCCCAGGCACTAAACGCAAACTCGGACGCTGCCCCCAAGCGACACCTTCAACGGGGTCAAGCTCTTTGGCGCGTGGTGCAAATGGTGTTTTTACTAATTGCATAATGCCCCCGATTAGCCAATCACATCTTCAACAGCATCAACGTTGTTTGATGCCCATACGACAGCCGCAGCAACGGCCGCGCCTACAAGGATTGCTTTCCAATCTAGTTTCATGAGTAAAACCTTTTTCAGTGAATGAGAAATAAAAAAGCCGCAGCATTACGGCTACGGCTTTCAGTTCATCATTGGTTTCACTCTCTTGACCGAATACTTTTTGTGAAAGGGTTGTGACTAGATGTGATTAACTTCACAAATCACCACCGAATTGCCCCCCGTTTATAGTGCTTTCCGTCTTGAAGTAGGTATTCCAGTTTGTCTAATTTATCTATCTCCCTTGCGGCAATACCGGTCATTTTTTCTAGATATTGCGCACTGGCAAAGGTCTTTTGCATCATCACACAGGCAAATTGACAGTTATCAATAATGGTCTTTGAGACTTCTTGACCACGTTGGAAGAGGTTAATCGTGTGAATATTGTAAGAGCGGCCCAATCGCAAAAGCTTGCCATGATATCCCGTGGCTTTACCGGCATTAGGGCTGTGCTCGGCCACTTCTTCACACACCACTTTGAGCGGCTTAACATGCTTTCCGTCACCGGCTGCCCAAACCACTTTGCAAAACATATCGAAGTCTTTAATGGTGGTTTCTTTTTGTGGCTGCCAACAGATTTTAAAACCTTGTTTGGTTTCTCGACCGGCAAGCAGGGCACGAGAGAAGTCACCAAGCTTTTGGTAAATCCGAATTTTTCGGCCATGAAGATAACCGTCATACTCTTTTTTAGGATCAAATATCACCACTTGGTCAGTGGCTTGCACAAAGAGCTTTTTGGCCGCTGAGGACTTGCCACTTCCCGACATGCCAACACAAAAGATATGACCGTTCGACAACTTGTTATTGTTGTTAATGGGTTCCATCTTTGTCACCTCGCTTAAGCGCTTCTTTGGCTCTGGCGGCATCTATCTTGCGCAGTTCAATTAAGGTTTTGTACTGCATGAACGCCACAAAACAAAACGCCCCCGCCAGTTGCATTTCTGCGCCCCAATCTTTAAACCATTGAGGCGGCTCAACGGCATACTTCATCAATACCGGTGCGGCCGTTTCCACAAGTAAACCGCCCTGCATATCGTCCACGCCTAAACGCTCATCCGCCAGTTTCAAACCAAAATCAAAAGCCGCCACCCCTTTGGCCGCATTTTCCTTTGCAAGATTAAGCGCCACCGCATCAGCGGCTTTTTTGGCGTCCTCTTTGCGCTTTTGCGCGTTATCTTGAACTACTTCATTGGTGTCAAAATCTTCACCATCCATTTCAGAAATCAATGCGCTCACCGCTTCTTTTGAACGGGTTTCTTGCTCATTCATGTCTATGGTTGGGTTATCGGTTATCTGCTCCATTACGCCACCGCCCTTACTGCTTTAATTGCACCGCCAATCACCAAACCCACCGCAGCCGCAATGCCAATGCGTTTAGCGGTAAATAAGGGCTTCGTTTCCACTTCACTTTGTGGATCACTATCACTCAACGTTTGTGGTTCGTTATCACTCTCAATAGGGGTAAATAATGGCTCTGGAGGTGATTCAACCGGTTGATTTAGTGCTTCCAGTTCGGCCTTCACTTCTTCAAGAGGTTTATAAGCACTCATGACCGCTTGAACGGGCGGTTTAGTGCGGTTATCTAAACCACATTCGCAGCGACCAAACACATACTTAATGCGTCTGCCGCTTCCTTGATAAATGGCTTTAGGTGATTGGCAAGTGGTACAAACCACATAACCGAGTGGGGTTTTATCGGTCATTTCGCGCTCCTTTTTCGAGTGCGGCAAGGCGCGCATTAAACGACTTCAACAACCAAACCACATTAATCAATAGCGGTTTAATGTGGTTCATTCCCCAAGGCGGTTTAAACAACGTGGCCGCCTCTTGTGCTTCTTGAAGTATCACTTCCGTTTTGTTTTCCATGTTGGTTCCTCTGTCTCACGACGTTAGTAATTAGATTGCCCCTGATTCCCATCGTTGGCATGTTACTTAGTTCACCAATAAGCGGTTATTGGTGAATGAAATGTTGGTGTATCGGTCAATGGATACTCTTGAACCTCTCATCAAAGGCGGGATTAAGCACTGTACCCCTTTAACGCTCCATCCGGTCACGTCCATCAATGCTTTTTCTAACGGTAAAATTGGCTTTTCTGGTGTCTGGTTACAGTTATTTTCAGTGCTCCAAGGGGAGCCGCTCCGCGACTCTAAAGCGCGCTGTAAATCTTTGCGACGAACCAAACTGTATTGAGTTGCGGCCGTTTCTATTATCTGACCTAACCACGAAAACCCAATGACTTTACGAACGGTTTCACCGTACTTGTTTTGCTTCTCTTGATATTCAATTTTGGCTTTCGTCGCCAATTTACAAAACAGTGACCACTTAGAAGAGTCGGTCGCTTGCCTTAACTCTTCCAGTTCTTCGCTAATGGGTAGGGTGTCACTGGGGTTGGCTTTGCGTAGATTTCGCCAAAGTGATACTGGCTCACCGCCAAATTGCTGAAACTGTCTGATTCGATGAGTAGACGCCCAAGCCCGAACGCGATAAGCGTATTCTTCCGCCTCGGTTTCTGGCATGTGATTACCATTGATGTTTTTCGATATGTATTTGGCAATATAAGCCGTTGCGCCCCCTTTGGATGGGTCGCACTCTTTCACATCAAAGCGCTTAGAAATATCATGGCCTAGTTCGTCTCTATCTTCGGAAATGGCGCAGGTTTTTAAGATCTCTATTAACGTATTCTTTTCAGCATGAGAGCAGAATAAAAAGTAATGCCCGTGACTAGTGGCGTCTTTGTGGGGTTCGGCCACCCGAAAACCAAAGTATTCAATGTCGTCTTTGGCAATCATGGCCCGTGCATTCGCCCACTTATTCATTAGGGCTTGATGCCCTTCTTTAACGCTTGCACCATTCCACTTAGCGCTATTGCGGTGGTACTTGCTCGGCAATGTCCAAGTGATGAATAGCGCGGTATAACCTAAATCTTGCGCCAACTCTTCAAAGCCACGACTACGCACCATCATTTCAATGCGACGGTTTTCAGGGTTGGCCGTTGTACGCTTGACCACCTCGGCCAATTCGAAATGCTCTCCGGTGTCATTGTTGAGCACCACCATGGCCTCAATGAACTGTAATCCTTCGCGTTGCTTGCGCTTCCAATTAGTAAATGAAAGCGGAGAGACATAACAGGTTTGATGCGCTTTTTCGCCCACTCGCAAAAGGGTAATTTGAGCATACTCAATATATTGCGCCCTCAAGTGGGTGAGGCGCTTTTCAATCCACAATTCATCTTGCAGCTTAAGCAAGGCAATTTCTAAAGAGCGTTCTAGCTCTTCTTCATCTTTGCCCTTAAAAGTAACTGATGGGGGATTAATGAAAATGTCTTTTAACGTCACTGATATCTCGTTATACAGCTCAGTTAAGGCCTCAACGTAAGAGACAAAAGGAACCGCATCAAAAGACGCAATAGTTTTAGAATGTTCATCACTCACCACTTCGGCCAGTGTCGAAAGGGCGGTATCACTCATCAAAATGTCATGGGTTAACCGGCAGGGCTTCGCTTTTTTTCGATAGTCTACAAAGGGAAACTTATCTTCGATAAAGGCCGCATGCTTTAACCCAAAGTTAACTCCATCACGGGCGGCTCGTTCTAGGTTCTCTTTGGTTGGATTGGTGCGACTTTTACGAGATTCAACTTTACGTTTCACATCTGAGCGCACCAACTCAGGCAAACGAGGAAAAAAGAACGAGCGAATGTATCACCGTTAATAATGCTCATGACATTCATGATTGCACCGTTCTTTTTAAGCCATGTTTTTCACGCAACTTATCCAATAGATATAAACCGCGTTTGCACTTCTTAGGGTCGAAATCGACCATTCCCGCCATGCTTTCACATGGCTTGTGAATTGGGTCTGTAATTGGCAAATCAGCAATGGATTTTCCAATGTTGTAATCAATATCCATAGTTAAACCTCTAAACTCTCTAGTAATTCGATAGCTTCAAGCGCTTGCTCTCGTAGGTTAAAGAAAAAGACAAATTCATCTTCGCCCATCTCATGTGCATTAAGGTGGACATTAATAGATTCTTCGAAAGCCTTGGCTTCACTTGAATGTGAAAAATCAATGTTGATACTGTGTAGTGGTGTATACATGACGATCTCCTCAATGAATATTTACGCTTTCCCATTCTTCTCGGGCTTCTAAGTACTTCTTGTCGATATATTCACTTAAATCCTGAGCACGAACCAAGTAAGGTGCTTTTTCGCTGTTTCTAATTTTGAACGTAGGAAATGGAAGAGTTGCCGCACTTGCGCGCTGCCTTGCTGTTCTTGGAGTAATCCCTAAAAATTCCTCGGAAATTTTTTCCAATGGAATTTCAGTACTTTCATATCTAGCTAACAACGCAAATAATGTGTTCATTCTTTCTCCTTGGTGTACACTTGAGGTAGTTCTGAGAAGTTCAAACGACCTCAAATGTCTTCAAACTAATTTTGAATCAATTATGAGGAAGTGAAGAAAATAATCAACCCCTTGAAGAATCATAGAGGATTCAAATGAATACTTTTGAGGAAAAAATTCTGCATTTAAAAGAACTAACAAAAACGAGTAGCAATGCAGAGCTAGCAAAGGTTTTAGAGATCTCTCCAAAAACTATTTACACATGGAAAGAACGCGACAAAATACCTGAAAAAATATTTTTAAAAGCGAGACATTTGTCTCAAAAAGGTTCTTTTCCTCTAAAAAATGGAATGATTAGCCTTACTTATTTCGACGTAGAAGCAAGTGCTGGACATGGCTCTTTAGTCGAAATTGAAGCGTCTAGTGATATGAATTTCTCAGAAAAGTACCTACGCGAGGAATTACACGTAAACCCTAGTGACGTATTTTTAATGCGAGCCAAAGGGGACTCAATGTACCCAACTCTAAAAGACGGTTCATTGTTGATGGTGAAGCGAGTAGAGGATTTCTGTGGTGATGGTGTCTATGTATTTAGAGTCAATGGTCAAGTCATGGTGAAGCGACTCCAATTCCAACCGACTAAAATTACCTTTAAGAGTGACAATGCACAGTTCTATGAACCATGGGAATTGACGCACATAGAGATTGAAACAATTGATTTTGAGATTCTAGGACAAGCGGTTTGGGGAGGGGAAAATTATAATAGTACGTACATAGTACGTATGGGCTGCCTGTAGACATTGATATTACTTAACTGGCGGTCCAATCAAGCATGGGTGCGATAGAGAAACGGGATGATGGGTATGTTTTATTGGTCATGATGAATTAAGCTTCTTCAAGTAAATAATGCAATGAAAGTAATTGATACACAAAACTGATCTTGCTTTTCAAGGGCGCAGATTTTACCTCAAGTTCGCCCTTCACCCAAGTAAAGTAATCAAGCAACTCTATTCCTTATATATCAATGAACAAACGCGCTCACGTTTAGCTAGCCATTCTTACACAGCCCCTCCCCCTCTAATTTACTGTATTCAATTAGAGATTATTAACGTTTTTACTTCAAATATTGCTCATGAATTTTGATTAACTTGATCCATTATTCTCTTTCCCTTAGGGTATGCGATGTTTCCAAGTATTATGTTTGATAAATTAGTGTATTATTAAAACAAGAGTCCAGTTATAAAGGTGGCTGATTTGGACAAGGTTTTACTTGAGCATGTATCAAGTATTTGTGAGGCTCGGGGGTTAGGTTTACACCTCAGAGAAAAAGAGTATTTGAGCTTATTTGTACGAATAAAAGTGCATCAAGTGCTTATGATCTTCTAGAACAATTAAAAGAGAGTGAGCCACAAGCTAAGCCGCCAACGATTTATAGAGCTTTGGATTTTTTGCTAGAGCAAGGGTTCATTCATAAAGTTGAATCTAACAATAGCTTTATTTCCTGTTGCTCATGTGGTGAAAACAAGCATTACTCCCAACTTCTAATTTGTGACCATTGTGGTAATGTTGTTGAACTACAAGATGATAACCTGATGACCTTGCTTGCAGGCAATGCAGAAAAGCACGGGTTCAAAATAACAAATCATGTCCTTGAAACACACGGTACCTGCAAAACGTGTTATTCAAACATGGAACAATAAGAAAGAGAGTTATGCGCGCTGAATTTGTAAATCCGTTTTTAGCTTCTTTGATGAATGTTTTAAAAACTATGGCTTCTCTTGAGCTGAAGCCGCTAAAACCTAGAGTTAAGAAAGATGAGATCGCTCGTGGCGATGTTTCGGGCCTGATCGGTATGGTAGGCGATAAAAGTAAAGGATCGATGTCTATTACTTTTGATGAAGGCCTAGCGCTAGAAATCATGCAAAACATGCTTGGTGAGCGTCCAAATGGTATTAATGAAGAAGTCACCGATATGGTGGGTGAGATTACTAATATGGTAACAGGCGGAGCTAAACGTATTTTGTCAGATAGCGGTTTTGATTTTGATATGGCTACCCCTATCGTTGTATCTGGTAAAGGACACACTATTCGCCATAAATGCGATGGAGCGATCATTATCATGCCATTTACCTCAGAATGGGGTAATGCATTTATCGAGATCTGTTTCGAGTAAAAAATTCGAAAGCAAAGAATTAAAAAAGGTTGATGCGATGCATCAACCTTTTTATTTACAACTGCAATTTAACGAATAAGTAATTACGCCTTATACGCTTTAAATGCGTTGATTAGACCGTTAGTTGAGCTGTCATGTGAATCAACCGGTGATTCATCCGCTAACTCTGGAAGTATTTGATTTGCTAATTGCTTACCAAGTTCTACACCCCATTGATCAAAAGTGAAGATATTCCAAATTACACCTTGAACAAAGATTTTATGCTCATACATTGCAATCAGGTTGCCCAATGTACGAGGAGTAATCTGCTTAACTAGGATAGAGTTTGTCGGTCTGTTGCCTTCAAACACTTTAAACGGTACTAGATCTTTCACTTCTTCCGCTGTTTTACCTGCTGCAATAAACTCTGCTTCTACTTGCTCTTTACCCTTACCAAAAGCAAGTGCTTCTGTTTGAGCGAAGAAGTTAGACATCAGCTTCTGATGGTGATCGCCTGCTGGATTATGACTAATAGCCGGTGCAATGAAGTCACAAGGAATTAGCTTAGTGCCTTGGTGGATCAACTGATAAAAGGCGTGTTGGCCATTTGTTCCTGGTTCACCCCAAATGATTGGGCCAGTTTGGTAATCGACAGCATCACCATTACGATCAGTGTATTTACCATTCGATTCCATATTTCCTTGTTGGAAGTATGCCGCAAAGCGGTGCATATATTGGTCGTAAGGTAGTATTGCTTCTGATTCAGCTCCATGGAAGTTGTTATACCAAAGACCGATCAACGCAAGAATAACTGGTACGTTTTTATCAAACTCAGTCTCAGCAAAATGCTTATCCATATCGTGAGCGCCTGATAATAGCTCAACATAGTTGTCATAGCCTACACATAGAGCAATTGACATACCTATAGCAGACCATAGTGAATAACGTCCACCAACCCAGTCCCAGAACTCAAACATATTTTCAGTATCAATACCGAACTCAGCAACGGCTTTACCATTAGTAGAAAGAGCTGCGAAATGCTTCGCGACATGAGCTTCATCACCAGCTGTTTCTAAAAACCAAGTACGCGCTGAATGTGCATTTGTCATGGTTTCTTGAGTAGTAAATGTTTTAGATGCAACTAGGAATAAAGTCGTTTCAGGATCCACTTTTTTCAATGTTTCTACGATGTGTGTTCCATCAACATTAGAGACAAAGTGCATATTTAAGTGATTTTTATACGGTGTTAGTGCTTCGGTAACCATATAAGGACCAAGGTCTGAACCGCCAATCCCAATATTCACAACATCAGTAATCGCTTTACCTGTATAACCTTTCCAGTCACCAGAAATAACACGACCAGTAAAGCCTTCGATCTTTTCCAATACAGCGTTAACTGCTGGCATAACATCTTTGCCATCAACCATTACTGGTTTATTACTGCGGTTACGAAGAGCGCTATGTAATACGGCACGACCTTCTGTTTTGTTGATCTTCTCTCCTGAGAACATTGCATCAATAGCTGCTTTTAGCTCAGTCTCATCCGCAAGAGCAAACAATTTTTCCATTGTTTCTTTGTCGATTAAGTTTTTTGAATAATCAACCAGAATGTCATCACCAAATTGAGTAGAAAAGTTCTCAAAACGCGCCTCGTCTAATGCGAATAACGTCTTAAGCTCCATATCTTGTGCTGATTCAAAATGCGTAGTTAAAGCCTTCCAAGCTTGAGTTTGCGTTGGGTTAATATTTTTCAACATAGTCTCTGTCCCGATACCACAGTAGGTTTAATTCAATTAAACGTAGACGAATTTCTACGAATATTGAATCGCCAAATTAAAATAAAGTTTTCGCGTTATTGAAAAATGAGCGCTTATTTCGATGAAAACTGTCTTTAGAGGCAAGATTTCAGCGATGTACCGTCTCAAATGGCTCTTTTATTATTGTTTAGCATGAGATTATGACGTAACTAGACATTTTTAATATTGAGTTACATCAGTTCTCGATTTGATCACTAGTTTTACCTGTTCAGCGTTATAATTTAAAGTACTTTCTATTGGGCTGAGTAACTTTCTTATGTGGCAGCAAACAACTATCCACTTAAAACCTAAAAGTCGTGGTTTTCATCTCATTTCAAATGAGATAACGCAAAATATTCCCGAAATTTCAACACTATCTATTGGTATGGTTCATTTGTTTATCCAGCATACTTCAGCAAGCTTAACGTTAAATGAAAATGCGGATCCAACAGTACGATCGGATATGGAAAGTCATTTCAATCAATTCGTACCTGAAAAGGCAATGTATTATCAACATACATATGAAGGGGATGATGATATGCCCGCTCATATTAAAGCGTCTCTTCTGGGGGCTAGTGTCACCATACCAATTACGAATGGAAAATTAGCTCTAGGAACTTGGCAAGGCATATACTTAGGAGAGCACAGAAACAACGGTGGTTCACGAACCGTAATCGCCACTATCTCTGGAAAATAGCTTTTCGTTACCAATGCACCGATAACTCATCGTTCGGTGCATTAAAAAGGTTGGTTTACCATTACACGAAAAAGATTGTCTTCACTTCCCCATGAAATCTCAGTTCGCACAACGATGCCCTCAACTTGAAAACGAATCGCACCTCCCGCACTCCACTTCATATCTTCGTGTAACGTTTTTAAGTTATACTCATCAGCAACTCGTCCTACATCTGCAAATGCTACCCATTGCCACCAAGGAACATTATAAAGGCTAAATAAAGGCCATGTACCCAAAGGCTGCCACTCAGGCATAACACGATATTCAGCCGTATAGTTAATAGCAGATCGACCATGGTAACGTCCTGCGGTAAAACTTCGTAAGCGAAATAGTCCACCAAGTTTTACACCTTCATATTCTGGCGGTCGATTACATTTACTATTTGAGCAGTTATTCCATGTTGGTGTGTCTGCCGTATAAACGCTAAACGCTAGAACCTGTTTGTTAAAAAAATCAGTTAAGGGCCCGATATCCCAATATTGACTATTCTGAAAGGCTACTAGGGCCCAACTTGTATCGTCTTTATATTCTGGAGAGTAGGTAACTTCGAATTGAGTTTTAGAGCCTTCTGTGGGGTTTCTATTGTCGTTTTGATTATTCCACTCAAACTTTAATTTTACGCCCCAAGTCTCTTCTGCTTCTTGGTAATTGGCATCTAGCTCTCTGGAAGCGTAAAAAGGCTGGACTTCAAATGAACTGACACCGCTATCATGCGGTGTTGATCCATTAATCTGTCTATTGGGTGCGTATCCAGCGGCGACGCCAAGGCGTTCTCCTTCTCCCCACGGGAAAATATAGCGGAAAGAGAAACGATACTTCTCTTCATAACCTGTTGTTACTGTCGCATCTGATGAGGATGAATCATTGCTGCCTTGTTCCCCAAGAAAATAATCGTTATCTACAAATTTTCCATTATAAAGTTCAGTGCCCATCAACCACCGTCCGCCGGGTTGATAGTTGGCTAAAGCGCCATAAGTTGCGTACGTGTCTTTATCCGAATACATACCCATTGCCAGCAAGCTCATTTGTGGCTGATAAATACCTTTGGCTACACCAGCAACACCAACCGTATTCCCCAAACTATCAGAAGAAAAAAGAAGGGAACGACTGCAGAATCTGGAGTCCAGTTTGGCCACCCATTGCTGTAGGTTGGTGTACTAAATATCGCTACAATTGTGAATAAGAGAATGGTTTTAAGATTGGTTATTGCGTTCATTTTATCCGCTTATTGATATATTGCATCTCAACTCGTGGAGTTAGCTTAGTCACTAGCTCATACGCAATAGTACCAATATGTTTGGCGACTTCCTCTACAGGTAATTGACGCCCCCATAATACCGCCTCATCACCCACTTTTTCTTCTGCATTCGGGCCTAGATCGACCGTAAGCATATCCATAGAAACTCTACCTGCAATAGGTACTTTTCTACCATTAATCCAAACCGGTGTACCGTATGGTGCGGTTCTAGGGTAACCATCACCATAACCAATGGCGATTACTCCAACCTTAGTATCACGCTCGCTCGTCCAGATAGCTCCGTAACCCACACTCTCTCCGGCTTTAACCTCTCTCACAGCAATTAGACAGGATTTAAGAGTCATAACTGGAAGGCAGTTATAATCCGTGGCATCGTCGTCGGCAAAAGGAGACACGCCATACATTATAATACCGCAACGATTCCAATCTAATCTGCTTTTTGGCCAAGCAAGAATACCTGCTGATGCAGCAATTGAACGTTCTCCTTCATAAGGTTCTGTTAACGTTAGAAACAACTTCGTTTGCTCTGACGTAACTGAACTATCTTGTTCGTCTGCACACGCAAAATGACTCATAAAACGAATGGGCTTAGCCACATTGTCACAACGATAAAGCCTATCTACAACATCAGAAAACTGTTCTGGCCTTATACCAAGTCGATGCATACCGCTATCAAGCTTAACCCAAACTTTTACCAGTGTTTCGATATCAGCCTGCTCTAAGGCTTCTAATTGCTCAATGCTGTGAACTGCGGTTTGGATATTATTGGCGACTAAAATAGGTAGGTCTAGAGATGAGTAGAAGCCTTCTAAAAGCAAAATAGGTTTTACAATACCTCCTGCTCTTAACTGGAGTGCTTCTTCTATACGAGCGACACCAAAAGCGTCAGCACCATCGGCATTTTGAGCAATTTTTAGTAGCCCATGTCCATAACCATTAGCCTTAACAACAGCCAGTAACTTACTTTCAGGAGCTCTAAGACGAATGTTCTCTAAATTATTTTTGAGTGCTTGTAAATCTATTACAGCCGTTGCTGCTTTCATATAGCTCATAAAGCATAGCCTTATTATTCGTCGTCAAATGCAGGGCCTGCATAATTATCAAAGCGTGAGAACTGACCTTGGAAAGTAAGTCGGACGGAGCCTATCGGGCCATTACGCTGCTTACCCAATATAATTTCGGCTATGCCTTTCATCGTACTGTCAGGGTGATAAACCTCATCCCTATAGATAAACATGATTAAATCCGCATCCTGCTCGATAGAGCCTGATTCACGCAAATCGGAGTTCACAGGACGTTTATCGGCTCGCTGCTCTAGGGAGCGGTTCAACTGAGAAAGCGCAACAACGGGAACGTTCAGTTCTTTTGCCAAGGCCTTAAGCGAACGTGAAATCTCTGCAATTTCCAAAGTACGATTTTCGGTCAGCGAAGGAACTCGCATTAACTGAAGGTAGTCGATCATGATCATACTAACTCCACCGTATTCACGAGCGACACGACGGGCACGCGAACGTAATTCAGTCGGAGTCAAACCAGAGCTGTCATCAATAAGCATGTTTTTCTTCTCCATAAGAATACCCATGGAAGAAGAGATACGAGCCCAGTCTTCATCATCTAACTGACCTGTACGAATTTTAGTTTGATCCACTCTAGAAAGAGAGGCGAGCATACGCATCATCAACTGTTCTGCGGGCATCTCTAAAGAAAAGATGAGTACAGGCTTATCCTGCGACATCGCGGCGTTTTCACACAGGTTCATTGCAAACGTTGTTTTCCCCATTGAAGGACGAGCAGCCACAATGATTAAATCAGAACCTTGTAAACCCGCCGTCTTCTTATTTAGATCGGCAAAGCCAGTATTTAGACCGGTAACCCCGTCTTGAGGGGACTTGTAGAGAATTTCGATACGTTCAAGCGTCTTTTCTAAGATAGAATCAACACTTTGAGGGCCTTCGTTTTCTCCGGTTCGCTCTTCTGCAATGGCAAAGACTTTGCTTTCTGCAAGGTCTAGCAAATCTTCCGATGTTCTACCTTGAGGTTCATAACCTGCATCCGCAATTTCATTCGCCACGCCAATGAGGTTACGAACCAACGCCCTCTCAGCAACAATATCTGCGTACGCATTAATGTTCGCTGCACTTGGCGTGTTTTTCGCGAGATCGGCTAAATAGGCAAAACCACCAACTTCTTCAAGCTGCTCTCTCTGCTCTAAAAACTCTGACAAAGTGATCAGATCCAGAGGGTTACTGTCCTCTAATATCGCTTTAACAGCTTCAAATATATGACGATGCGGTCGACTATAAAAGTCTTTCGCTACGACTCTTTCTGAGACAGTATCCCAACGTTCATTATCCAGAAGCAATCCTCCAATCACTGATTGCTCAGCTTCTAGAGAATGGGGGGAACTTTAATTGCGTCGACCTGGGTATCTGCAATAGTTTTGTTTCGGACTTCGACCATGGTAATACTCAATAGCTAGTTATAGCGCCACATTATAGCGGGATTCCGTCATTTGTAATCCCCAAAAAGAAAAAACGAAAATTAACATCGCCTTGACGAATATACATAATACACACTTATACTATTGTGCCTATTTAATAAACTAAAGTGTTTCGTGTCGTTGAAGTTATTCTCTACATCCGTGTTACTAATTAACGGACTGTTTTTCAGTGCTTTTATATCCGCCGAAGAAGACGCAAAACCGCTAACCTCTCCATTGCAATCAGAAGTGGAGTTTGGTTACCAATCTCATACCGGTAATACGGACGCACAATCACTTAATACCCGCGTTGATGCAGAATACACCTCTGGTCGCCATCGTCACTCTGGTGAGTTTAAGTTGTATAAACTAGATAAAAACGGCGAAGAAGATAAATTCCAACTAACATACGAAGCGCAAAGTGATTACAAATTGAATTCTGGGACGTATCTTTACGCTGGATTTAAAGGAATTGATTCAAGACACAGCGCTTATTTCAAAGATTACACTTTATCTGCTGGTGTTGGTTATCAAGTAACAAATTCAAAAGACTTATTAATCGAAATAGAAGCAGGCCCTGGTTATCGATATCAAGAACCAAACCTTGATGAACTAGACGACGATGACATTATCTTCCCGAATATTGTCCAAGAACCAATCTTCAGAGGACAGTTAAACTCTAACTGGCAGATTATCGATAACTTCGCACTTGCTGCAAAAGTCACATTGACGACAGGTAGTAGTAACTCGAAAGTAGACACAGAATTAAGTGCTATCAACAATATTACCGATGATATCGCGCTAAAAATAATACATGAGAGACAACATCACGATAAGGTTCCAGAAGGCCTAAGTGATGTAGAATCAAGTCTGTCGATAAACTTACTCTTTATTTTCTAACACAGATAATCAGATCTCTGATCTAAATAGCCGTTTCATACCATTTTAGCTTATCAACTGATTAATAATATAGAAGTAGTGGTTCAGACATAAAAAAACACCAGCCAGTGGCTGGTGTTTTTTCGTAATCATCTGATACTGAAATTACTCAGCAGCAACAACTTGAAGAGTCACTTTAGCAAAAACTTCAGAATGAAGTTGGATGCTAATTTCAAACTCACCAACGTTACGTAAAGCGCCTTCAGGAAGACGAACTTCACTTTTAGCAACTTCAACGCCTGCCGCAGTAATTGCGTCAGCGATGTCACGAGTACCGATAGAACCGAATAGTTTGCCTTCGTCACCAGCTTTAGATGCGATAACAACCGCTTCTAGAGCATTAACTGTCTCAGCACGAGCTTCTGAAGCAGCAAGCTGCTCAGCAACTTTAGCTTCAAGTTCAGCGCGACGAGCTTCGAACATTTCAATGTTAGCTTTAGTAGCCATAACTGCTTTACTCTGTGGAATAAGGAAGTTACGAGCATAACCAGACTTAACATTAACTGTATCGCCAAGGCCACCTAGGTTACCGATTTTATCAAGTAGAATAACTTGCATTGTTTAATCCTCTCTCTTAATAAAACGTGCTGTTTACTGATGCTTATCAGTATAAGGCAGCAGTGCTAGGTAGCGCGCACGCTTAATAGCGCGAGCTAGTTGACGCTGATATTTTGCGCTTGTACCAGTAATACGACTAGGTACAATTTTACCAGCTTCAGTGATGTAATTTTTAAGAGTTGCTACATCTTTGTAATCAATCTCTTGTACGCCTTCTGCAGTAAAACGGCAGAATTTACGACGACGGAAGAAACGAGCCATGGGCTATCTCCTGATCTTAAATTTTTTGATTAAGTATGTTGAGAATCATTAATGACCTAAGGTCAAAAATAATTACTCAGCTGCTTCTGGCTTAGCTTCTGGACGATCTGTACGCTCTTCACGACGTGGAGCACGTTCTGCACGCTCTTCACGTTGTTTTAGCATAATAGATTGCTCAGTAACTGCAGCTTTAGTGCGCATGATCATGTTACGTAGAACTGCGTCGTTAAAACGGAAAGCAGTTTCTAGCTCGTCGATCACTTCTTGGCCAGCTTCTACGTTCATAAGAACGTAATGAGCTTTATGAAGCTTGTTGATTGGGTAAGCCATTTGACGACGACCCCAGTCTTCTAGACGGTGTACAGTACCGCCAGCTTCAGTGATAGACCCAGTGTAACGCTCGATCATACCAGCAACTTGCTCGCTTTGATCAGGGTGCACCATGAATACGATTTCGTAATGTCGCATGTTTGCTCCTCACGGATTAGTAGCTTCCACAAATGGCTCGGTCGTCCAAGGGAAGCAAGGAACTAGTATAAAATGACCGAGAATTAAGGACGGCAAATATTATAGAAAAAAGGTGTTATTTACAAGGGCTATTTTAGGTATTAACGCTGGAATTTTATACAGGTTGTCGCTATCTAGACAGATTAGATAATAAAGCGAACTTTACGCTTAAAAAGAGGTTGTTCACGAGCGTTCAAAACAAGAAAATTGTCATAAACGCCCGCACTTTAAACGAAAACTAACTTCTTTGCCTAACGGCTTCAAATAAGCATATTCCAGAAGCCACCGAAACATTTAAGCTAGAGACGCTACCCGCCATTGGAATTTTAATTAAGTCATCACACGTTTCACGTGTTAAACGACGCATACCGTCCCCTTCTGCGCCCATAACAATAGCCAATGGGCCACCACTTAACTTGGCTTGATAGATATCGTGAGTCGCCTCACCTGCTGTTCCCACAATCCATACGCCTTGTTCTTGAATTGCGCGCATTGTACGAGCTAGGTTGGTGACACGAATGAGAGGAACGGTTTCTGCAGCGCCACATGCCACTTTACTTACCGTGGCAGTAAGTGGCGCAGATTTATCTTTTGGCACAATGACAGCGGCAACACCAGCAGCATCAGCATTACGTAAACAAGCACCAAGGTTATGAGGATCGGTTACCCCATCAAGGATAAGCAGCAGTGGTTGCTTCTGTTTTGCCAAAATTTCATCTAGGTCATTTTCATTTAATGCCTTTGCCGCTTTTACACGACCAATGATACCTTGGTGATTCGCGCCATTGGCTTTATCATCCAACGCTTTACGCCCCATCTGTTGGACTGAGATACCAAATTGTTGTAACTGATTAATTAGAGGTGTAAGACGTTCGTCTTGACGACCTTTTAATACAAAAGCTTCTATAAAGCGCGCTGGATCATGTTCTAAAACGGCTTTTACTGCGTGGATGCCGTAGATAAATTCATTACTCATTTTTTACTCTTTTTAAATACTTTATTTGGATAATTAGCTTTTGCTACCCGACTGATTACTTTTGTTTTTTTAGCCTTTGACTTTCTTGCCCGTGATTTTTTCTTCCGAGCTTTCTCTGCCTTACTTTTTTTATCGGCTGATTTTGCTTGACCCGTTCCTTCAGAAGAACCATCAGGTCGCTTAGTTGGCTCAACCATGGCCTTTGCTTTTCCACCACGTCGTTTCGACTTAGCCGCACTGTTTTTATCAAACGGTTTTCGTTTATCTGCTTCCACTGCTCGTTTTTTAGCCGTCTTTCCTTTGCCTCGAGGCTGGCGATTTGTCTCGACTAATTCAAAGTCTATCTGTCTGTCATCAAGATTAACAGATCGTACTTTTACTTTTACACTATCACCTAATCGGTAGATATTTCCGAAGCTTTCACCCTTTAATCGCTGTCCGATTGCATCGAAAATATAATAATCGTTAGCGAGTGAAGATATATGGACCAACCCGTCGATATGTAACTCAGACAAGCGAACAAAAAAGCCAAAACCAGTTACGTTAGCAATAACACCTTCTAGCTCTTCACCGACATGGTCTTGCATGTACTCACATTTCAGCCAATCGGACACTTCTCTGGTTGCATCATCTGCTCTTCGTTCTGTCATTGAGCACTGCTCACCATATACATCCATATCATCAAAGGAATAATGGTATCCACCCGTCGGTGTCCAGCGATCTGTATTACGACCTTCTTGCTTGGCTATAAGGTACTTAATTGCCCTATGTAGTAAAAGATCAGGATAACGGCGTATCGGTGATGTAAAGTGACCATAGCGTTTTAACGCCAAACCGAAATGTCCTGCATTATCTGGGCTATAAATTGCCTGCTTCATAGAGCGTAACAGCATGGTTTGAATCAGCTCTTTATCTGGACGTGTTCCAATTTCTTTCATCAGGTGAGCATAATCAGTTGGAGACGGCTCCAATCCACCCGATAGATTTAACCCTAACTCACCAAGGAAATCTCTAAAGCCCGTTAGCCTTTGCTCTCCTGGGGTTTCATGAATCCGGTATAACGCTGGTTCTTTAAGCTTCTCAACTAATGACGCTGAAGCAATGTTCGCTAAAATCATGCATTCTTCGATAAGTTTGTGCGCATCATTGCGAATAACAGGTTCGATACGATCTATCTTACGCTCTGCATTAAAAACAAACTTGGTTTCCAAGGTTTCAAACTCAATCGCTCCACGCTGATCTCGCGCACCTTTCAGCACCTTGTACATGTTGTGCAATTCTTCAATATGAGGTATTAATTTCCCATATCTTTCTCGTAACTCTTCGTCACCGTCTAGAATTTCGCCAACCTTCGTATAAGTTAAGCGCGCATGAGAATTCATTACTGCTTCATAATGCTTATAGCCTGATAGCTTACCTGTGGCTGAAACCGTCATTTCACACACCATACAAAGTCGGTCTACTTGTGGGTTCAGCGAACACAGACCATTTGACAGCACTTCAGGTAACATAGGGACAACTTGAGAAGGAAAATAAACTGAGTTGCCACGGTTGATAGCTTCTTTATCGAGTGCTGTGTCTGGCCTTACGTAATGGCTAACATCCGCAATAGCAACCCATAATCGCCATCCACCTGCTGGTTTTTTTGACAGAAAACAGCGTCATCAAAATCACGCGCATCTTCTCCATCAATAGTAACCAAAGGAAGTTCTCTTAGGTCTACCCTTCCAACTTTAGCTTGCTCAGGAACCTCTTCATCCAGCCCTTTAATCTGTTTTTCTACTTCATCTGGCCATTCATTGGGAATTTGATGAGTGCGAATCGCTATTTGCGTTTCCATTCCCGGCGCCATATTTTCACCAAGTACTTCAATCACTCGCCCCGCCATTCCTCGTGAACGACTGCCACGATCGGTGATTTCAATAACGACGACATTGCCCATTCGTGCCGACATTTTTTCATTTTCAGGAATCAAAATATCTTGGTGGATACGTGAATCATCAGGCACAACATAGGAGTATCCCTGCTCCAAGAAGAAACGCCCCACGATTTGTGTTTTACGTTCTTCAAGAACGCGAATCAAGCGGCCTTCTTTTCTCCCACGCTTGTCAGTTCCTGCAGGCTGAACCAAAACGTAATCACCATGGATGATCGTGCGCATCTGATGATGAGGCAGCATAACGTCGTTTTCTTTTCCTACACTTCCGTCCGGACGAACCCAACCAAATCCATCACGGTGGCCAATAACGTAGCCTTTAATCATCTCGAGTTTCTCTGGTAGCGCGTAACATTGTCGACGCGTGAATACCAGCTGCCCATCTCGCTCCATTGCTCTCAATCTACGACGTAAGCCCTCATACTGCTCTTCTCCCGAGAGGCTTAACGCTTCAAACAAGTCGTTTCGGTTCATTGGCACATTGGCTTGTTTTAAAAATTCAGTAATAAATTCTCGGCTAGGTACTGGATTTTCGTATTTTTGGGCTTCGCGATCAGCGAATTCATCTTTGGGCGTAGTATCTGACATGGGGAAACCTGCTTTAGCAAGATAGGAGTTACTTTAAGTATATAGAAGTGTGGGAAAAATAAGTAACTAAAAACACAAACACCCCATTTTATTGGGGTGCGGTGAGTACGGTATGCTCTAATTCGACAACGTTTTTATTGAGTCGCTACCAAAATACCTCTCGCCGTTTGGCATTAGCAATTATATTTTGTGGCATTCTCTGGGCTAAGCCATCACGTAGAACCGTAATTCTCTTATGCTGCCTTTTATCCGCAGTCACAGAGTTATACAACCAGCGATATGCATCTTCATAATCTAAAGGACTGCCGTAATCTCGAAGGAGCAATTCAGCCAAATGAATTCGAGCATTAAGGTTCCCCATCGCGGCAGCTTCACGCAGATAAGGGATAGCACGCTCTTTATCTTGCTGAACAATAGTGCCTCTAGAATAATAACGACCTAGCTGTTCTAATGCCGCCGGAAAACCCTGGTGGGCTGCGTTTTCAATATAATAAAGCCCCAGCTCCACATCTTTTTCGATACAAACCCCCCAAGTGAGCATATCCCCATAAAGAAGTTCATAAGCAGGCAAGTTAATCCTCGTTGCACGAGCAACGATATCCTCTACCAACTGACACTTATCGGCTTTTATTCGCTCTAGGTGTTTGTTGTTATTAATTAGTTTTATTAGCTCGGCTTCTGTATATATAGGTACTGGCTCACCAACATTGGCCATCTCAGCTTTTGCTTTTGACAGGGGTGACAGCACTAATAACAGGGCCGCAGCTATAAGTTTCAGCTTCATACCTGCACTCTTTAATCATACCGTGCTTAGTTATCGGCAGTTTACTTGTTCACTTTAGTCAAATATAGATCCTAAAAGTGATCTTTGTTCAGATATCACGGTTCATAAAAAACAAAAAAGCCGACTACATATTGTAATCGGCTTCTAAAGAGATTTCTTTACCCTTAACAATTAAGAGTTAAGAGTTAAGAGTTAAATGGGTGAACTCTTATGATCGTTTCATTACGGTCAGGGCCTGTAGAAACGATATCTACTGGAACGCCTGTAAGCTCTTCAATACGCTTAATGTAATCTAAAGCAGCTTGTGGAAGCATGTCTAGTGATTTGGCACCAAACGTGTTGTCGCTCCAACCAGGCATTGTTTCATAGATAGGTGTTGCTTCTTCAAAAGCTTCAGCAGCCATTGGAGACACTTCTAGAACAGAGCCATCTTTCATTTCATAGCCAGTACAAATCTTAAGCTCTTTCAATCCATCAAGAACGTCAAGCTTCGTTAGGCAGAAACCAGAGATAGAGTTAATTTGAATAGCTCTGCGCATTGCAACAGCATCAAACCAGCCACAACGACGCTTACGTCCAGTTGTAGCACCGAACTCATGGCCTTTAGTTCCTAAATGGTAACCAACATCATCATCAAGCTCAGTTGGGAAAGGACCTGCACCTACACGAGTACAATAGGCTTTAGCGATACCAAGAATGTAGCCGATATGACGAGGACCAAAACCAGAACCAGCGGCAACACCACCAGCAGTTGTATTTGAAGACGTTACATATGGATAAGTACCATGGTCGATATCTAAAAGCGTACCTTGAGCACCTTCAAACATGATTTTATCACCACGCTTACGAGCGGCATCAAGTTCATCGGTAACATCAATAACCATTGAAGTAAGTAGATCCGCATAACCAAGTGCTTGCTCAAGAACTTCTTCGTAGCTTACTGCTTCAGCTTTATAGAAATGAACAAGTTGGAAGTTATGGAAATCCATGACTTCTCTTAGTTTTTCAGCGAATGTTTCTTTATCAAATAAGTCACCAACGCGAAGGCCGCGGCGAGCCACTTTATCTTCATATGCTGGACCGATACCACGACCAGTAGTACCAATAGCTTTCTTGCCACGAGCAAGTTCACGCGCTTGGTCTAAAGCAATATGGTAAGGCAAAATAAGCGGACAAGCTTCAGAAATGAATAGGCGTTCACGTACTGGAATACCACGCTCTTCAAGAGGTTTCATTTCGCTAAGTAGTGCATCAGGAGATAATACAACGCCATTACCGATAACACATTTTACGTTATCTCGAAGAATGCCTGATGGTATTAAGTGGAGAACGGTTTTTTCACCGTCAATGACTAAAGTGTGACCCGCATTGTGACCGCCTTGATATCTAACGGTATACTTTGCATCTTCCGTAAGTAGGTCTACAATTTTACCTTTACCTTCGTCACCCCATTGGGTGCCTAGAACGACTACGTTATTTCCCATCTTTCCAGTTCTGATAGCTAGTTAAAAATGGATTCTAGCACCTAACTCAACATCTTGCAGTCATTTTTTGAGCATAAAAACATCATAAAACGGTAAGAGACTAATTACACAAGAAATATCCTTTTCAATTGCATTTAAACTCATCCTTTTTATTACCAACGAAATGAAAGTTAGGGTTATATTCTTCGCCTTGAACATAAAGAGAAGGCATAGGTAACACATTAAGTTGATACTTATCAATACCCTCTGCCTTGTCAAGTGACACTGGGTTCACCACCACTATTTTAAGATCGGGCGCTCGTTGATATATGGATGCACCAACGCCTAAGCCACCCTCTATGTGGAATTTCCCGGCAGTTAACATCACTCTATGATTTGGGTATTTATTCAATATAGTGACTATACTCTCGGCCATGGTTTCATCTCGGGTCATCTGCGCTGCAAATAGATTATTTATTTGAGTTTCTGTTCCGTGATGCATAGTAGAGACGAATTTTTGTTTATATGGGGTATCTTCTAAGGAAATTTTCTTTGCTATATATTTCCGTTTTTCATCTGGTAATTTGGCTATGTAATCTAACCCTTCTCTATTTATACAGCGAACAATATCGTTAGGAGCGTTGGCAGCGATGACGGGTATTTGATTCGCTTTCGCATACTCAACAAGTGGTCGATAGTCACTAGAGTAATTAGACCAGGCATCCCCTCGTTTAATAAGTGCCTGCTCCCCGAAGATGCCTTCAAGGTAATTTTCAATCACAGGTTGCTTATCTGTTGAAAATTGCTCCATGGCTAAAATGACAGGAGGCTGCGCCTTAGAGAGAGCTTGGAGTAAATCCGCTTGAAAGTGATGAATACCAGAATGAGAATGCCACTCCCCGACCAGAACCACATCTACCGTTGCCAGTTCTTCTACCAATGTACTTAAAGAAATAGGCACTCCAGACTGCATTATCTGGTAGTCATACATAGTAGATAAGTGGTGTGTATTCGACTGTTGGTGTTGCGCACAACCCACAAATATAAATGGTATTAATAAATAGAATAATCTTTGCATAAAGAGGTTCTACGTTTAAGAAAGTCATATTTATAGTATGGCTTATTTTCGGTGAAAAAAATCGCTACCATACTCATGGTTGGAAAGTCGTATTATTAGAGTTCCACTGGGGATATTTCAGGAACAAAAAAAGGAAGCCTAGGCTTCCTTTTTTCTAATGCATGTTCTTTCGAACACGTATCATTACACAATCAATCGAGATTATTCGAAGATTTTAGCAACAACACCAGCACCAACTGTACGGCCACCTTCACGGATTGCGAAGCGTAGACCTTCATCCATTGCGATTGGAGCAATTAGCTCAACCGTCATTTGGATGTTGTCACCTGGCATTACCATCTCTACACCTTCAGGTAGAGTGATGTCGCCTGTTACGTCAGTTGTACGGAAGTAGAACTGTGGACGGTAACCTTTGAAGAATGGAGTATGACGGCCACCTTCATCTTTAGACAGTACGTATACTTCTGATTCAAACTTAGTGTGTGGAGTGATTGAACCCGGAGCTGCCAATACTTGACCACGCTCTACGTCTTCACGCTTAGTACCACGTAAAAGGGCACCAACGTTCTCTCCCGCACGACCTTCGTCTAGAAGCTTACGGAACATCTCTACACCTGTACAGGTTGTAGTTGTTGTTTCTTTGATACCTACGATAGCAACTTCGTCACCTACGTTTAGGATACCACGTTCGATACGGCCAGTTACCACTGTACCACGACCTTGAATTGAGAATACATCTTCAATTGGTAGTAGGAACGGTTGGTCTACTGCACGCTCTGGTTCTGGGATGTATGAGTCTAGCGCTTCTGCTAGTTCAACAATCTTGTCTTCCCACTCTTTCTCACCGTTAAGTGCACCTAGAGCTGAACCTTGAATTACTGGAAGGTCATCACCTGGGAATTCATACTCAGAAAGAAGTTCACGAACTTCCATTTCTACTAGTTCTAGTAGTTCTTCGTCATCTACCATGTCACATTTGTTCATGAACACGATGATGTAAGGGATACCAACCTGACGACCAAGTAGGATGTGCTCACGAGTTTGTGGCATTGGGCCATCTGTCGCAGCTACTACTAGGATACCGCCGTCCATTTGCGCAGCACCTGTGATCATGTTTTTAACATAATCCGCGTGTCCTGGGCAGTCTACGTGTGCGTAGTGACGTGCTGGTGTATCGTACTCTACGTGAGAAGTAGCGATTGTGATACCGCGCTCACGCTCTTCTGGAGCGTTATCGATTGATGCGAAGTCCTTCGCAACACCGCCGTACACTTTAGCAAGAGTAGTACAGATTGCAGCAGTTAGAGTTGTTTTACCGTGGTCAACGTGGCCGATAGTACCAACGTTTACGTGCGGTTTCGTACGTTCAAATTTTTCTTTAGACACGATCGTGTTCCTTCCTAGTTATGATTCGCATCGGAATAAGCTCCGATGCGCGCCAGAATTTGCTATTTTATGCGCCAACTCGCGTTAGCGCAATATTTGAACTCATTGATCTTCCAAAAAAGAAGAAAAAATGTGTCCAGTTTTTTAACTACGCTCTGCAATGATTGCATTTGCAACATTTTTTGGCACTTCAGCGTACTCACTAAACTCCATAGAGTAAGAAGCACGACCTTGTGTCGCAGAACGTAAATCAGTTGCGTAACCGAACATGACAGACAACGGAACTTGTGCACGAATTATCTTCAGGCCAGCTGTCCCCTCGTCCATACCTTCGATGATACCGCGACGACGATTAATATCGCCAACAACATCACCCATCCAGTCTTCTGGAGTCGTTACTTCAACTTTCATCATAGGCTCAAGCAGAACTGGTTGCGCTTCTAATGCACCCGTTCTAAAAGCCATAGAGGCGGCAATTACAAACGCCATCTCACTTGAATCTACTTCATGATAAGAACCATCGAATAGTGTAGCCTTTATATCCAGAACTGGATAGCCAGCAAGCACACCATTATTCATCTGCTCTTCAATGCCTTTCGCGACAGAGCCGATAAACTCTTTTGGTACAATATCATTAGCTATTTCGTTAACGAAGACAAAACCTTCGCCAACTTCTGATGGTTCTAGTTTCAGCCATACGTGACCGTACTGACCTTTACCACCATGCTCGCGTATAAATTTACCTTCCGCTTTCGCTGTACCACGAATAGTTTCACGGTAAGCAACTTGCGGGTTACCAACTTTGCAGTTGACGTTAAACTCACGCTTCATGCGATCAACAATGATATCTAGATGCAGCTCACCCATACCAGAAATGAGTGTCTGACCGGTTTCGTCATCCATATCAACACGGAATGATGGGTCTTCTGCCGCTAGCTTCCCTAACGCGATCGTCATTTTTTCTTGATCAGCTTGAGAGCTAGGCTCTACAACAATCTGAATAACTGGATCTGGGAATTCCATACGTTCTAGAACAATCTTATGGTTCTGATCACACAGTGTTTCGCCAGTAGTGACATCTTTTAAGCCAATAATAGCTGCTATATCACCAGCTCGTACTTCTTTCACTTCTTCACGCTTATTAGAGTGCATTTGAACAATGCGCCCTAAACGTTCACGCTGTTGCTTAACTGAGTTGTAAGCCGTTTTACCGCTTTCAACAACACCAGAATAAACACGAATGAAAGTTAACGTCCCCACAAATGGATCCGTTGCAATTTTAAATGCTAACGCTGAAAACGGTTCGTTGTCATCGGCATGACGCTCTATTTCATTTTCGTTTTCATCGATACCTTTAATTGCAGGTACATCTACTGGTGAAGGTAGAAACTCAACGACAGCATCAAGAACAGCTTGTACACCTTTGTTTTTAAAAGCACTGCCACAGGTAGCAAGTACGATTTCATTGTTTAGAGTACGAGTGCGAAGGCCTTGCTTGATTTCAGCTTCTGTTAGCTCACCTTCTTCTAGGTACTTATCCATCAACTCTTCGTTGGCTTCAGCCGCAGCTTCAACAAGTTCTGTTCGGTATTCTTCCGCCATTTCTTGCATGTCAGCTGGAATATCTTCATAAGTGAAGGTCATGCCTTGGTCGGCTTCATTCCAGTTAATGGCTTTCATCTTGATAAGGTCAACAACACCTTTAAACTCGTCCTCTGCACCAATGTTTAATTGGATTGGAACTGGGTTTGCACCAAGACGGTCTTTAATTTGCTCAACCACTCGTAAGAAATCTGCGCCAGTACGGTCCATTTTATTGACGAAAACCATACGTGGAACGCTATATTTGTCAGCTTGACGCCAAACCGTTTCAGACTGAGGTTCAACACCAGATGAGCCGCAAAACACAACGACGGCACCATCAAGCACACGAAGTGAACGTTCCACTTCGATAGTAAAATCTACGTGTCCGGGAGTATCGATGATATTGATGCGGTGGTCAGGATATTGTGCTTCCATACCACGCCAAAATGTCGTGGTGGCTGCCGAGGTAATAGTAATACCACGCTCTTGTTCCTGCTCCATCCAGTCCATGGTAGCAGCGCCATCGTGAACTTCGCCAATTTTGTGAGAAAGGCCGGTATAAAACAGAATACGTTCACTTGTGGTTGTTTTGCCTGCATCTACGTGAGCCACGATACCGATATTACGGTAGCGCTCAATCGGAGTTTTACGAGCCACGATTCTATCCTCTCACTATAGGGATTATTAATGTTTAAAAATATCTATCTGCTTATAAACTCATGCTTAAGGCATAAAGAATAAACAAAAAACTATTTTGAAACAGTAATAAATACTTGAAATTTCCAAAGGAAAAGCACTGCGAAGGACTTCGCAGTGCTTAAAGGTCTTATTACCAGCGGTAATGAGCGAACGCTTTGTTCGCGTCTGCCATACGGTGAACGTCTTCACGTTTCTTAACAGCAGTACCTTTGTTCTCTGACGCGTCTAGCATTTCAGCAGCTAAACGTTGAGCCATAGATTTTTCACCACGCTTACGCGCAGCTTCAACTAACCAACGCATAGCAAGAGCGTTACGGCGAACCGGACGAACTTCTACAGGTACTTGGTAAGTTGAACCACCCACACGGCGAGATTTAACTTCTACCGATGGACGAACATTTTCAAGAGCTTCTTCAAATACAGCTAAGTGATCTTTACCAGATTTCTCAGCCATAGTTTCTAGTGCAGTATAAACAATCTTTTCTGCAGTAGATTTCTTTCCGTCAACCATAAGGATATTGACGAACTTTGCCAGCAATTCAGATTTGAATTTAGGATCTGGAAGGATCTTACGCTGACCTATTACGCGACGACGTGGCATAGGAATTTCTCCGTTGTCTTCTTCAGGTTATCCAAAACTTTTCAGTTTCTTCAAAAATATAAATAATTAATGTTTGGCCTTACTTAACGCTTGTTCGTAAACAGAGAATCATTAAGACTTAGGACGTTTCACACCGTACTTAGAACGACCTTTCTTACGGTCATTTACGCCTGCACAGTCAAGTGCACCACGAACTGTGTGATAACGCACACCCGGAAGGTCTTTAACACGACCACCACGGATTAGTACAACTGAGTGCTCTTGAAGGTTGTGACCTTCACCACCGATGTACGAAGTTACTTCGAAACCGTTAGTCAAACGCACACGACAAACTTTACGTAGCGCTGAGTTAGGTTTTTTAGGTGTAGTAGTATATACACGAGTACATACACCACGTTTTTGTGGGCACGCTTCTAGTGCTGGCACGTTGCTTTTAACAACTTGCTTTGCACGAGGTTTACGTACCAACTGGTTAATAGTTGCCATTAACTAGCTCCTGATTTGCTGAAATTATGCTTCATGAAAAATCTAACCCTACTATGAGGGACGCAAGATTTTATGCACGGAAGGAAGGTCTGTCAAGGTATTTAGGGATCTTTTTGATCCTAAAGGAACAAGCTGTCGCGGGTATATATGCTCAAATCTTGTACGGAGGTTATTAAGCACGGTGTTTATTATAAATATCCTACTTAAGCATAGTTAAATCACCATACAGATGATTTAACTTTATTCCCATGTAATAGAAGAAGAATGCTTCTCTGTTAGTGCAACAAAACCGCTAAAATCGACCATTAGATTGCTGGGGTCCAACGTTAAACCTCTAGCGTTTACGTCTGCTATAAGGCAATAAACAGGCTTAGAAGTCGCTGCAAGCTCAATATTCGCTTTATGTTCATTTAGGGCTGCGTATACCGCATCCTCTACTAAAAGTAGTTCATCGCCCTCTAGAGCAGTAGCAATAGCGTCACTTAACGAGCGGTAATGTTTAACAATATGCAGCATCTCAATTCTCTAGAAGGTAAGTAGCTTGTCACAGCGATGCAGTAATTCTGCCACCTTTGTTGCTTTTAGTTTGACGGGTTCATCCAAAACTAATTCAGCCTCAGCCAACCCGTTCGCTTTTAAAGAGTCCAAACAGACGTATATATCTTCAATGTCATAGAGATCCATGAGCTTAAACGCAGGTACATAATCTCTAGAAAATATAGCGGCCGTCTTTTGATTCGCCACGAGTTGAGTGACGCCTTCGCCGATAAAAAATACCGAGATATTCTCACTATATGCAGAAGCGGCCAATAAAGCGTCTAACCCTTCTCGACCTTTCGCTGAGGAATGTGGATGAGAACGAAAGACAAAACCTAGCTTATTCAAAACTGTACTACTCTATCTTGAGTCAGCAGAGCTTCAGCCAAACTACCCAATCCGATCTGCTCAAATCCATCGGCAAGGTTAGATTCATCACGAGTATGCAAGGTGGCTTCTTCTGTGCTGAGTATTCCACGACGTAAAGCAGCTGCCACACATGTTTCTAAACGAATATTATGTGTGGATGCTAATTGGCTCCAAGCACTGGTTAAATCAAACTCATCATTAGCCGGTACAACCAATTTCGAACCATTTGTTACCCCTTCTTGATAAAAAAACACAGAAACTATTGTATGGCCCTTTTCAAGCAATGCATTGGCAAACGCATAAGCGTTTCTTGCCGACTGAGAACCATATACGCTTCCGTTAACAACAAGGGTGTAACTTAAGATCACTTTTCTCCATCCTCAGTCTTACGCTGACGAATATAGAGATAGACAGTGTGTTTAGAAATATTTAAGCGATCAGCAACACGATTAATCGCATCTTTAATATCAAAAATGCCTTTGTCGTATAGCTCCATGACAATTTGACGGTTTTTAGTATTATTCGATACCGACTTATCAGCATTGATGTCTTCAATGCTTTGTTCCACAGTTTGATCCACAAGCTCTACAACATCGCTGGCAAAGTTTACTGAAGACGCGGCTTCTTTTGCTTCATCTGTTGGCATAAAAGAACGCAGAACTTGGGAAAATGACGCATCCAGATTGATGTTAATACATAACAGGCCAATAACTCGATTATTACCATTGCGAATAGCGATAGTAATAGACTTCATCAATACCCCGCCCTTTGCTCGAGTAAAGTAAGCCCGAGAGAAGTTCCGCTCAGAGCCTTCAATGTCTTTGAGCATCTTCAACGCCATATCAGTAATTGGCGATCCTACATGTCTACCGGTATTCTCACCATTGGCTATTTTGATTGCAGAGGTGTCTAAACTCTCTAATGAGTGAAGAACGATCTCACAAAACGGACCTATTAAACCAGCAAGACCATCTACTACGGCTTCATAGGATTTTAAAATGATCAGATCATGCTTGCTAAATGGTTCAACAATCACGGAATCCATCTCTAGTAACGCTTCCGCATGAACGATTTCTGATGTTGCCACTATTTCTAGCCTCGGTTTAAAAAATCAACTAATTAAGGCAAGTTTATCAGAAATTTTGAATCACGCACCGTTTTGATCTGTTCACTTTGCTGGTTTAAAAAAAGACTCGGATATCCGAGCCTTTTCATACAACCTAAAAGTAAAAGTTACTCAGCTGCAGGTGTTTCTGCTGGTGCTTCTAGTACTTCACCGTTATCAATGCTAATCAATTCAACTTCAAAAACGAGAGTTGAGTTTGCAGGAATAGTCGGTGTGTCTTGTGCGCCATATGCTAACTCAGGTGGAATAACAAACTTGAATTTAGAACCAACAGGCATAAGTTGTACGCCTTCAGTCCAACCTGGAATCACTCGATCAAGAGGGAATGTAGCCGTTGAGTCACGATCGTATGAACTATCAAATTTAGTTCCGTCAATAAGCGTACCTACATAATGCACTTCAACAGTATCTGTTTTAGCTGGTTTATCACCTTCAGCAGGCGTCATGACTTGATAAAGAAGACCTGAGTCCGTTTTCACTACACCTTCTTGTGTTTCAAATTCAGCACGAAAATCGTCGCCAACTTTAAGCGCAGCCGCTGCGTCAGCTTCCGCTTTCGCTTGCATCTTCTCGCCAACTATTTTTTCAAAATTTTCAAGCGCTAAACGCAGTTCGTCATCGGTTAGTTTTTCAGTATCTGCAAATACATCTTCAATACCTTGCAGTACAAGCTCTTTTTTCAACTCTATTCCAATTTCAGTTGAGCCTTCGATGCTAGATTCTATGTTTTTAGCAAAGTATAAACCGAAAGCATAAGCTGCTTTATCTTCATCTGTTTTAAAGTGAACGGCTTTTTCTGCCTCAGCTTGAACTTGCTCTACTTGTGGAGCTACTTCAGTTTTAGGCGTTTCTTCTTTTTGACAACCTACTGCCAACATTACAGTTGCAGCTAGTAGGGACACTTTAAACAAAGGTTTCATTAAATTCTCCAAATTAATGGCATTGCCATTGACGTTAGTACACACTTCTCATCAATTACTATCAATAGTGTGCAAAATTATTGGTGTATCAATATACTAGGTATATGCCTATCGACACAAACTGGATTCTTGATTGTAATGCGAATAATCTCTCATTATATGCTATTGGGTATTGTCATCACTCTGTTAAATGGTTGTTTTTTTCATCTCAAGATGAAGAAAAGTGGATCATAGAGCCCAAAGGCACCACAAGCTTTGCCCTTAGCAGAGATGCACGCTTTGCACTTCTCTACTCAAAAGAGCGTCAATTACTCTTATGGGATTTAAAAGAGAATCAAGAGTTAGCCTCTTTAGGCAAACAAGACCTCGATGGAAATAGCGTTTCTCATATACGTATTTCTGATAATAGCCGCTACGCGGTTACGTCTACCCAACTCAACTTCGCTGTATGGGATCTTTCATGGACCCAAGCCGAAGGGCTTTGGTCTATCTCTGACGGACTGATCCGAGACATTGATATATCAAGCAATGGCGAACAGGTATTACTTGGTTTATCTAATGGAAAGGCCATTTACGTCAATTTAGTCACCGGAAGGCGATTAGAGTTCCTTGCTCATAGAGAAAAAGTAAATACCGTGGCTATTTCATCAAATGGCAAGTTCGCTTTGACTGGTGGAAATGACTACAAAGCTTACTTTTGGAACACGGAGACAGGCCAGGCACTGTATCAATTTGAACACAATGCGAGAATTAACAGAATAGCGTTACAAAGAGACGGAAGATATGCGTTCACTTCTGATGGAGCAAAAGACAGCTTCGTTTGGGATCTTAAAACCGGAGAAAAAGTATCATCACTCAAGTCTCTTGCAAGACAATTAGTTTTCTCTTCTGCGCGTTTTTCAGATGATGGTGAACATTTAGTCACAGGTTCACCTAATGGTAGGGTCATGCTTTGGGAAACCAAAACAGGTAAACGAGTGGGCGGTTGGGATGTTGAACCGTTAAAAGATACTCGCCCTCCACGTGCAGTCGTGTATGATGCCGCCTTTGATCGTCAAAATAGAATCATATCGGCAACTTCTGCCGGTATTGCACAAGCTTGGAAAATAGAAAATGACTAATAACACGACTCAAGAATTACAGCAGCGCATTGAAGACCTAGAGTACAAAGCGGCTTTCCAAGAACAAACGATTGACGAACTAAACGATGCACTTAGCCAACAGCAACTCCTTATAACCAAGATGCAAGATCAGATGAAATATGTGGTTGGAAAAGTGAAAAACATGGATTCCTCAAATTTGGCAGATGCCTCTGAAGAAACCCCTCCACCACACTATTAATTTGAGTCCAACAAGTATGTTCGAGGAGGCCTGTTACCCTATGTTTAACTCGCCTTTAACACCTCATCAGCGAATATCGCCACATCCAACTGACCGTGTACGTTAATACTCGCTCGATACATCCCTAAGCTATTCATTGCATTATGAATATTTCCTTGATGATCAATCGCAATGAGTCCTCCCTCACCTCCCATCAATTTTAACTCGCCTTGTATGACCATTTCACTCGCGGTATACACATCTTCTTTAAGATATCTCATTCGAGCAGCAACATCAGCTGCTACCATTTTACGTATGAAACACTCGCCCATTCCTGTAGTAGAAATAGCAACATTGTTATTTTCTGCAAATGTGCCCGCACCAATTATAGGAGAGTCACCAACACGCCCATACTTTTTGTTAGTCAAGCCACCAGTACTTGTTGCAGCCGCCAGATTGCCAAATTTATCCAACGCCACCGCTCCGACAGTGCCGAATTTTTTGTCATCAGGAAATTTAGATTCAGAAAGGCCAAATGTTCCGGACTCTTTCATAGACTGTAATTGTTCATAGCGACGATCCGTAAAAAAATAGTCTTGCTCGGTATAATCAAAGCCATTATCAAAGGCAAACTCTTCTGCGCCATCACCAATCAGAAACACATGCTCACTTTTATTCATCACATCACGAGCGAGTTCTATCGGGTTTTTAATGTGTTTGACTGCCGCTACAGCACCCGCTTCCATCTCTTTTCCATGCATCACGGATGCATCCATCTCCACCATCTCTGTATGGGTCATTACCGACCCCTTACCCGCATTAAAGTGTGGGCAATCTTCCAACACCTTTACTGCGGCCACCGAAGCATCTAAGGCGTCGCCACCTTTATTTAAAATGTCATATCCAGCACGTACAGATTGTTCTAATGCAGCTCTGATTTGCTTATCGAGTTCCGGCGTTAAATTTTCTCTCAAGATGGTACCAGCACCACCATGAATAGCGATTGCAAATGGAGAAATTGACATAAATCGTCCTTAATTTATAAATAAAAAAGCCCTAAATAACTCTCAGAGTTCTTAGGGCTTTATTCAAATCATTTTACCGGGCCATAAATAAGCCCGCTAGAATTTGATCATACTTAGTGTGAACAGCCACAACCGCCGCCGTTCTCACCTTTGCCTTTGCCACCGCCACAGCAGCCTTCTTTCTTGCCTTCACCATGGTCATGGCCTTCGCCACCACAACAACCGCCTTCGTGATCGTGGTCATGGCCACAACCACCTTCTTTATGGATGTGTCCATGCTCAACTTCTTCAGCCGTAGCTTCACGCATACCCATGACTTCAACATCAAATGTTAATGTTTGACCTGCAAGCATGTGGTTACCATCAACGACAACTTCATCGCCATCCACTTCTGTTACTTCAACTGGAATTGGGCCTTGGTCAGTGTCAGCTAAGAAACGCATACCAACTTCAATTTGCTCAACACCTTGAAAAACATTCGCAGGTACACGTTGAACAAGTGCGTCATTATGCTCACCGTACGCATCTTCTGGAGCGATGGTTGCAGAGAATTTATCACCTACCGTTTTGCCTTCAAGTTGAGTTTCAAGGCCAGTAATTAGATTGTTGTGACCGTGTAGGTAATCCAATGGATTTTCTACTGTAGCTTCATCAACAACTACACCTTCTTCAAGCTTCACTTGGTATGCAAGGCTCACTACAACGTTTTTTTCAATATTCATTTTTGCTCCAAAGAGAATTAGGGGTAGTTGAACTATCTACCATCAAGATTATTTTCATTTTGAATACGGCTTATTATGGGGGCAAAATAATGAAACTCAAACCCTAGGGCTTAAAAAAACCGATCATATCTTCACCAGCGTGCTCTGATGACTCCGCAGATTTAGGCAGACGTTTATCGATATGCCCACATTCAACGCACTCTACCATTTCGATACTATTTTCAACCCACCAACGCAGAGAATCTTGCGCTGAACATTTAGGACAACTTGCACCTGCAATAAATCGTTTTTTTATTTTCATTGTTATTAAACCTGCTTTCTTATTTCTTCTGATCGGCTGCTGGGTAGAATACGATTACTTCCAGTGATTGGTCGACTGGTTGTCGGTTTCCATCTCTTGACCGAATATTTCTTCTAGCTCTTTTCGGGATTCTTTTGAACGCTGCGCGAGGTCTTTATCGTCGGTATGCTTGGGTAGTAACTCTTTAAGCATGGCATTGTCTAACTTACGGAAGTGATCCTCTGCTCTTTTTGCCTGATAAGGGTGCATTCCTAATTCAACCAATAGTTGACGACCTAAATCTAATGCGCCCAAAAAGGTTTCACGGGAATAATTAGGAACTCCGTGATTTAATAATTGATACGCTTCTACACGACTTCGTGCGCGAGCAAGGATCTTGAGATTAGGGAAATGTTGCTGACATATTTCCACTATATGCAAAATCTCGTCAGGGTTATCAGTACAAGCAACTAAGGCTTCAGCTTTATCAGCACCAGCCGCTCGTAGTAAATCTAACTGAGTCGCATCACCATAAAAAACTTTGTAACCATATTTTCTTAGCAACCTTATTTGGCTAGCATCACTTTCTAAAACCGTAATACGGATTTTATTGGCGTACATGAGTCGACCAACGACTTGACCAAAACGACCAAAACCGGCAATTATCACCCTCGGATTTCTGTTGATGACGTCCTCTTTAGCTAAGCCCTCATCGTTGTTAATCGTCGCTGAAAACCATTTTTTCTGGGCCAGTAACAACAATGGGGTCGTAACCATAGATAAACTCACCACCACTAATAAGAAAGACACTAATTCAGGCGCTAACAAATTTTCAGCTTGAGCTGCGGTAAAAAGCACAAAGGCGAACTCACCACCTTGACTCAAAATCGCAGCCATTCTACTGCGAGCTTTTGCTTGAGTACCAAATAAACGGGCTAAAACATAAAGAATGATCCCTTTTATTGCGACCAAACTAACAACAGCAATAAACACTTGAATCGGCTCTAACACAATTAAACCTAGGTTTACCGCCATTCCAACTGCAATAAAAAACAACCCCAATAACAATCCTTTAAAGGGTTCAATCGCCACTTCTAGCTCATGTCTATATTCACTTTCAGCAAGCAGAACACCCGCTAAAAAAGTACCTAAAGCCATAGATAAGCCCAGGCTTTGCATAATTAGTGCTATACCAATGACAACGAGTAATGCCGCCACGGTGAATAACTCTCTGACTCCACTGGTCACAACATATCGAAATAGAGGACGTAATAGAAAGTGACCACCAACAAGTAAAACGATAATGGACCCAAAGGTCGTTATTGTATCTAACCAATCTCCCCCACCACTTCCACCTGCAAGTATTGGCAATATCGCAAGCATCGGTATCACCGCAATATCTTGGAACAATAGAACAGCAAAACCGGATTGACCCGTTTCACTGCCTGCTAATCCTTGTTCTTCAATAACTCGCAACGCTATAGCGGTTGAAGACAAAGCCAACCCCATCCCCACAACCAAGCTGGTTTGCCATGAAAGCCCCAAAAAGCTCGCGATACTAGCAAGCACGCAAGAGGTCACGACAACTTGAGCACCACCTAAACCCAAAATGGGGCTTCTCATCTGCCATAATTTTTTAGGGTTAAGCTCTAAACCGATAAGAAAAAGTAATAACACCACGCCAAATTCCGCAAAGTGGAGAATGGCATCTACATCGCTAATTAATCCAAAGCCCCAAGGTCCGATCGCGACACCAGCGAGTAGATAACCTAAAACAGAACCAAGCCCTAATCGCTGTGCAAGTGGAACCGCAACGACAGCTGCAGAAAGAAAAATCACACCACTTTGCAAAAAATCGTTAGTCATTGCCATCAAACATTCCCCCCGATTTATCTGCTTTAAATTGTTCCCATGGGTTCTTTAGCCAGTCGCGGTAAGCTTCGGCGTGTTGCAATCGTTCTATATCAGAGATATGTCTTGCCCAATGCACAACAAGTGGCTCTAACCAGTGCATTCGACATAACCCAGCCGTTAACTCAAAGGGTTGTAAAATCTCTTCCATTGGATATTTATTGTAACCTGATGCAGCAAAGGCTTCGCGAGCCCCTCCAGTGGTAATAACACTTCTCCAATGTTTGCCTTCTAACGCACAATTATCCCCAAAAGCAAAGCCTTTGCCTAAAACGCGATCCATCCACTCCTTCAATAAAGCTGGGCAGGAATACATATACAAAGGGTGTTGGAATACGATGATATCGTGAGACAGGAGCAGTTCATGCTCTTTTTGAACATCTATAAAAAAGTCTGGGTACTGGGCATAAAGATCATGAACAGTGACGTGTTCTAGATCTTCAACTTTTTTTAGCATCACGTTATTGGCAACAGAGGTATCAAGTTCTGGATGTACAAAAATCACCAAAATTCGCGGTAAGGGTATAGTCGCGTCTATCATTCCTTGAAGAGCTTCCTTTACTTAGTTGCGGTCATTGATAAATTAACTCTTACCAATGAAATTGTCGCTATATTCATTTTTTTAGTGTTAAACATCATATCGCAAATTGCATAATGATCGACTTTTATTCTCAGAACGCCTACTATTCCCGCGTTTAAACCATTTCCTATCAATAAGATTTCTATGATTACGTTTTCAGATATTCAGCTGCTTCGAGGCGGTAAAGCTCTACTAGATCAAGCTACCGCAACTATACACCCCGGAGATAAAGTCGGTTTAGTGGGTAAAAATGGTTGTGGTAAATCCACGCTATTTGCACTATTGAAAGGCGAACTGTCCATTGACGCAGGCTCATTTGCTCAACCAGCTCATTGGGAGCTTGCTTGGGTTGCACAAGAAACGCCAGCTTTGGAACGTCCTGCTCTGGAATATGTTATTGATGGTGATAGAGAATATCGAAATTTAGAAGAACAATTAGCTCGAGCAGAAGAGGTTGACGATGGGACCTTAGTTGCCGAATTACATGGAAAAATAGACACCATTGGTGGCTACACTATACGAGCGCGATCGGCTGAACTGCTTAATGGTTTAGGCTTTAGCCAAGAACAAATGAGTTGGAATTTGACTCAATTTTCTGGTGGTTGGCGTATGCGTTTAAATTTAGCCCAAGCCTTATTGTGCCGATCAGATCTACTGTTGCTTGATGAGCCAACCAACCACTTAGATCTTGATGCCGTCATGTGGCTTGAGAAATGGCTGCAAAATTACCCGGGGACACTCATTTTAATTTCTCATGATCGGGATTTTTTAGATCCAATTATTAATAGAATTATCCACGTGGAAAACCAGCTTCTAAATCAATACACTGGCAACTATTCATCGTTTGAAAACCAGCGTGCTGAAAAATTGGTGCTACAACAAGCGATGTACCAAAAGCAGCAGAAGCAAGTTAATCATATGCAGAGTTATATTGATCGCTTCCGCTATAAAGCCTCCAAAGCAAAGCAAGCTCAAAGCAGAATCAAAGCCCTAGAAAAGATGGAAAAGGTTCTTCCAGCACAATTAGATAATCCATTCAGCTTCGAGTTTCGCGTACCGTCGGCGCTACCAAATCCAATACTAATGATGGATGAGGTGTCAGCAGGCTATGGTGATAACCTTATATTAGAAAAGATTCGTCTGAATTTGGTTCCAGGTAGCCGTATCGGACTGTTAGGACGAAATGGAGCCGGTAAATCCACGCTAATTAAACTGCTTTCAAGTGAACTTTCACCACAAGGGGGCGATCTAACTTACTCTCAAGGTGTCAATATAGGCTACTTTGCCCAGCACCAGTTAGAAACACTGCATCCCGAAGAAACGCCTTTGCAACATATGATGCAAATTGCGCCAAAACAGACGGAACAAGAGCTAAGAAACTATTTGGGTAGCTTTGGGTTTCATGGTGACAAAGCATTAGATAAAGTCGCCCCTTTCTCGGGTGGTGAAAAAGCTCGCTTAGTACTCGCGTTAGTCGTATGGCAAAAACCAAACCTATTGTTACTTGATGAACCAACCAACCACCTCGATTTGGACATGCGTCAGGCATTGACGTTTGCATTGCAAACATTTGAGGGCGCGATGGTTATCGTCAGTCATGATAGGTACCTACTTCGCGCTACAACCGATGACCTTTACCTAGTACACGACCGTCAGGTTTCACCTTTTGATGGCGACTTAAATGACTACTACAAATGGCTGACAGAACAAAACAAGGCTGATAAAAAAGAAGCCGCACAAGATCTGCCTGTAAAAAATACAACGAATAACGCGGCAGCAAAAAAAGAACAAAAACGTAAAGAAGCTGAATTTCGTAAAAAGACCGCACCACTACGAAAAGAACTTGAGAAGCTCGAAAAGAAAATGGATAAGCTTGGCGTAATACTCTCGGAGGCTGAACAAGAATTATTGGATACTTCTCTGTACCAAGCTGAAAATAAAGCTAAACTTAATAAAGTATTAGCCCTTCAAGCGACATCTAAATCTGAACTAGAAGAGACAGAACTCGAGTGGATGACCATTCAAGAGTCGCTAGAGGAGATGGAACAGGAACTTTAATGACAAAACTCGCTTCTTTTACACTGACGTTAGAACGGCTCTGGCAATTCAGTTTGCAGTATTATAGCGTGCGAGGGGTAAAAGAAGCGTGTCTTTCACTACAAAACAATTTTCATGGCAATGTAAATTTATTGCTACTACTAAAATGGTTAGATGAACAAAAACTTATTTTCAATGATGATGATTGGGGCAAGCTACTCCACTGCCTTCAGCACACTGAAGAGTTACTACTTCAATATCGAACACTAAGAAAAAAATAAAACCTCATGTACCAGCAACACTATACCGGGAATCATTAGAATTTGAGTTGCTGCTAGAAAAGCAACAACAATCTGACTTGGTTGACTGTATAAACTCTCTACAGCTCTCAACCAATACATCTGAGTCGCTAACACTTGGATACTGCCGTTCACTCAATGCTGAGCATCTATTTAGCGCCTTTTCTAAACCTACCAGTTAATGCCACAGTAAAAAACCATTGAACCAATTCACTGATTTACCTACATTAATGATGTAAAGCATTGGTGTTTAAAAGAACCGATACTTAAAGACACCTTAACACTCGTTATACTATTTACATTATTTATGTGATCAAAATGAATGAGATTTCGCAAACAACTCTAGGCATTTATGCCTATGAATGTTCGCTACAAAGAGCCCATTTCATATGACCAGTAAATGAGTACAATTTGTATAAAGTAGTTTTTGGATCATGGATGGTCAAAAGGTCAAATAATGAAGAAATTAGTCATTGTAAATGTGGGCTCAGCCCCTGAAGCACAAAGAGAAAAGTTCGGTGATTTTGAAATTTGGGCAAAAAATGCCATCACATATGAGCTTCCCTGTTTAGATAGACAACCTATCGAAATCATTTTTCATGATGGAATATCAAGCTCACTACCCAATTTTGATTCAATAGCAGGCGTGATCATTATGGGGTCTTTATCTATGGCAACTGAAAAAACAAACTGGATGCAGCGCCTTTCATCAGAAATATCTGACCTTATAAACAACAAAATACCATTGCTAGGCATCTGCTTCGGACATCAACTTATCGCCCAAGCGATGGGGGAGAGGTTGGTTACCACCCGAAAGGTCTTGAAATAGGCACGGTCAACATCAACAAACTAAGTTCCGCAGAAAACGACCCACTCTTTTCGTTTTTGCCTGCCCAGTTTTCCGCTCACGCAGTCCACTTTCAATCGGTGTTAACACTGCCAAAAGAAGCCACGCTATTAGCTAATAACGAATTCGAGCCACACCACGCATTTAGAATTGGGGAATGTGCATGGGGAGTTCAATTTCACCCTGAATTTACAGCAGATATTATGCGACTTTCACTTACCGGCTTAAAAGAGCATGTCATCGAAGAGTATGCAGAAAAACTAGCTGCCATTTTCGAGACCAATTGCGCGCGTCAAGTATTAGTGAAGTTTTCACAGTTTTGTATGACTAAAATAAATCTATAGTAATTATCAGATCTGCTCATTTTCTACCGGTGCTAATTTCTATTCTCTTATCTATGTTGTTATTCTCAGAAAGTGAGGATAACAACATAGACAAAGCAATGCTTCACCAGATAAATACCACACAAACCGCCGTTAAGGATCCCATACAAAGGTTAAATCGTCTCCAAGCCGAGGAACTCGACAACCACCGTCCAATCAACGTACCAAAACCTACCCAGATAGAAGAAGTCTGTATTTGAAAAATCCAAAAAATGGCAGCGATCACCAGTATTGACCACCAATATTCTCCACCTTCCAGTGAAAATGATCCAATTGCCGTCACCATCATCATCCACGCTTTAGGGTTAAGATACTGAAACAATGCAGCTTCAATAAATGTCATTGGTTTACTGGTTATATCACTATGGCCCGAGCTTGGCTTTGCGTTAGCTATTTTCCAGGCTAAATACAATAAGTAGCCACTACCTATCCATTTCATTGCTTCTTGAATTATTGGATATTGTTGAAAGATGAGTCCAAGCCCTGAAGCCAGCAAAAATACCATGCTCATCAATCCCACACCAATCCCAAAAGCATGCGGCAATGATCTTCGATATCCAAAATTAGCGCCTGAAGCGGTTAACATAACGTTGTTTGGTCCAGGTGTCCCTGTCATCACTAGAGCAAACATTGCAATTGAGATAAAAAACTGCCATTCCATTTTACTTTCCTCACACAGTGAAAATTGTATCGGTACAATACTTATTTATTAGTTGATTTTTCTCTTTTGTGCGCACAAAATGACCATAACAATGTAATTATTAAAGATCAAAAGGTTTATTGTCACCATGACAATCATAGAGTTTGCGTTATCCAAAACAAATACTGCACCAAAATACAAACAAATTGCCGAACTACTAGCAGAGAAGATTGAGTCAGGTCAGTTGACCGCAAATGACAAACTTCCAACTCATCGTTTCTTAGCAGATAAGTTAGGCGTTACGGTTGGCACAGTGACGAGAGCATACGCAGAGGCAGAGCGAAAAGGTCTAGTTGAAGCACGAGTGGGGGCTGGCACCTATGTTGTGGATAAGAAAAAAGTGTACTGGGCATTTGACCAAAGAGATAACTACGACCCTAACGAATGCAACTTCGGCTTTAACATTCCACCTATGTTTGATCGTAGCGAGATGCTAAAAGAGGCAATGGGTAACGTGGCTCAATCTGCTCAAGCACTCAATCAATTTATGATCTATCAAAAGCCCACTGGCATTGATTCTCATCGACAAATGGTGGCTAGTTGGCTTAACGAGCATGGAGTTAAGCTTGATGCTGATAGGCTATTGTTTTGCTCAGGAGCACAGCACGGAATGCAGATGGTTTTCGAAGCATTCACGAGAGCCGGAGATACTATTTTATCGGAAAAGCTGACTTACCCTGGTTTAATTAGTCTAGCTAAGCAGAAACAGCTAACCGTTAAAGGTGTAGAAATGGATGAGCAAGGTGTTCTACCAGCTGCTCTCGATGCGGCTTGTCGACAATTTCAGGTTAGATTCATCTATTTGACACCGACACTGCAAAACCCAACTACAGCCACCATGTCTCTTGAGCGACGTAAAGCGATCTTAGAGGTGTGTAAACAACATAACCTATATGTTATTGAAGACGATGTGAACGGGCTTCTCCCTAAGGATGCTCCTCCACCACTAGTCAATTTAGCACCGGAACAAGTATTCCATATTGGTGCTTTTTCTAAATGTCTCGCCCCGGGATTACGGGTAGGCTATATACAACCACCAAGTAAAATGCACCCTCACCTCAGCATTACATTACAAAACCATAGTTGGATGATAAGCCCTTTGCTTACCGCATTAACCTGTGAACTACTAAGCTCAAACAAGCTTGAAAACACCTTGCTTTTTATCCGCACAGAGATGAAAGAGCGTCTTACACTTGCACTTAACTATTTGTCCGATTACCAACTACAGTATACTCACGATTGTTTCCATGTCTGGTTAACGCTACCCGACCATTGGCGCTTAAGTGATTTTGTAAACAGGGCTGCTGAGAATGGCGTAATAGTAAAGTCGGCAGAGCTTTTTTCACCACCTGCGACCAATGTACCTCCAGCAGTGCGTCTTGCTTTAAGTTCACCAATCGATCAAGCTCAAGTTGAAACAGGACTCATTAAGTTAAAAGCCTTATTAGATAGTACCCCAATCAGTGACTTTACATTATGACCGAATTTAGAGCAGCAAGAGGGCTCAGCAATCCTCATTTACAAACCGTCATTCCAAGGATGATTCGCAAGCAGCCGCTATTCTCTGCACACTGGCAAACGCTAGAAACACCTGATGGCGATTTTCTAGACCTAGCTTGGAGTGAAGACTGGACCGCCCCATCAGCAAAAAACAAACCTATCTTTATACTTTTTCACGGTTTAGAAGGCAGCTTCGACAGCCCATATGCGAACGGTCTGATGCATGCTTTTTCTCAAAAAGGTTGGTTATCTGTCATGATGCACTTTAGAGGCTGTAGCGGCAGACCTAACCGACTCGCTAGAGCCTATCATTCTGGCGAAACTGATGATCCGCGCTTTTTTTAGAGTATTTACATACTCTTTTTCCTAATCAACCAAAGGTCGCTACTGGTATATCACTCGGTGGAAATATGTTAGTAAATTATCTCGCTAAATACCGCCAAGATCCTATCATTGAAGCCGCTACCGTTGTTTCTGCACCTCTCGACTTAGCTTCTTGTTCTGCACGAATAGAGCGAGGATTATCTAAGGTTTATGGGAACTACCTATTAACCTCTCTCAAAAAAACGCACTGCAAAAACAGAGACAGCTTACGTCGGAATTAGGCATTTCAACACAAGATATGGCATCCTTAAAAACACTGTATAGCTTCGATGATTTGATTACCGCACCTTTGCACGGGTTTGAAAGCGCTAAAGATTATTATCAAAAATGCTCTGGTATCCATGTTATAAATAACATTGGTGTGCCTCTGCAGGTGATTCATGCAAAGGACGACCCATTTATGACTCAAGCGGTCATACCTAACTTCTCATTGAACAAAAACATTCACTATCGCCTATTTACAAGCGGTGGTCATGTGGGCTTCTTAACGGGAACACTGACTAAACCCACTTTCTGGTTAGAACACGCATTACCTCGTTATTACCAGCATATAGCATCATCAATATAAGAAGAATTTATGATCATTCCATGGCAAGAAATCGACGGTGACACGCTCGATAACCTAATTAAAGAATTCGTTTTGAGAGAAGGCACCGATTACGGTCAAAGTGAAGTCACTTTGGAAGATAAAATTGAGCAAGTACGAAAACAGCTAAAGGCAGAAGACGCGGTCATTGTATTTTCGGAACTTCACGAAACCGTTGATATAAAACTCAGGCGCGAGTTCTGATAACAAAGAGTTAAGCATTTATTCTTTTTATAGAATCTCATACACTATTTTTAACATAACCGTATTCACCAATGTAACGACAAGGAATCTCATGTCAGCAAAACATCCGATTATCGCAGTTACAGGTTCATCTGGCGCAGGAACAACCACAACATCTGAAGCATTTAGAAAGATGTTTAATATGATGGACGTAAAGGCCGCATGGGTGGAAGGAGATAGTTTTCACCGATTTACTCGTCCTGAAATGGACATTGAAATTCGCAAAGCGAAAGAACAAGGTAAACACATTAGTTACTTTGGTCCTGAGGCCAATAATTTCCCAGCGCTAGAGCAGTTTTTTAGAAAATATGGTGACGAGGGCCAAGGCCAAGTAAGGCGTTACCTACACTCATTTGATGAAGCTGTACCTTATAACCAAATGCCGGGAACATTCACTCCTTGGCAAGACTTAGCGGAAGATAGCGACGTACTTTTTTACGAGGGCTTACATGGCGCGGTTGTAGATGGCGACATTAATGTGTCACAACACGTTGATTTACTGATCGGAATGGTACCTATTGTAAACCTTGAATGGATACAGAAATTTGTGCGTGATACACGAGATAGAGGGCATTCACGAGAAGCAGTTACCGACTCTATTGTCCGCTCAATGGATGATTATCTTAACTATATTACTCCTCAGTTTTCTCGTACCCATATAAACTTTCAGCGAGTTCCAACGGTAGACACCTCAAACCCTTTGAATGCAAAAGCTATCCCGAGCTTAGATGAAAGCTTTGTCGTTATTCGGTTACGTGGAATGAAGAATGTTGATTTTCCTTACCTTTTAGCCATGATTGATGGATCTTTTGTTTCTCGACACAATACATTGGTCGTACCGGGAGGAAAGATGAGCTTTGCAATGGAATTGATAATCAGACCCGTGCTACAACAATTAATTGAGACAGGCAAAATTGGTTAAATTTTAACCAACAAATGGATTTAGTTCTGATACCGTGACGATGTGCACACTTTGACCTAAGAATTCGGGAAATCAGGGCGATCAAAATCAAGAAATCGACTGCAAAAAAGGATATTATTCTTAACTGATATACATATGTAGCTTGCAGCTTTGAACGAGAAATCCTATGCTATCGTCACCGATTAAAAGGGGATGCAGCAAAGGAAAGCTGCTGAGCAGGCCCTGCAGATAATAGTGAGATAATTATGGTTCTTGGTAAACCTCAAACCGATCCAACGTTAGAGTGGTTTCTTTCACACTGTCATATTCATAAATATCCTTCCAAAAGTACGCTTATCCACGCTGGTGAGAAAGCGGAAACTCTGTATTACATTGTGAAAGGCTCTGTAGCCGTGCTTATCAAGGATGAAGAAGGTAAAGAGATGATTCTTTCTTACCTTAACCAAGGTGACTTCATCGGTGAGCTAGGTCTATTCGAAGAAGATCAAGAGCGTACTGCATGGGTACGTGCTAAATCACCATGTGAAGTTGCTGAAATTTCTTTTAAGAAATTCCGTCAGCTTATTCAAGTAAACCCTGACATTTTAATGCGTCTTTCATCTCAAATGGCAAGCCGTCTACAAACGACTAGCCAAAAAGTAGGTGACTTAGCATTCTTAGATGTGACAGGTCGTATTGCTCAGACACTTCTGAACTTAGCAAAACAACCAGATGCGATGACTCACCCAGATGGCATGCAAATTAAGATCACTCGTCAAGAGATCGGTCAGATTGTAGGTTGTTCACGTGAGACTGTTGGTCGTATTCTTAAGATGCTGGAAGAGCAGAATTTAATTTCTGCACACGGTAAGACGATTGTAGTTTACGGTACGCGTTAATAACACCGTTATAACATGATTAAAAAGCAGCGTTTACGCTGCTTTTTTTATCTCTACAACATCTTTAAAGTCGTCAGTTCCATCACAAAATTAGTCAACTGCTGCCCTCTAATATCTACTTGTTGTTCCTCTATTACCTTAAAACCACAATGTTCAAAAAAAGGCTTCGCCGTAACGCTGACATGAGAATAAATACGCGATAGATTGTTCTGATTACTCTGTTGATAAATACGCTGCATTAATGCACCAGCCACACCTCGCTTTTGATATTGATGTCCTACATAGAAATGGTCAATCAAGCCATCAGGCTGAAGATCAGCATAGCCGACAATTTTGTTATCTATCTCTGCAACAAAAGGCGTCAGTTTTTCCATAAGAACACGCCAAGACTCATAGGTAATCTCTTCAGATGCCCAAGCCTTTATTTGGCTTTCTGAGTAGTCTCTCTTATTAACATTATGCACAGTATCAAAAAATAGCGTTTTCAATTCTCTGGCGTCCTCAGACGTGTAAGCACGTATACGGATGACTGATTTCACTTAATCTCTTTTCCTTTTTAATTAGATAGCATACTTCATAAGCCTAACTAGTAATTCCACTATTTACTACACGCACAAAAAAACCGAAGCGTCTGTACACTTCGGTTTCCAATAACAATTAGGTTTAGAATTCTCTTTACTGAGTGACTTTAGAACAAGGCGAATGCGCTAAATGTACATCCGTACATGAGCACATTCAATGCCGCTATCAAGTCAGTGGTGAGAGGCTAAATCTTTTTGGCGGGTAAGGAGCAGCCATTACTGACTACCCCTCCCTAAGAACCGTGCGTGCGAGTTTCCCCGCACACGGCTCAAGCCTTTATAAGCCTACTCCAAAAAGCAAGCCAGCTAGAAAGAGTGCCGAACTTACCGAAGTAAGTTCAGCAGGGATCACAGCCATCCTAATTGATTCAAAGCAAGCAATAAGCCCGTTAAGGCATAGATTACATTCGAAACGTTAAAAATAACTGATACCCGTAGATCAAATTTCATGGCGATAGCCTTCAATAAGATCTAGGCGCCTAGACGTTAAATCCAGGATTTATATACCGCCCTGCCCGGCGGTTTGTAGTTCAATGTCTAGATCATATTCCTACAGCAGATAATGACTGCACCAATTGTGTATACCGATACTGTTATTTTGTACTGCTTACAGCACGCAGCCCACGTCTTTTTAGCGTGATGACGAACACGCGACGAGAGCGCCAAATGGTAGCTTCGTCTAGCGGTTAAGGTTCCACTAACCTCCTAGGGACCTTTTAGGTGGGACTAGTTTTGCACCCGGTACACAATAGACACTATCAAAACCTTTGAGCCACCTTATCATCAGCGACAACGGGGTTGATTGCCCACTCTTTCTATATGCGGTCGATTGAATAAAATTCAACCGCAATTACTATGAATTTGCTTGTGACAATTCATATGAAGCAACGTCAGGTTTGACTGTTTATCAGAACCCCCATCTACTCTACGAATAATATGGTGAACATCCCATTCGTCCTCAGTCTTAAAGACCTGATTACAAACAGCACATTTATAGTCCTGACGTTTCGCCAATGCCCATAGCTTCATGTTTCCTGCTAACGAAGATTTCAGCTTCCTGACCTTAAAGGTTTCGAAATACTGTTCATCTTCCGGTAGGTAACAATTCGCCCTAGCCCTGATTTTTACATGTCTTACGATATCAACTCTCGAAGCATATGCTAATCGATAGTATCCATCCTCTCCTTTTCTTGGTGCACTAAATACCCAATTTCGCTTATCCACTGTTTTAAAGTATTTAGCTCTAATCCAGCGTTTACGGCGGTTTTTATGGATACGTCTGCACCACTTCCAGAGCATTTGCCAAATACGATAGTCCACGTACTTGAAGGCTCTATCTGAACAGATGTGTCGGTGGTAGTTACACCATCCCCGAATCATCGGATTCAGTTTAGATATCACTGCCGCAGCCGAAGCTGTTTTGTGTGAATCCAAATAAGCTTTCACGTTCGAAAGCAGTTGCTTAACGCTTTTCTTCGCCGGCATGATTAACATCTTGCCTTTGTACTTGCGTAAGTTCTGCCCCAGAAAATCAAATCCTTTATCTATATGTGTTATCAGCGTCTTAGACTCTGACAGTTTCAGCCCTCGCTCAGCCATGAAGGCTTTCACTAATGGTAATACTTCATCTTCGAGCAGTTCTTTCGAAATACCAGTGATAATGAAATCATCCGCATAACGCACATAGTTGACCTTAGTCTTGTAACTAGCTTTGGTGTTCTTCTTCCCAAAATGGGATTCAAGCACCGATTCCAGACCATCTAAAGCCAAATTAGCAAGCACCGGAGAAATTATCCCTCCTTGTGGTGTTCCTGCCTCCGTAGGATTCAATTTCCCGCTTTCCATATACCCAGCTTTGAGCCACTTCCTGAGCACCGTTTTGTCCATATGGACATTATTAATTAACCAGTCATGGCTGATATTGTCAAAACACCCTTTGATATCCCCTTCCAACACCCATTGGGCGCTGTTTTTCCGGCTGAGGTTCACAAAGCATTGCTCTATGGCATCAGCTGTACTTCGATTGGGGCGAAATCCATAACTATTACGATCTGCTTTGGTTTCTGACACAGGCTCAAGAGCCAGAAGGTATAAAGCCTGCATAGCTCTATCCTTCATTGTCGGAATCCCTAGTGGACGCAATTTGCCATTTGATTTCGGAATGTAAACTCGTCTCAGCGGTTTGGGCTTGTAGCCTTTGCGCTTCAATTCATTGATAGCATCCCATTTCTTAACTGGTGTATTCCAAGTTACCTTATCAACTCCAGCGGTGTTCTTCCCTCGGTTCTCAGTTACCTTTCGAACCGCTAATGCTTTGGCTGAAAAGGAGCGTACCAACATACGTTGTAGCTTCTTTACTTGTCGCCAATCAGTTTCTATTGTTGCTTTCGCAATTCGCGTTTGCAGCCTCTTCACCGAAATGTGGCAGGCTTCCCAATCAATGGAATGCCAACTCTCATTAGAGCGCGAGAATGCAGGTACGCCTGTCGTTGTACTCATCTTGCTATCCTCTGGAAGTATTTCTCCACAAACAGCAAAGATATCTCACCCATAAGGTGAAAGATCTTCACCCTATGGGGAGTAGTACATAATGCTAATTTCTTAGAATTAGCCCTTTAGCTTTGCAAATGGTTTTGCGATTAAAGACCTCAATGGAAGTGGGCACGCTTTCACGTTAGAACAGCTGTCCCTATCCCGACTATTACCATCAGACATTCGCTTTTTCCATCGATCCTATACCCGCTAATCCAACAGTTCACCTTACGGTTCCCCTGCCTATAAGGCAGATTATCGGGCTTACCAAGTTCCCATGCTTGTACACAGCTGGTTAGGTTCTGCCTATTCAACGGTGGCATTAACGGTAGCGTTTCCCTAGATGTAAAAGAGAAACCTATCCACGTACCTTTTGGTCATAGCGTAGCAATGACATTTCGCTATTTCAGGCTCACGTCGTTTATCAGCAGTTCACATATGTTAACCATACAGCTAAGCCTAGCCTCTCATTTCATAGTCATTACGAAAATCCACAGTATTGCTCACGCAAAACCATGCCCAAAGCGGGGAGTACATTGTTAGGAAGCTTCCCACCCGTCCGTTACCAGACACGCAGTATCCCTAGGCTACAACCCGCTACAGAGTTGGTTTTATCTACACGGTTAGACAGTGCGCGTAAAACAATACAAACAAGAGCTTAAGTCACGTTAACTAGTTTGAGGTAAGAAATAGTCGTGCTACTGGAGTGGCATCACTATTACTTAGAAATGAAAATGTAAAATTCCTTGCGGTATAAAACACAACGCAATTCGAGTGCAAAACACAGGAATAGGCGCTCTTTGAACTCAGTTCAGAGAAGATAGTGCTAAATAGTAAGATGCATAAAAACTTGCAGGAACATTCCATTATTGAGATAGCTAATCTCTTGAGGGAAAGTCGGCAAAATATACATATATTGTTTGTATCAGCGTGAAAAACAGTATTAAAAATACCGTTTAGCTAGATTTGAAATTGTTACATTCCTTTCGGTGGGCAGACCTTTACCCTATTGGGCTTCCTATCCTAACTATTGTTAGGTTCGATCTTAAGGAGTACCAACTATCCCATATTTGGAATAGTTGGTCAAGAGGGTAATTAATTACCCTCTCTAGTTAACGCGACACTTGTCGCGCTACATCATGCCCGGCATGCCACCCATACCACCCATGCCACCCATATCTGGCATGCCTGGTGCGTCTTTAGCTGGTAAATCAGTAATCATAGCTTCGGTTGTGATCATAAGACCTGCAACTGATGCTGCGAATTGTAGCGCGCTACGAGTTACTTTTGTTGGGTCTAGGATACCCATTGCAATCATATCACCGTATTCGCCTGTCGCTGCGTTATAGCCATAGCTACCTTCACCAGCTTTAACGTTATTCGCAACAACTGAATCTTCTTCACCCGCATTTTCTACGATTTGACGTAATGGCGCTTCCATAGCACGAAGTGCAACGCGAATACCTACGTTTTGCTCTTCGTTAGAACCTTCAAGACCAACAACTTTAGATGCTGCGCGGATAAGTGCAACACCACCACCAGCAACAACGCCTTCTTCAACGGCTGCGCGAGTAGCGTGAAGTGCATCTTCAACGCGGTCTTTCTTCTCTTTCATCTCTACTTCAGTAGCAGCACCAACTTTGATTACTGCAACACCGCCAGCTAACTTAGCTACGCGCTCTTGTAGTTTCTCTTTGTCGTAATCTGATGTTGCTTCTTCGATTTGTTGACGAATTTGAGATACACGACCTTGAATCATCGTTTCTTCACCAAGACCATCGATAATAGTCGTATTTTCTTTAGTGATGATAATGCGCTTAGCTTGACCTAAATCTTCTAGAGTCACTTTTTCTAACTCTAGACCAATCTCTTCAGAGATAACCGTACCAGAAGTCAGTACAGCGATATCTTGCAGCATAGACTTACGACGATCACCAAACCCAGGTGCTTTTACTGCTGCAGCTTTAACGATGCCACGCATGTTGTTTACAACAAGTGTTGCTAGAGCTTCGCCTTCTACATCTTCAGCAATAATAAGAAGTGGACGAGACGCTTTTGCTACCGCTTCTAGTGTGGTCAAAAGCTCACGGATATTTGATACTTTTTTATCGATAAGAAGAATGAACGGGTTCTCTAGTTCAACCGCACCAGCTTCTTGATTTGTGATGAAATATGGAGAAAGGTAACCGCGATCAAACTGCATTCCTTCTACTACATCTAGCTCATCTTGAAGAGCTTGACCTTCTTCAACCGTAATAACACCGTCACGGCCTACTTTTTCCATTGCTTCAGCAATGATGTTACCAACAGTATCATCAGAGTTTGCAGAGATTGTACCTACCTGTGCGATAGCTTTCGTATCGGCACAAGGAACCGATAGGCCTTTAAGTTCTTCTACTGCCGCAATAACAGCTTTATCGATGCCACGCTTCAGGTCCATTGGGTTCATGCCCGCAGCAACCGCTTTTAGGCCTTCAGTAATGATTGATTGTGCTAACACTGTTGCGGTTGTTGTACCGTCACCAGCGGCATCATTTGCTTGCGACGCGACTTCTTTAACCATTTGCGCGCCCATGTTCTGAAACTTGTCTTCAAGCTCAATCTCACGCGCGACAGATACACCATCTTTAGTAATCGTTGGTGCACCAAAAGATTTGTCTAGTACTACGTTACGACCTTTTGGCCCTAGTGTTACTTTTACTGCGTCAGCCAGAACGTTAACACCTTCTAGCATCTTGATTCGTGCGTCGTTACCAAATTTTACGTCTTTAGCAGCCATCTTTAATATCCTTTCCTAAATTCTATTTTTATATTGCTTGTCGTTTAAGAGTGAATTACTCAACGCTTGCTTATTCAACAATAGCCATGATGTCATTTTCAGACATGATCAATACTTCTTTACCGTCAATTTTCTCAGTTTTAGTGCCGTAGCCTTCTGCGAAAATAACCGTATCACCAACTTTAACGTCCAAAGGTTGAACAGTACCGTTTTCTAAAATACGACCTTTGCCTACAGCTAGAACTGTACCGCGAGTAGATTTTTCTGCCGCAGATCCTGTTAGCACAATGCCACCTGCAGATTTTGATTCAACTTCTTTGCGCTCAACGATAACACGGTCGTGTAAAGGACGAATATTCATCGGGTCGTCTCTCCTGATTGTTGTTTCCATTAATGTAATTTAGTGCTGAATTATCAGCGCGTGAAAGATATGTGGGGGACAAGAGTTAAGATCCCAAGGGGAAAAACAAATTTTTTACGGATGAAGTCATATTTTTTGATTTAATCACGTTTTTTTTGAATAAAAGCCTACTTTTATCAGATCGGAGGTAATAATTGCACTGTTTTCAAGACTAGTTCAAAATCAAGCTAGGTGTTTAACTGGTAGCGAATAATGGCCTGTAAGTATTGTAAGGAAAATTGGTTCTGGAAAAAAATCGGCCGTTGCAAACGATGCATGGATCAATTAACGGTTCTTTCTGTGCTCTGTTGGGTTATTTGGTGGTTTGCCTTTCGAGATGACTTTAAAAGTGTTGAATCTATCGCGTTAATCATCGCTGGGTTCGGATTTAATTTTCTTCTATTTTTGCACCTTTGGTTTAAATTCGTTGTTTTTCCTATGCAGAAAAAAAGCCCCCTAAATAATAGAAGGCTTAATTTTATCTCGTGTTTTACAGTTCGATAATTAAATTTAAATTCATTTTATTTAGAAAGACTTAATGCTTCATTCATAACATGATATAGATAATTTTGCTCCACGACCCCTTGAAAAAGATACGCTTGAGGACCTCTAGCGAAGACTGCTACATCTTCACCAGAATGGGTTTCCGAACTCAAACGAACAAGAGATTGCTGTTTATAGTCTAATGCCAATACTTCCTGTTCAGTTAAATCAGAACGCTCTGTTTTAACCGCCCCTGGGCCATTTCCATAAGTAAGTGTGGTGTACTTTTTACCAAACTCATCTTGACTGAATTTACCTTTAGATTTAGACAACCCAAGTATATTGTTGCCACGGGTCGAATAACCATTCATAACAAGGGTATGAGCGTGATCAGCCGTTACTATAATTAACGTGTCTTCTAGGTTGGTATTTTCAAGTGCCGCTCTAATTGCATCATCATAAGCAATGGTATCTTCTAAGGCTCGTTTTGCATTCCCTTCATGATGAGCATGATCGATGCGCCCAGCTTCTACCATCAATACATAGCCTTCTTCATTCTTTGAAAGAATATCAATTGCCTTGGTAGTCATTTCAGCCAGAGAAGGTTCATCACCACGACGATCCGCTTCATATTTCATATGGCTGCTTTCAAATAAGCCAAATGCTCGAGTTGTGTTGTCATCAAGATTGTCGAAACCGGCCTGATCATAAACGTATTGACCTTCTGGGTATTTCGCCTGCCACTCTTCAATTAAATTACGACCATCTTTGCGCTTACCTTTCTTTCCTTCAGGATCAATCACTTCTACTGGCAAAAATTCTCGACGCCCACCACCAAAAGCAACCTGAATACCATTACCTTTGTCGAAGCTTACGAACTGAGTAGCAATATCAACACAACCTTGATTCTTTGCAATATTAGGTAAGTCATGTTCCCAGTTCCTATCTGCACTGTGTGCATAGGTTACGGCGGGTGTCGCATGAGTTAAACGAGCGGTACTCACAACTCCCACCGACATACCACGTTCAGCCGCTAGCTCCCATGCCGTTGTCGTTTCATTACCTAAAGCGGTGTTACAAAAACCACGTTGCACGTTGTCATTGATTGAGATAGTTCCCGCTTTAGTCTTCACACCAGAAACCATGGCAGAGGCAGTGCCTGCAGAATCAGGTATCTGCATATCGGTGTTATAAGTCTTTACTAGTGCCGCATGCGGCAGGCTCTCCATTGCCAAACTGTACTCTTCACCAAGTAAACCACGACGTTGGCCTTCAAAAATACGACCAGCCGTAATGGTGCCAACACTCATGCCATCTCCAACGAACAAGATAACGTTTTTTGCCGGCTTATCGATTGGCATATTGACCTTTGCTTTTGCAATTGCGGCCTGTGCTTCTGTATACCATGCATCGTTCTGCTGTGGTACTTCAACGGCCGTTGAAATACTTGATTCCGTATTGCTACAGCCTGTTAATCCGACTAATAAACCACTGATAGCTAGAGCTAAATGATGTCCCTTCACAAGGTTTCTCCGATTTAGTATTAAATGATTTTCTACGTGTATGTTTAACAACTAAATAGGCTAGCGATAGATATGTGACAGGGGATAACGGTTAGGTGAAGGTTTTTTGAAATTTTTGTGTACAGTGAAATTGTCTTATAAAAAGAAAAAAGCCCCTAATCCAATCCGGATAGGGGCTTTCTTAGATATTCTTCTAAGAAAAAGCAGTGGTACTTATTAAGACCGAGCTTTTTCTAAAATGTTCCCACAAAAAAGATCTTTTTTTAAGGCTATGCTAATGGTGTAATTTTTCCATTCAATTTCAACAAATTAAGCCACGTTAACTCGGATAATAGTTTGTTCGCAAAGATCAAACTCTAACGCCACCTCATCACACGCGTGTATTCTTGGGCATTGTTCGCAATCTTTTAGTACTTTTTCAGGCAGCAAACTCTTCGATGTTGGCAAGAAGTTCTGTTTCATGAAGAACTCTGGTGTACGAGTCAATACGAAGACTTTTCGTATTGCCATCTGTTTTGCCTTTGCAACTAAATGTTGGACAATCGCAGTACCTTGACCTTGTCTGTGCCATCCAGCCTCAATACCCAAAGAGCGTATTTCCGCCAAACCAGAGTCGTATACATAGAGAGAAGCGCACCCTGTGACTTCACCTTGATGCTCAACAACTGCAAAGGAACCAATATCTCGTATAAGTTCACTACGGTTTCGAGGTAAGTTTTCACCCATATTAGACCAATAAGCAACCATACCTTCTAGTGCGTCAATATCGGTTAATCTTGCTACACGAACCTTAATTGCAGAGACATTTCTCTTCTCTAGGCGTTGCTGCGCATGATCAACTGCATAGGCCACCTGCTTAGGAGATACACCACCTAAAGCTGAACGCTTATCTAAGCATGATTCAATAGTAAGGATCTCGTATACATCATCTTCGATAACATCAGAGAACACTTTTAACTCTTCAATCGATAGTTCTTCTAAAGCACACCCTTTTTCAATCGCTCCAACTACAGCCACACCGACGATGTGGTGTGCTTCACGGAATGGGATGTTTTTAGCCACAAGGTAATCGGCTAATTCAGTAGCATTAGCATAACCTTGCTTCGCTGCTTCTAATGTCCGTTCTTTGTTTACTTTTAAACCATCGAAACAAAGGGCCGCCATTTCCATGCAGTCATTCCACGTATCCAATGCGTCGAATAACCCTTCTTTGTCTTCCTGCATATCTTTATTGTAAGCGAGAGGAAGAGCTTTTACGGTCATCATCATCGCCGCTAACGAACCATATACACGACCACATTTCCCTCGAATAAGTTCTAATGCGTCAGGATTTTTCTTTTGCGGCATCAAGGATGAACCTGATGTAACAGTATCGGCTAATTCGATGAAATTAGATTCACCAGAATTGTAGAAAATCATATCTTCGGCAAGGCGCGAAAGGTGCAACATTGAGATAGAAGCGATAGACATCAATTCCATCACATGATCTCTATCTGAAACCGAATCTAAACTGTTACGTGTGGCTCGACGAAAACCTAAGTTATGAGCAAGATCTTGACGATCCATTGGATACGCTGTTCCCGCTAGTGCACCAGAGCCCAACGGACAGGTATCAAGACGATTGATAGCATCCCCAAGACGAGAATAATCACGTTCAAACATTTCAACATACGCTAAACACCAGTGAGCGAATGTAACCGGTTGTGCTCTTTGTAGGTGGGTATAACCAGGTAAAACGGTGTCCTGATGTTGTGATGCTACATCTACAAGTTGATTTTGCAAACGATCCAGCACAATGAGTAGATGCTGACCTTGTTGACGACACCATAGTTTTAGATCTGTCGCTACTTGGTCATTACGAGAACGGCCAGTGTGAAGTTTTTTACCTAGGTCACCTACTTTACCAATAAGTTGCTGCTCAACCCAGCTATGGATATCTTCTGCATCAGATTTAAGGATCTGCTCAGGGTCTTCCATGACTTCTAGCTTCAACTCGTTTAAAGCAAGTTCGAGTTTTTGTTGCTCTATTTCATTAAGAACACCAACAGAACGAAGTGCTTTAGACCAGGCAATTGACCCAACAATGTCTTGCTCAGCTAGTCGGTAATCAAAGCGAAGTGAATCGTTGAAATCTTTGAACCGAGTGTCTGCTGCTTGGGTAAATCTACCGCCCCATAATGCCATTGTGTATCTCCTGATCTTAACGGAAGCTAATTATTATTGTTAGTTGGTGTGTTATTGAGAGCTTAACACGCGGCTGTAGATACTAGCGATATACAACCGAGAATCAAGCTTCTGTTTTATTACTTTTGAAAAATTCTAATTACTTTTGCGAATTCAAAGTACGAATACGGCTGGCTAAAGAATACAAACGTATAAATCCTTCCGCGTGACTTTGGTCATACACTTCATCTTCACCGAATGTTGCAAATGCTTCACAGTACAAGCTGTTATCAGAACGCTTCTGAGTAGCTGTTGCTTGCCCTTTGTAAAGCTTAATAACCACTTCGCCATTAACATCTTGTGCTAGGCTTTCTGATGCAGCAATAATTGATTCGCACAGCGGAGTAAACCAACGGCCATCGTAGATTAAATGAGCCGCTTTTACACCTAACTCTTCACGGAACTCAAATGAGCTCTTATCTAGAACAAGTTGTTCTACTGCACGAAGTGCTTCCATCATGATTGTGCCACCCGGAGTTTCATAACAACCACGAGACTTCATACCAACCAAACGGTTTTCAACGATATCGATACGCCCAATTCCGTGTTCAACACCTTTATCATTTAGGTACATTAGAGCTTCGTATGGCGACATGTCTTTGCCATCAACCGCAACAACTTCGCATTTTTCTACTTTTATTGTTACGTATTCAGCTTCGTTTGAAGCTTCTTCTGGGCTTTTTGTCCATGCCCAACAATCGTCGTTTGGTGCGTTCCAAGTTTGCTCAAGAACACCACCTTCTGTCGAAATATGCCATGCGTTTGCATCGCGAGAATAGATTTTAGTTAATGATGCAGAGCACGGGATATTACGCTCAGCAAGGTAATCTAAACATTCCTCTCTGCTCACTAGATCCCACTCACGCCAAGGGGCGATAACATGTAGATCTGGTGCGAGTGCAGCGAATGCACCTTCAAAACGAACTTGGTCATTACCTTTACCAGTACAACCGTGCGCAAGAGCATCAGCCCCAACATTACGAGCACATTCCACTTGTGCTTTAGCAATAATTGGTCGAGCCATAGAGGTACCTAAAAGGTATTTACCTTCATATAACGCACCTGTTTTTAGTGAAGGATAAATGTACTCTTTAACCATCTCTTCTTTAAGATCCGCAACGTATACTTCAGATGCGCCAGAAGCGATTGCTTTTTCCTCGACACCTTCCAACTCTTCTGCACCTTGGCCAACATCTGCTACAAAAGCAACCACTTCACAGTCATAGTTCTCTTTCAACCATGGAATGATTACTGATGTGTCTAGACCGCCGGAATAGGCTACGACTACTTTTTTTACTTCAACCTTGCTCATAGTATTTCTCCTGATCTCCCGGACTGCTCTGGCGGTCAGTACATCGGGTTTAAAAATTGTTGTGTTTAATAATTATGTCTGTCTAAATTTTTACTGAGGCAAAAACTGTGTACCTATGCTCTTGCCTGAAAATAATTCGCTTAATTTTTCTGGGTAACGCCACGTTGCAACTTCAATTGGTCTACCAAGTTCGTTTGCAGCGTCTAAAGCTGCTTCCACCTTAACTATCATTCCATCTGTGATAACTCGGCCCTGAATCAGTGCATCTGCTTGCTTCTTATCTAGGTTAGGTAGCAAGTGACCTTTACCATCCAGCACTCCGCTAACATCTGAAAGGAGTACTAATTCTGCATCTAAAGAACTCGCGACAGCAACTGCAGCTTGATCAGCATTTACGTTCATCAGCTGACCTTTCTCTGTTAATCCGATTGAACTGATAATAGGTAATGCACCCGTTTTCAATATCGCTTTAAGTACACTGGCGTCACCTGCACTCGCTTTACCTACTGCCCCTAACTCTGGGTCCAATTCTTCAACCTTGCACAAGCCACCATCCGCTAAACAAAGACCAACTGCTTTAAGACCATTTCTAACCGCTTCACCTTGCAGCAATTTATTGGCAGTACCTGCCAATGCACCTGCTATAACTGGGATTTGGTCATAAGGCGTAACACGCAAACCATTTTTCTTTACTGTCTCTAGCTGTAACTTTGCCATTAACTCGTCAACAAGGTAACCACCCCCATGAACGATAACTAACTCTCTGTTCGCCTGATTTTGGTAGCTTTCAATCGCATTAAAAAGTTTACCTAGAGTGTCAGAACATGAAAGTGCTGCGCCGCCTAGTTTAATCACTAATGGTTTTAGATCTTGATTCATATTAATTCTCACAAAAGTGAAGTAAGCGGCTCAAAACCGTTACGAATATTTAAACACTGCATCCCATGGCTAGACGCACCTTTTAATAGGTTATCGATAGCGGAAACTACAATGACGTGCTCCCCTTCTACCTTCCATCCGATATCACAGAAAGGAGTAAATTCTACATCCTGTACTCTAGGGATACTCTCATGCTTTAAACGAACCGCTGGTTTATTTTGATAAGCTTTTTCAAACGCGTTATTTACGTCTTCAGCTGTAACACCAGTAGCGAGCTTCATAGTGATCGTAGCTAGAATGCCTCTTTTAAAGTTACCGAGATGTGGTGTAAAGATGACGTCACAACCAAGATGTGAAGCAATTTCAGGCTTATGACGATGAGTGAACAACCCATAAGGCTGCAAGCTCACTTCACAAAAACTGTTGGTCATACTCGATTTTCGACCCGCACCAGTAACACCACTTGTCGCATTAATAACTGGCCATTGATTGAGATCCAGCATATTCATTTCTACTAGAGGTTTAATGGCTAACTGGGAGGCGGTTGGGTAACAACCTGCTACAGCAATCAGGTCAGTATTTTTTATCTCTTTTTCGTTCCACTCAGCCAACCCATAAACAGCGCTGTTCAGAAGCTCTGTATGTTTGTGGTCGAAGCCATAAAACTTAGGGTAGAAACCTTCAGATTGAACGCGATACGCACCAGATAAGTCGAAAACCTGACAACCTTGCGCTAAAAATTCAGGCGCTAAATCGTGGCTAACTTCGTGCGCCGTCGCTAAGAAAACAACATCACACGCCTTTGCTACCGCTTCAACATCAGTTAGTGGTAGAACCTTCATATCAACGACACCGGACAGCTTGCCATGTAATGTGCTGATTTTCTTATTCGCGTCTACACTATTGGCGGAAACATATAATCCTGATAGCGTTAGCTCAGGGTGTCTTGTAACCATAAGAGCTAACTCAGCTCCTGTATAACCGCTTGCACCAATAATTGTGGTTTTTAACATCTTGACTTATCCAAATACTTGGGTAACTAACAACAGTCAAACTTGACTATTCATACTCAAAAAACGTCATTATTCGGTTTTTTATTCACAAATAATGATTTAATATGCTTTTTAACGTCTTAAGGGTTATCTGTCAATAGGGGAAGCGAAGATAATATGCAATTACCTAAATTTATCGATGTATACAAAGGGCTCATTTCGACCTCTTCTATCAGTTCAACCGACCCCAGTTGGGATGAAGGAAATAGCCAAGTCATTGAACTATTGGCTGACTGGTTAAGGCAAATGTCCTTCGAAGTGGATGTGGTCGAAGTTGAGAAAGGAAAATGTAATCTAATCGCGAAACGGGGACAAGGTGAGGGCGGTCTATTATTAGCGGGACATACCGACACAGTCCCTTTTGATCAAGGCCAATGGAATTTTGACCCACATGCACTAACAGAAGCGAATAATCGCTTTTATGGCTTAGGCACAGCGGACATGAAAGGATTTTTTGCCTTCATTATTGAAGCGGTCAAAAACATAGATTGGCAAAATCAGACAAAACCTCTTTATATACTCGCTACATGTGATGAGGAAACGACCATGCTTGGCGCTCGTCACTTTACCGACGAAGCGCCAATACAACCAGATTATTGCATTATTGGCGAACCAACAAGCCTAGTACCAATTAGAGGGCATAAAGGACATGTTGCAAATGCGATACGAGTAACGGGTAAATCCGGCCACTCTTCAGACCCCGCGTTGGGAGTTAACGCAATCGAGATAATGCATGAGGTGATGTACGCACTGATGCAACTGAAAAATAAGTTGGTTAAAGAGTATCATCATCCAGGCTTTGCCATTCCGTCACCCACTCTAAATCTAGGGCATATACATGGCGGCGATAGCGCTAATCGTATATGTGGCTGCTGCGAGCTTCATTATGATGTACGTCCTCTTCCTGGAATAAGCCTTGATGGTCTGGACAACATGCTCCAAGGCGCACTAAAAGAAGTTAAAGCCAAATGGCCAAACCGTATTGAGATTCGTCCACTGCATGAACCTATTCCGGGTTATGAGTGTTCACAGGATGATAGTTTTGTTTCGGGAATGGAAACCATATGTGAAATGAACTCTGAAACCGTAAACTACTGTACTGAAGCGCCTTTCTTACAACAATTATGCCCAACATTGGTTCTTGGACCAGGATCTATTGACCAAGCTCATCAACCAGATGAATTTTTAGCTTTCGAATTTATCGACCCTACAATTAACATTCTTTCCAAAGCAATTCGCCAATATTGCTTCTAGTCTTTAGTTATAAGGTCTTATTGCTCGCTGAATACCTTCTGTGTAATGTATAGAGTTGTGAAATAAAATTTCACAACTCTATAACCTAATGAGTTTTAGAAATGATCACAGTCAATTTAAAACCATTAAAGCCATTGTGTCTTTGTCTTTATTTGACTCTAAGCACAGATATTCGCTAGATTGTATCTTTAGGACGAAAATATACTGTAATTAAATTACGAGGCAGAAAGGAAATGAACGAGAAATATGCTGCTTTAAAAAGTAACGTGAGAACACTAGGTCACTTACTTGGCAATACTATAAAAAATGCACATGGCGAAGAAATTTTAGAGAAAGTCGAATTAATACGCCAGCTGTCTAAATCTGCCGAAAGAGAAAACGATCAACAAGCCCGCGAAGAACTAATACAGGTTATTTCTAACCTACCTGATGATCAATTAAACCCTGTAGCAAGGGCGTTTAACCAATTTCTAAATTTGACTAACATCGCGGAACAATACCATACGATTTCACGCCATTGTGATTCAAATATTTGCGAACCCGACGTCATCCATACATTATTTTCTAAGCTAACCGAGAATAGTGTAAGTAAGTTAGAAACCGCACAGGCTATTAAAGATCTCAATATTGAACTGGTTCTCACTGCACACCCGACTGAGATAGCTCGTCGAACTATGATCAACAAGCTAGTAAAAATTAATAAATGCCTTTCCCAGCTTGAACTAAGTGATCTTTCCTCGAGAGAAAGAGTGAAACAAGAGCGCCGATTAGAGCAGCTCATTGCTCAATCGTGGCATTCTGATGATATGCGTAAAGAGCGACCAACTCCTCTTGATGAGGCCAAATGGGGCTTTGCCGTTGTAGAAAATTCATTATGGGAAGCAGTACCTGAGTTTTTACGAGAATTCAATGACCGAGTGACGGATTATCTTGGCGAAGGGCTTCCTATTGATGCTCGTCCGGTTCATTTTTCTTCTTGGATGGGTGGCGATAGAGATGGCAACCCATTTGTGACTCATGAGATTACTCATGAGGTTCTTCACCTATCGCGCTGGAAAGCCGCTGATCTATATCTAGGCGATATTAATGAACTCGTCAGTGAGCTATCTATGATCGAATGTACTGACGAACTTAGACAACTTGCCGGCGAAGAGCATGAACCTTATCGCGCCGTATTAAAAAAAATCAGAACACTGTTAACCGATACACTCGAAGTGTTAGACGCAAAAATTAATCGAACTGACGTTCCGAATAAAGCCATATTAGAGAATGTTGAACAGTTATGGACTCCTCTTTACGCTTGTTATCAATCGCTACATCAATGCGGAATGGGTGTCATTGCTGACGGTTCACTGCTCGATAGTCTACGTCGAGTGAAAGCATTCGGTGTCCACCTTGTACGTTTAGACATTCGTCAAGAAAGTACTCGTCACTCAGATGTACTTTCGGAACTCACACGGTACTTAGGTATTGGTGATTATGATCATTGGAGTGAACAAGATAAAATTTCATTTCTTGTCAATGAGTTAAGTTCAAAACGACCGCTCCTCCCTCGCAACTGGCAGCCTTCTGAACCGGTTCAAGAGGTTTTAGACACCTGTAGGATAATTGCTAGTCAATCTCGTGAGGCATTTGGTTCTTACGTCATCTCAATGGCAAGAACTGCATCAGATGTACTCGCGGTACACTTACTACTTCAAGAGTCTGGTTGTCAGTTCCGAATGGATGTATGTCCACTTTTTGAAACACTAGATGACTTGAACAATTCAGAAGCCGTAATCAAACAGTTACTCGAGATAGATTGGTATAGAGGCTTTATCCAAAATCACCAAATGGTCATGATTGGTTATTCTGATTCAGCTAAAGATGCTGGTGTGATGTCAGCTGGTTGGGCTCAATATAGTGCTATGGATGCGTTAGTCCGCGTATGTGAAGAAGCGAATATCGAGCTAACACTCTTCCATGGCCGTGGAGGCACAATAGGTCGCGGTGGGGCTCCAGCACATGCGGCACTCCTTTCTCAGCCACCAAAAAGCCTAAAAGGTGGCCTACGAGTCACTGAACAAGGTGAAATGATTCGTTTCAAGCTTGGCTTGCCAGATATAGCTGTAAACAGCTTTAATCGATACGCGAGTGCTATTCTTGAAGCTAACTTGTTACCACCTCCTAGCCCAAAACAAGAATGGCGCGATCTAATGGAGGTTCTGTCACAAGTTTCCTGTGAAGCGTACCGTTCTATTGTTAGGGGTGAACCTGACTTCGTTCCGTATTTTAGGGCCGCGACACCAGAGCGAGAGCTTGGTATGTTACCTTTGGGATCACGACCATCCAAAAGAAACCCTAACGGCGGCGTTGAAAGCTTAAGAGCGATTCCTTGGATATTCTCTTGGAGCCAAAACAGATTAGTTTTACCTGCTTGGTTAGGGGCTGGTGAATCGATACAGTACTCTATCGACAAAGGTCACCAGAACTTATTAGAAGAGATGTGTCGCGAATGGCCTTTCTTTTCTACCCGCCTTGGTATGCTAGAAATGGTTTATTCAAAATCGAATATTGAGATTTCACGCTATTATGATCAAAGGCTAACAGATAAATCACTTTGGCGATTAGGGGATCAATTACGAGACCAGTTGCAAAAAGATATTAAAGCGGTTCTTAATGTAGAGAACAATGAAAACTTAATGCAAAGTGATCCGTGGGGGCTAGAATCGATCCGATTACGTAACATTTATGTTTTACCGATGAACATCCTTCAAGCAGAGCTGTTATACCGGACTCGTCAAGCAGATGAGCCATCTTCCGAACTAGAAGAAGCATTGATGGTAACAATCGCAGGCATTGCTGCTGGCATGCGCAACACAGGATAGTAATTAAACCCAAAAACAGGACATAATGCCTCACCTTTACAGCATATTGTCCTGTTTTTTCTCCACCCTGAGAGATTTATCATCCTTTTGAGACAATTTGCCCCTTTTTTTGATTTTCACAACAAAATTTAATGGTATGCTTACGCCCCATTGTGCTCCAAATATCGACTATACTAATAACAAGCACAATAATAAGGAATCAAACTCCACAGGCTTCTAGGTGAATATCGGCTGAAGATAAGAGTAACGAATAAACGCAGATTTATCGTTATTCTGAACTGCAAATTGATGAGTGTCATAAAGCACGTACGCAGTTCAAAGATGTGAGTTTTTATATTACTAATTATTGGATTTAAGACATGTCATTACCACACGTAATCCTTACCGTTTTAAGCACTCGTGATGCTACCGGGTACGATATCACCAAAGAGTTTTCATATAGTATCGGCTATTTTTGGAAAGCGAGTCATCAGCAAGTTTATAGAGAGCTCAATAAAATGGCTCAAAATGAACTCGTCACTTGTGTTTTACAGCCACAAGACGGCAAACCAGATAGAAAAGTTTATTCAATTACAGAAGCCGGACGTCGTGCATTAGGCGAGTGGTTTGAACTACCTACAGCACAACCAACTGTTAGAGATGAATTCAGCGCTAAGTTAATGGCTTGCGCTATAGAATCTGCGGATTCTTTCAAAGAACAAGTCTCGACACTTATTGGTGAATCTAAACAGTTAGTCAATCATTACAAAGAGATTGAAGCAACTTATTATGGTGATCCAACCAAACTAGACAGGCATGCTAAATTAGAACGTCTTACGCTTAGACGTAACCTAATTATACGTGAAGCTTGGGTAGGTTGGGCAGAAGAAGTCTATGCAGAAATAGAATCAATGGATTAGGACGAGCCAGTTCATTCCTTTGTTTCTAAAACATAAAAGGGTTGATGTACATACATCAACCCTTTTATCGTTATGTTTATCGGTTCACTTTATTTTGTTGGTCTTACACCGAGTGTATGACACAACGCAAACGTCATTTCTGCTCGGTTTAGTGTATAGAAGTGAAAATCCTTTACTCCTTCCCTACTCAAGATTCTAACCATATCAATCGCTTGGCTTGCACCAACTAATTGACGAGTTGTTGGATCATCTTCTAAACCAGCGAACTGCTGAGCCATCCATCCTGGAACTTTCACATGATTCATTGCTGCAAAGCGAGACGCTTGAGTAAAGTTAGATACTGGTAGAATTCCCGGTACAATCTCTACATCAATACCAGCACTCACACAACGATCTCGGAATCTGAGGTAGCTTTCAACATCAAAGAAAAATTGAGTGATTGCGCGGTTAGCACCCGCATCCACTTTTCTTTTCAGATTAAGTAGGTCTGACTGGGCACTTTTTGCTTCTGGATGCACCTCAGGAAATGCCGCGACTGAGATATCAAAATCATGACGTGATTTAAGCAACGTCACTAAGTCGGATGCGTACATATCAGGTGCACCGCCACCAGCGGGGATATCACCACGTAAAGCGACAATATTACGGATACCGTTTGTCCAATAGTCTTCTGCTATTTCTACAAGCTCATCGCGGCTTGCGTCGATGCAGGTTAAGTGTGGAGCCGCCACTAAGCCTGTCTGCTCTTTTATTTCTTTAATTATGGAATGGGTACGATCGCGCTCACCAGAGTTTGCACCATAGGTAACAGAAACAAATTTAGGTTGAAGCGTTTTCAACCGATGAACTGAGTTCCACAGGGTTTCTTCCATTTTTTCGCTGCTTGGCGGGAAAAATTCAAAAGAGACATTAATGTCACCAAGCTCCGCAATATTCTGATTCAAGGCGTCTAGATGACTAGCGTGTGAATAACTCATAGTTCTCTCCCATTCGGGGCTGATAGATGTTGTGTTGTTTTATTATTTTGACGTTTAGACGTCTATATGTCTGTAGAATGTAATGAAATGAGATCAATGTCAACACGATGATCATGAACTTTTTTCATGTAACTGGTGAGAATTGTTCAAGACCTAACTAAAATAAGAAAAATCCCCATTTGCATGGGGATTAATTTTAATATGAAAACTAAAGCAAATTAGATATACGATTAATATCTGATTGCAACGCGCCTGCGGTGACTTCTCTGCCGGCACCAGGGCCTCGAATAACTAAAGGATTATCTTTATACCATGCACTTTCTATAGCAAAAATATTGTCACATGGAAGTAAGTTTGCCAATGCGTGTTCTCTATTTAGCTCTTCTATTCCAACGGTTGCCTTACCACCTCTTTGTAACCGGGCAACATAACGCAAAACCTTATCTTCACGTTGCGCTTTCTCCAACCGCTCCGCGAGCTGCTCACTTAACAGTTGACCTTGATCGAAAAACTGGTCAATAGACAAATCTTTCAATTGTTCGGGGATAAGAGATTCGACTTTCACACTTTCAGGTTCAATCTTTAAACCTGACTCTCTAGCAAGAATCACCAATTTCCTCATTACATCGGAACCATCTAAGTCACAACGAGGATCAGGTTCAGTTAACCCTTGTTGCCAAGCTAACTCTACAAGCTCACTGAATGGGACAGAACCGTCAAATTGCTGAAAAAGCCAAGATAACGTACCAGAAAAAATCCCAGAAAGTGCTGTTATCTCATCACCGCTTTCTCGTAAATCGCGAACGGTATGGTTAATAGGTAAACCGGCTCCAACCGTTGCGTTATAGAACCAATGCCGACCAGTTTTTGTAAAAGCATCCTGTACTTTGTGATAAAAGTCGCTAGAAGCTGAACCAGCCACTTTATTTGCTGAAATAAGATGGAAACCCTTTTCAGCAATATCAGGATACTTCATCGAAACCGCTTCGCTTGCAGTCACGTCTAACACAATGACTTCATCGTATTCTTGTTGATGACTAAGTTGCTCTAACCAATCATCACCATTACTGTCGATAGCTTCATCATCATAACGATTAACAACACTTGCTGAGTCGATACCATTAAAGTCCATCCAGTAGGTTTGACTGCCAACAATGCCAATCAAATCAAAACTCATACCTCGACGCTTCTCTAATTCAGTTTGCTGTTTAGAAAATAGTTCTAGCCAACTTGATCCAATATTTCCTTTACCACACAATACCAACCCAACGCGTTTTTGCGCCTGAAAGAGCTGAGTATGGATACCCTGTACAAGAACTGAGGTATCTGACGTTCGTAAAACAGCGGCTAAGCTCAAGCCTGATTCTGCATCACACATAAACTCAACGGGGGCATTTTTAAGCTGTTGATAAAAACCGTGGCTATGAATTGGGTTTTTTGTCACTCCTGCACCAACAGCAGCAACCATCGAGTAACCCTCTTTTAGACGGATATCAGCTTCAATTGCAGCATCATGTAAATAACCAAGAGCACCAGAAGCAACTTCAGCGGTATAAGCAAGAAGCAATTCACCTTGATCCGCTTGAACTTCATAGGCTAGCGGTTGGAGTTGCGCTCGTTGCAAGCTTTGTAAAACTTCGTCTTTGGCTCTTTCAAACTCATGAGCATGACTAAACAACAATTCAATAAGCAACACTTCATCTAACGAGGTAACTATCTTGGCTCCTCTACCAGAGGCCAATACTCTCTCTATTCGAGTGGACCCGGCTTCAGGTTGATAGCTACATCTAAGCTCTAAATCCATTGTACTCTGTGCGACCGGTTGCAAAGTTCTACTATGTAAAACAGGTGCAGCCAATCGAGCTAATTCGCTCGCTTCATCAAGTCGGAGAAGGGGAAGTAAGCACGCGTCATTAACCTTGCGAGGATCGGCACTATATACACCACATACATCACTCCAAATAGTCACTCGGCTCGTTTCCGCTAACGCACCAATCACCGTAGCGGAATAATCTGATCCGTTTCGACCAAGTAAAACCGTGTCACCTTGACGATTTTTAGCCATAAAACCTGTAACAACAAGTCGATGCTGAGAATGCTGCGCTAATACTTCTTTTAATAGCGGCCAAGAATTTGAACGGTCTACCTCTGGCTGCGTGCCAATATCAGCCCTTAAAAAATCTCGTGAATCTATTGCCACTGCAGGCATTTCTGCTTGAGATAGAAGTGCAGAAAGCAACCTCGATGACCATATTTCTCCATGTCCGAGAACCTGAGCTTCTTGCTCCAGAGTCAATGGAATTTGTAAATCACCCAAAGCAGAAAATTCCGTATGAAGACGATCCAATAATTCATTTGGAGATTCTAATAGCTGCTCTATCAAAGTCGAATGAAAATGACGTAACGACATAAGTAACTCATGCGCTGTTCGTCCATCTTTTTTTAACGCACTTAACCAATTTATAAGTTGGTTGGTCGTATCCCCAGCGGCAGACACAACAATTAAATCTTCACTTTGAGAGTACTCAGCAAGAATATTAACTACACGTTTATAACACTCTGCATCAGCTAAGCTGCTTCCACCAAACTTGTGAAGTTGACGCGTAACTGTCATTTAGACTGTCTCCTGAACTTTGTTAAATGCGTTTGTTAGATCTTCAATTAGATCTTCACTGTCTTCCAGTCCAACCGATAATCTCAGTAAAGACTGAGCGATGCCAGCCTCTTTAAGTGCTTCTTCACCCATTGCTCTATGAGTCATTGACGCTGGATGGCATATCAAACTTTCTACACCACCAAGCGATTCTGCTAGAGAAAAGAGAGTAAGTGCGCCAACAAACTCTTTTAGTTTTTCCATTGAACCATTAAATTCAAAACTTAACATTGAGCCAAAACCAGATTGTTGCTTCTTAGCAACCTCATGGCCCGGATGCTCAGGAAGGCTTGGATGATATATAGTTCCGACAAGTTCCTGTTTAGATAGGAAAGCTAAAATAGCTTGGGAGCTTTCTTCATGTATTCTCATACGAGCCCCTAGCGTTCTTATCCCACGCAATGTCATATAGCTATCGAAAGGCGTTCCTGTTGCTCCAATACAATTCCCCCACCATGCAAGCTCTTCTGCATGCTCTTTAGTCTTGGTTACTATTACACCACCAATGACGTCCGAATGGCCGTTTATATATTTGGTCGTTGAGTGAATCACAAAATCAGCACCCAGTTCTATAGGCTTTTGGTATATAGGTGTCATAAAGGTATTGTCGACTGCAACCAACGCATCAACAGCATGTGCTTTCTTGCACGTCTCTTCTATATCAACAACCCTTACAAGTGGGTTTGACGGCGTTTCTAGAAGAACCAATTTAGGTTTTTTAGCCAGAGCGGACTCAAGTGCTTGTTGGTCTGACTGATCGATAAAGAGAACATTAAAGTCGCCTTTTTGTGCCCTCGTATTAAATAGCCGATAAGTGCCCCCATAACAGTCATTAGGTGCCACAATAAGATCATTGGGGCCAATAAAAGCAGAAACCCATAAATTTAATGCTGATGTACCACAGTTTGTCACAACTGCACCACTTCCTGATTCCAGTTCAGAAAGTGCGAGCTCTAACATGCCTCGATTTGGGTTGCCTGATCGCGTGTAGTCATATTTCGGCACATCACCAAAACTAGGAAAACTATAATTAGTCGATAAGTAAATTGGAGGCACAACGGCATGAAACTGAGAGTCAGTTTCAATACCCGTTCGAACGGCGATAGTGGCAGGTTTCTTTTGTGTCATGAGCTGGCTTTCCTTTCGATAAAATCCGTTTTTATTTTCTTTATGGGCTAACTATAACTGAATCCCGGACATTAGAATCAATATCAAGACACTTTACTGCTAGTTTTTTGAGACGTCAATACCTCTAGACGTCTATATGTCTTTGCTTATGGCGGTAAATCCCGCTAGAATTCTATTCCATAATTATTTTATGACTATTTTGACAAAAGGTGAGCAATGGCTGATTGGAATGGCGAATACATAAGTCCATACGCAGAGCACGGAAAAAAGAGTGAACAAGTTAAGAAGATCACCGTTTCTATCCCTCTGAAAGTTTTGAAAATTTTGACTGATGAGCGTACCCGCCGTCAAATTAATAATTTACGACATGCAACGAATAGCGAGTTACTTTGCGAAGCATTTCTACACGCATATACAGGTCAGCCATTACCAACAGATGAAGATTTGAGAAAAGATCGCCCTGATGATATTCCAACTGAAGTTAAAAAATTAATGACAGAAATGGGAATTGAATTTGAAGCGTTTGATGAAGAGTAAATAATAAGCTTGAAAAAAGTCGTTCTAAATAACACTTTCGTGTAATGCTGCTCGATTAAGGTTATCTATACCTATTATCCTGACGAAACCGATGTCGTTACCTCCACAAAAGTGGTGATAACGACATCTATATTGAACCGATATTAACTCATATAATTTTTTGGTAGCTCAATTCTTGCAACGCCAGATTCTACCGCTGCTATCGCAACCGCTTTCGCCACGCGAGGTAGTAAACGAGGATCCATCGGTTTAGGAATAATATACTCATTGCTAAACTCTAACTTACTTACCCCTGCCGCCTTCAATACTTCTTCAGGAACAGGCTCTTTAGCAAGTTGACGTATCGCTTCAACCGCAGCCAGTTTCATTTCTGTATTTATTTCACTTGCACGCACATCTAGAGCGCCACGGAAAATAAATGGAAAACAGATAACATTATTTACTTGGTTTGGGTAATCAGAACGACCAGTACCCATAATGAGATCATCTCTTACTTGATGCGCTATTTCTGGTTTTATTTCAGGATCTGGATTCGAACATGCAAATACCACTGGCTTATCGGCCATAAGTTTGAGTGCTTCCGCAGGTAATAGATCCGGGCCAGAAACACCTAAGAACAAGTCTGCACCTTCAATAACATCTTCCAACGTACGTTTATCTGTATTATTCGCAAACATTTTCTTATATTCATTGAGATCTTCTCGGCGAGTATGGATCACACCTTTACGATCCAACATATAGATTTTTTCTCGCTGCGCGCCACACTTAATCAATAGCTCCATGCACGCTGTAGCTGCGGCACCAGCACCAAGACAAACAATCGTTGAATCGGCAAGTGTTTTACCTTGGAGTTCAATAGCATTTAGCATGCCTGCCGCAGTGACGATAGCCGTACCATGTTGATCATCGTGGAATACCGGCACATCGCAGCGTTCGATCAACTGACGCTCTATCTCAAAACAATCGGGGGCTTTAATATCTTCTAGGTTGATCCCACCAAAAGTATCGGCAATAGCGGAAACGGTATTAACAAACTCTTCAATAGTGCGATGTTTCACTTCGATATCAATAGAATCTAAACCAGCAAAACGTTTAAAGAGTAATGCTTTACCTTCCATTACTGGTTTTGATGCCATAGGACCTAAATTGCCCAAACCCAAGATAGCAGTACCGTTAGAAATCACAGCAACCGTGTTACCTTTTGCCGTATATTTATACACATTATCAATATTCTGTGCGATCTCTCTCACCGGCTCAGCAACACCTGGGCTGTATGCTAAGGCTAGATCTTCAGCTGAATCCGCTGGTTTAGTCAGTGCTACTGCAATTTTACCCGGAGTAGGGTAAGCATGATAATGAAGTGCTTGTTGACGAAAGTCATCTTGTTGGTTGTCTTCGGACATAAGATTTAGTTCCAGTTTCTATTAGGCAGGGGTGATTTTAAAAAGTACTCGTCTGTATTCGGGTAGATAGTAAATGATAGAAACAAAACTTCCTATACCGAAACGGATTAACGTCATAAAGTTTTGTTATTAGATATACGATCAAAAAAGGACGCCTAAGCGTCCTTTTAAATTCGGAATTACAACATAGCAATTATTTGCTAGATAGTGCACCGAAACGTTTGTTGAAGCGATCAACACGGCCGCCAGTATCAACGATACGTTGCTTACCAGTGTAGAACGGGTGACATTTGTCACATACGTCTAGGTGGATAGATTCTTTTGCTAGAGTCGAGTTAAACTCGAAAGAGTTGCCGCAAGAACAAGTTGCTTTAACTGCTTTATATTCAGGGTGGATACCTGTTTTCATGGGAAAACCTCATTATAGGCCGTGTCGCCATCCGATTCTAAGCCGGACACCACACGTATTTACATAACATGGTATAAATAGATATACCGTCAAGGCGCAGTATAGTAATGAAACAACGCACTGGGATCAACTAATTTGAATCTTTTTTCTACAATTTCTCCTTTTTTCACCTAGTTCACTTCTTCGGTACCACACCCCACCAATAGGCTTTTTAGATAGTTCACTACTTTATGACCCAGAAAATCAGCATTTCTCGTAATTAAGCAGCGTATCAACTACACTAACCCTTCGTTTCACTTAGCTGATTAACCATCAATAATGCGACCATCCATAGCTCAAATTGCCTTGCCAGTGCCACTAGACAAAAAGTTTGATTACCTAATTCAAGCTCATCAATTTCCAGTCGTTGGCGGTCGTGTTTCTGTCTCATTTGGCCGGCAAACCCTTGTTGGTATCGTTACCGCAATGGTTCATCAGTCGGACTTTCCAATCGATCAGTTAAAAAGCATCAAACAAGTATTAGATGTAGAACCCATTTGGCCAGATAACCTTTACACACTGCTCAATTGGTGCAGTCAATTCTACCAATACCCTCTAGGTGAAACCCTCAGCAATGCGCTCCCAACAGCGTTAAGAAAAGGAAAGTCAGCTGAATTTGCTTCGCTGATTGAATGGCAGATAACAGAAGCAGGTAAAAATCAATTAATGAGTGGCTTTGGTCGGGCAGTGAAGCAAGCCAAAGTAATGCATTTACTTGAAAACGGATCAATACCCCATCAACAAATGATAGATGAAGAAATCTCCAGCTCCGTATTAAAAACGCTAAATGAAAAAGGATGGATTTCCTCTACTGAAACAAAACCTAAAGCAACACTTTGGCCAGAACAGATTGAAAACTCAGAGGACAAACCAAAGCTAAATGAAGAACAAGCCGTCGCAATCGCAACTGTCAACAGTAACCGACGCTTTGGTTGTTACCTTTTAGAAGGTGTGACCGGTTCCGGTAAAACAGAGGTTTACCTAAATCTAATCAAACCTATTTTGGACTCGGGCCGACAAGCTTTAGTTCTTGTTCCCGAAATAGGGTTAACGCCCCAGACTATCAATCGGTTCAAAAGACGATTCAATGTTCCTGTTGAAGTCATTCATTCAGGACTGAACGAA